>DGYV01000041.1:53682-59131 GCA_002398485.1 Peptococcaceae bacterium UBA4997 | reverse complement strand
TTTTTTGTATGTCAGAGAATAATTTTAAAAATATATGAACACAAAAATAAAAACTGCTGAGCATAAACTTTTATGCTCAGCAGTTTAGTTTTATTAAATTCAGTTTTTGCGGAAATTAAACCAAATCACCCATAAAATCCATTATGGCATCTTTATCCATAAAGCCTATGGTTCTATCCGCTATTTCACCGTTATTGATGGCAAACAGCGAAGGTACGCTCATAACCATGTATTTTTTGGCTAAATCGGGGTTTTCGTCTATATCTACTTTAACAATCAAGGCTTTGTCCTCAAGCTCTTTTGCTACTTCTTCCAAAACAGGGGTAAGCATTTTGCAGGGGCCGCACCAGGTGGCCCAAAAATCCAAAAGTACGGGCTTATCGCTTTTTAACACAACTTCCTCGAAATTCTGCTGGTTTACATGTTGTACGCTCATTTTTTTACCTCTTTTCTGTTTTAATTTTGTGCGGTATTTTCTTGATTATCCTGAAGAATATTAGCTTTGGTTTCCAAAGGGGTTATTTTTATCAGAATATTTTTTTCAGGGCAGGTTATGGTTTCGCCCAGTTCATCTATCCAGCCTGTTTTCACACAGGTTTGCTCATTACAATCGTTGCTCAAAATGCGGATGCAGCCACTGGTAACATGCTGATAATGGGTTCCGGGGGCACTGGGTATTTCTGCTATTTCAGAGCCATCGCTTTCTAATGGTACCACCATAGCTAATGTATCATCTACATATATTTCCGCCTGTAAACCTTCGCCATTGGGCTGATTTTGGGCATATATATAAGTGATAACAAAACCTATTGCACAAAGTACTGCTGCCGCAACCAAACACATAATTAAAGCTTTTTTGCTTAGTTTCCAGTTTGTAACAGTTTTTTTACTGTTTGCCATATTATTCTCCTTTATTCTTAAAAGATACAAGTATTTAATTTATTATAGCAAATTATGTAAGGCCTGCCTATACTTTTTAAAAATAATCTGCCTGCGTTTGCTCATTATAATACTTTACTAAAATTCAGACAAGTTTTATCCATATTGGCTTTTTATAGTATTTGTAAGCTTCAAGATAAAATTTTACTTTGCAAATCAAGCTGTTGCAGTCTGAAATAAAACTGGATGCTTCGGCGCTTGCTTCCATAATAGAACATGCTTTAGGATGGAGCAAGAAATGAAGGTGCAAAAGGCCAAAGACGCTTGCTTCCATAATAGAACATGCTTTAGGCAAGGAACTTCAATTTGCTGTAAATACGGTAGTAAAAAAAGGTGTATTAAATCAGCATGATTTTCAATGGTTATTTTTGTAAACTACGTTGATTGGCAATTGTAGCTAATGTATCACCAAGCTGAGTGACTATTGAAGCTAACATGGATAAATCATCATCATCGGGTACATTGTTTGCAATTGTTATTGCTAGAGATGAAACAATTGTAATCAATTCACAAGGATTCATTTAAATCACCTCATATATTTATAAGTAAAATAAATATTTTGTAAGTATTCTTTAATGTACAATTTTTATATATTGTTATTATTGTTATGCTTAAATATATAAGCATTATGTTTGCGAAAATAAATAAAAGGACCGTTACTTATGGGGTCTTATAAGTAACGGTCAGCGTTATTAAAGAGGAGTACTGGGGAATTATTTAATGTTTTTGTGAGAGTTGTTCATAAAATCTTCGGCAATAACATCTGCACGGTCAACATCGCTGTTGATGAGGCCTGAAGCAGTTGCAACACGGTTGATGGCAGCAAAGCCTTCATCAGAGAATTGACCTGTTACAGACCATATATCATTTTCTTTGATTTCTTTGATGGCCGTAGGTAAGGTTTCAGAATTGGTGAATAGGGGTTTCATTGCTTCCACTATTTCATCTGCACTGTGGGAATCTGCCCAAAGCAAAGCCTTATAAACGGCATTGCTGAATCCTTGTGCTACTTCGGGATTTTCGGATATATACTTTTCAGTGGCAAAAACTATGTACATTTCATAGCTTTCGGAACCAAGCAGTTGTTTATGGACTTTGGGGTCATAAATATCTACCAAAAGGTTGTAGCCCGATTGCAAAGCAATGGCACGAGCGGTAGGAGAAACATAGGTGCCTTTTATATCACCACTTTCCAAGGCGGCAATGCTGGCAGCGCCGTTGATGTTTACATAGGTAACATCGGTATCTGGGTTCAGGCCTGCTGAATTTACGATACTGCGAACAAAAGCACGAGGAGAGGAACCGCTGTCTGCGCCGTTCACTACTTGTGATTTAAGCTGTTCGATAGAGGTTATATCCTTGGTGGTAACAAAGGAATATGGGTAACGGTCGCTTACTGTGAGCAGTAATTTCACATCTTGACCCTGTTGCTTAAATTTTAAAATCATTTCAGGGCCATAGAGACCGAATTGAGAGTTGCCTGATAATACGGGAGCGGTGGGCATATCTCCTTGAACTGTTACAAATTCAACATCCAAACCTTCTGCTTCGAAATAGCCTAAGGTTTTTGCTAAATAAACGGGACCCCACAATTCACTTCTTACAGGTTCGCTTACTGTTATTTTAGTAAGCTCGGTTACTTGTTTTTGGTTATCCTCTTCTTGCCCGGGGTTTGAATTTGCATTATCGCAGGCGGCTAAAGCAAAAATCATTGTTACTGTTAATGCGAATAGGACAAACTTTTTTAATGCAAAACATACCTTCTTCAAATTGTTTCTCTCCTTTTTTGTTTTTAGTTTTATTTAAAAGAAGCATGCTTCTTTTAAGCAGGTTTAATCAACGGCAGGCCGCCATTTTAAAATAATTGCTTCTGCTTTTTTTACTGAAAAATCAAGCAGTGACATTAGTATCATCAGAATAAAAATACAGGAAAGTACCCTAGTTATGTTATAAACACCGCCGGCTGTCATTACCATCCAGCCCAAACCCTGTACTGCACCCAAATATTCCCCAACAATGGTGCCCAATACAGCCGCACCCACACCTGCTCTTAAGCTGGCCGTTATCCAGGGTATGCAGGAAGGTAAAGTAAGCTTGGTGATAATCTGCAGACGGTTTGCTCCCATCAGCTTCATCATATTTATCAGGTTTACATCTACATTGCGGAAACCGGCATAAGCGTTAAAGAAAACAAGGAAAAATACCATAATGGTAGACATGAATATTTTGGCGGTAATGCTGATGCCGAACCAAACTATGAAAAGAGGCCCCAAAGCTAGTTTGGGTAATCCGTAAAGCCCCACAAAAAGGGGGTCGAAAATATCTGCCAAAATTTTTATATTGCCCAAAATAAAGGCAACTATAATACCGCTTACAGTGCCTATAACAACACCCCAAAAGGAGGCATAAAGCGTAACAAAAATATGTGGCCAGATTTCGCCTGTAGCAAATAAGTTAAACATGTCCTTGAATATATCTATAGGGCTGCTGAATAAAAACGGGTTTATGGAACCTATATTTACAAAAAACTGCCATATCCCAAAGAAAATAACTAAAAACAAAATAAGGTAAAATTGGGGCAGTAGTTTTGATTTAAATATTTTTTTTAGCATTATTGTAAAACTCCTCCTGCTGTGCAATCTTCACATCTTCTTTAATTGTGTCCCAAATTTCTTTTTCCAGCTCTAAAAAGTAGGGGTTGTATTTACATTCTTCTATGATACGAGGCCGTGGCAGTTCTACTTTATATTCGGCTTTGATGGTGGCAGGGCGGTAGCTGAGCAGGATGATACGATCTGCCAGTACTATGGCTTCGGCAATATCGTGTGTTATGTAGATGATAGTGTTTTTATGTTCAGACCAAATCTTCAAAATTTCCTGTTGAAGCATGGTTTTGGTAAAAATATCTAAAGGGCCGAATGGTTCATCCATAAAAATCACATCGGGATTTTGGGCAAGAGCGCGGATGATGATAACACGTTTGCGCATGCCGCCCGAAAGTTCAAAGGGGTATTTATCCTCAAAGCCGCTCAAACCGCTGGTTTCTATAAGTTCTTTGGCAATTTGCAGGCGCTCTTTTTTTGATTTGCCTTCTATTTCTAGGCCTAAAGCTACATTTTTGATGACTCTGCGCCATGGTAAAAGAGTATCCATTTGGGAAATATAGCCAATCTTGCTTTTAGCATTTCTTAAGGCATGCCCGTCCAGCAAAACACTCCCCTGGCTTGGTTCCAAAATGCCGCACATGATATTTAAAAGTGTGCTTTTGCCACAGCCGCTGGAGCCTACTATAGCTACAAATTCGCCATCTTTTATATTTAGGCTTATATTATTGATGGCCTCCATGCTTTGGCCTGAGGTATCGGTATAAGAATGGGAGATGTTTTGTAAGGATAGTTTTACGGCTTTCTCAGCCAAATTTTCATTCATTGTTTTTTATTAACCCTCCAATATATAATTAATTTTAGCATTTGCCCGCTAAAATGCGTTCAGCTTCCTTGGCAGCCGCAACCATGGCTTTTATGTTTTCGGCGGGAGTTTTGCCTGGCATACCGCAATCGGGGCTTAGGATAAAGCCGCCGCCTTCTGCAGCGGCAAGACAATCGGCAAGGCTTTGGGCAAATACCTGTTTGGGATCGGCCAACATCATGGTAAACACAGACGGTATTTGACTCATTAAGGCGGTAGTGTTGCCGTAGGTTTTTTTGAGCATGCCTAAATCTGCTTCGGCAATATGCAGGCAATGCGCGCCCTCTGTAGTTACAAGGTCGAAGCGATCATTCCAGTTTCCACAGGTATGAATGATGAGTTTGCCGCCCGCTTGGATGATTTTTTGGTTAAAGCGTTTATTGTAAGGCATACAGAATTCCTGATAATGCTGCCTGGAAATGCAGGTTCCGCCTATGGTTGGTAAAGGCAGCCATAAAATATCCGCACCTGCCGCAATAATTTCTTGCGCGCAGAGCGTCAAGGGTTCAAAAACCATTTCGGTAAGCTCATGCACAAAAGCGGGATTATGTACAAGATGATAATAATAATTACCACCATCCATCAGTGCCGATGCTACCATAGAGGGGTTGTCCATAATGGCTATTATGGGTTCTTCAGGTTCTTCTTGTTTTAGTAAGCGGATATTTTCCTTAATGAAATGCAGTTGAACACATTTTTCTATATTAAAAGGACGCAGTTTTTTCAGATCCTCAGGTTTTTGGATGGTACCATCGCCGCTTTGCGAGATTTTACCATTTTTATCTTCAAGTCCTTGCCCCATGCAGGAAGTAACTCCCTGGAACAAGCCTGCCCAAAGAGCATCATAACCGAAGTAGCGCCTGGCGGAAACCATTGCTTCTGCAAATTTTTGGCTATCCTTGCGGCATTCAGCTCCATAAGGCGAATTGGTAATAGCAAAGCTGGTAGCGGAAGGTATAACAGGTATATAGCCCGTTTGCTTTCTTGATAAAGTTAGAAATATTTTTTCGCGTTTGCTTAATTCAGACATATTTTTAACCCC
>DGYV01000041.1:48949-53523 GCA_002398485.1 Peptococcaceae bacterium UBA4997 | reverse complement strand
TTTTTAACCCCCATATTTTTTAAGGCTTATCGGTATTGCGGCTGAATTTGGGAAGCCGCTTATGGCATCCAATTCTTCCAAGCGGGTAAAATAGTTTACGTTACAGTTTGCCCAACCGTGCATTATGGCTGCAGTGCCCTCGGTAATATTTTCGGTAACCAGCGCTTTGGCAAGCAAAGTGTGTTCTCCACGTTTTATTTGTACCGTATCCCCTGTTATTATTTGGTAAGAAGAAGCAGTGTTGGGGTTTAGCTTAAGTGTAGGTTCCTCGTTTTTAACAAGTTCCTTTACATTACGGTAGCGGGAATGAACCAAGTTCCTGCTTTTATCACAGGTAGTTAAAATTATTTGATCCGCAGCAGGTTTTTCATATACGGGTGGCAGCGGTAAAGTAGAATAACCATATTCTGCAAGCTTGGGGACTGTTAAATTGATGCTAGTATTTTCTTTTTGTATATCCTGTAACTTGCGGTTTGCGGCATAATGGAAACCATTGCTGTTTTGGAGCAAGCTTTGACAGTTCAGCTTCAATGGCTTTAGCAGATAATCAAAATAAGTAAGTGAATTTTGCCAGGGCATGGCTTCGCCAAAACCCAGAAGATCAGCCATAGCTTTGAAAAACTCAACTTCATTTAAGCCTTTGGCAGGTAAAACAGCTTCCGAAAGGTTAAGGTAAACCTCTCCTGTGCTTGAAATACACTCCAAAAGCTCGTATTTTTCAGTAGGACAGGCAGCGGGAATAATCAAATCGGCTGCTTTGGCTGTTATGGTAAGAAAATTATCCATGACTGCCATAAAATCCAGTTTAGCAAAGCTTCTTTGATTGACGGAGCTGTTGGCCCAGGTAGCAAGTGGATTACCGCCAACAATAAGAATGCCTTTGATTTTACCTTCATTGATACTTTTAGATAAAATATTGCTTTGGGCATATCCCACAAAATCCGTAAAAACAGGATATTCGGTTGCGCCTACCATTTCACCATTAAAGCTTGATTTTACAGGGAAAGGTGCATAGGCAGGCGGCATTTTGGGGAACAGAAGAGCCTTGGTTCCACACATAGCTTGTATAATGGCTATGGCTCGTGCAGTTTGAAAACCATGTTGTTGCAGTTCTATGGCTGTTCCGGCCATAATAGTAGTAGGAGTAGCTTGAAAAATAAGTTTTGTTACCTTATTTACTTCTGGTAAAGTTAAACCGCAGTGATCAAGCATTTCCGCGGTATCAAGATTTTTTAAGGAGCTTACCAACGCTTCAAAACCTGAGGTAGCTGCTATATTTTGTTCAGTGAACCATTTTTGTTGTGCGGCAATTTTTAGGATGGCCCAGGCCAGGTAAATATCGGTGCCCGGTTTTAAGGCAAGGTGTAAGCATCCTTCACGACAGGCCTCGGTTTTTTGAGGATTTATGATAATGAGTTTAGCACCGTTTGCACAGCAATTTTTTATTACCTGCCAATCATAGGGGTGGGTATTGGGAGCATTATGACCCCACAATACAATTGTTTTGGCATTGAGGTAATCGCATTTGGGCAAACCGCCCATAGTCATTGTGTAAGCAATGCGTTTAGATACATTACAGGTAGTACCAATACCCGAATAATTGACAGAACCGTAAAGGTGGCTAAAATAGCCCGTTAGACGGGAAAATTGTCTGCGTACGGCAGCTTGGCCGCTGTGGATAGCAAAAGCTGAAGCCCCAAAATCTTGCTTAATAGCAAGCATTTTCTGCGCTAAAAGTTCAAGTGCTTCAAGCATAGTTACAGACTTAAAGCTGCCGTCCTTTTGTTTAACTAATGCTTCAGTGATACGGTTTTTAGCTTTAGGTATTTTGGTTAAAGCTCTGCCCTTGCTGCAGGCAAATCCTCCTGTAATACTTTCGGGGTCTCCTTTTACTTCTTTTACTGAACCATCTTCATTTATTATCGCTTTTAATATACAATTACAGGCGCAAAGCCCGCAGATAAGTTTTTTTTCCTGCATTTTAAGATGGCCTTTTCTTGTTTAATAAGTTTTTGGCCAGAATTACTGCTTCGGTTGCGTCTTTAGAGTAACCGTCGGCTCCTATACGGTCGGCAAAGGCTTGGTTTATTACCGCTCCTCCTACCATTACCTTAACACTGCTTCTTAAGCCGCGTTCTTCAAGCTTGTTTAAAATTTCGGGCATATAAACCATTGTTGAGGTAAGCAATGCAGAAAGAGCTATAATGTCAGCCTGATAAGCTTCCGCAGCATCCGCAAAGGCTTGAGCAGAAACGTCCGCGCCCAAATCGAAAACTTGAAAACCTGCTGCTTCCAGCATTATGGCTACAATGTTTTTGCCTATATCATGCATGTCCCCTTTAACTGTACCTATGACAGCTGTACCCAAAAAACAGTCAGTTTTATTTGTGATTAAGGGTTTGATGAGTGTTAAGCCTTTTTGAAAGGCTTTTACACCGCACACAAGTTCAGGTATGAAATATTCGTTGGATTTGAATTTTTCACCAACTGCATCAATGCCGGCAACTAAGGCTTCGTTCATTATATTCATAGGTGCATGATTGTTTTGCAGAGCTTTTGCAACCAATTGTTCGGTTTTTTCTTCATCAAGAGTTATAATAGAATCTACTATTTGTGTATATAAGCTGTTAATGATTATCACCTGCTTTGTATATAATATTTATTAAAAGTATAATACCGAACCTTAAAGTACCGTAAAAATTTAAACAAGCAACGTAAGGAAAGTAAACAAACCAAATAAATTGTTTTTTTGTAAGAATGATTTTATCCATAAAAAGGCTTGAAAAAATAAATGGGGGATGGTTTATATATAATACTGAGGCCTTACAGTGGTATAAAAGTATGTTAAATTTTAAGCAAGCATTTCCAAAAAAGCGCTGATGCGTGTATTTATTTGACCGCTGTCAGCTTGGGAGTAGTCGGTTTCCAGGCACATATAGGGTAGTTTTTGTTCTTGAGTGATGAATTGCTTTATTTTATATGCTTCTACCGCAAAGGTGTGGCAGGCCTGTAAAATGATTTCGATGACACCATCTACTTGATAATCCTGTATCATTTTTGTTAAGGTTTCAAAACGTCCCGGATTGGGGCTCATTACCGAGCAGTTCACCCGCAGGTATTTTTCCGCCAAGGCACGGTAAGGTTCTATAGTTTCATCTACTTTATCCATTTTTTCCCTGGGGCCGCAGCAATTTTCAAAGCAAACAATATCTGCACCCGCTTCTTCTATTTGACGGATGATTTTTTCCCTTACACCGCCGCTGGGACAGCCCGTAATCAAAATACGGGGACGGCTGGGTTTACCCTTAAAGCTTTGTTCATAGGCTTGTTTTAATTCTTTTGTGCGTTTTTCCAGCATTGCTATTTTTTCTTGGGAAGAGAAAATAAAGCTATTGGTATCTATAACCGTGCTTATTTCATAGCCTGAAAGAGGGGAAGGTTTGAGCTTGCCTATTTCAAAGAAATCCAACATAGCTTTACGTTCCCTGTTTTTTAATTTTATTGCCTCTTTAAGCTTCGTTTCAGTTATTTCAACATTAAGGCGTTCTTCCAAAACGTCTTTTAAGCGATGCATTTCGCCTTCCCAAGCTTCTAGGGCTTTGGTGCCTTCTCTGCCCGGGGGAAGCTGCATTACATGGGTATATTTAAGCTCATTCAAAAGCTCGTACATTTTCTTTTTACCATCGCAGGTAGTTTCTGCCAAAATCATATCCGAAAAATAGAAATAAGGGCATTTATCAGTTAAGGCAAAACCATAGCTGGACTTTATAAGTGGGCAAAGGTTTTTGGGCAGTACTCTTTCCGCATCAGTTACAGGTTCTTCGCTTACGCCGCACAAACCTATGGGAACGGCATTTGCGGCCATTACCAGTTCATTGGGTGTATAGGTACAAAAAACACCTACCACTTTTTTGCCTGTTTCTTTTAATTCTTTCATTTTAATAAAGCCGTTTTTACGGGCTTCCGTATAATTTTGAAAGTTTTCCGGTAAATTTAACATAATAATAACCTCATTTTTTGGTAGTATTATAATAAATTGCAGTTTTTTGTCGTATTAGGTATATTTACAGTATAGACCTTATTTTTTTTAGCGTCAATTTACTAAAATGCCTGCTAGGGCTTAGTTTTTTTGAAAGATTGTTCTGAAAATTTTTATAATGATGAGTTTCTTCTATTATAAATATAATATGTATCTATAAATAATATTTATGGGAAGGCGGGGGAATGTTGGGTAATTTTATATAAATTGTCTACTATGTCTATAAGGTTTCCTTATGTGTTTTTGCTAAAGATGAGTAAAATTTTATGGGTTTGGGTTTTGCTAAAAGAGATTTTAAGCATTTGAAAGCTGCCGCTTTTGCTTTAAGGCTTTATGTGCTAAAATTAGGCTATCAATAGTTCTACCAACAGTGGGGAGGTAAAAGGCGTGAAAAAATATATAATTGCGCTTGACCAGGGAACTACCAGTTCCCGAGCCATTATTTTTGATCATTCTCAGCGTGTTATTGCCAAAGCCCAAAAGGAATTTAAGCAGTATTATCCTAAGGCAGGCTATGTGGAGCATGACCCTATGG
>DGYV01000041.1:38122-48792 GCA_002398485.1 Peptococcaceae bacterium UBA4997 | reverse complement strand
GGAGCATGACCCTATGGATATTTATGCCAGCCAATACGCTGTGTTAATGGAAGCTATAGCTCAAAGCGGTATCGAGCCTACGGAAATAGCAGGCATAGGTATAACCAACCAGCGGGAAACTACCATAGTGTGGGAGAAGGCTACAGGCAACCCCGTTCATAATGCTATTGTTTGGCAGTGCCGCCGTACCGCGCCAATGTGTGATGAATTGATAGAACGCGGCCTTGCTCCTTATATAAAAGAAAATACGGGCTTGCCCGTTGATGCTTATTTCAGCGCAACCAAAGTGAAATGGATACTTGATAATGTAAAAGGAGCCAGAAAAAAGGCCGAAAACGGTGAATTGCTTTTCGGTACGGTGGATACCTGGTTGTTATGGAAGCTTACGGATGGAGCAGTTCACGTTACGGACTATACGAATGCTTCCCGTACCATGATGTTCAATATTAAAAATTTGTGCTGGGATGAAAAGATCCTGGCAAAGCTGGATATACCCCAAAGTATGTTACCGCAGGTGCATTTCAGCGATGAAATCTATGGTTACTGCAATATAGCGGGCAGGCAGGTGCCTATAGCATCCCTGGTGGGGGATCAGCAGGGTGCTTTATTCGGGCAGTGCTGTTTTGAGGAAGGCAAGGCCAAAAATACTTACGGTACGGGCTGTTTTTTACTGGCTAACAGCGGCAAAAACATGCCTGTAAGCAAAAATGGGCTTTTAACTACAATAGGCATAAGTGCCGAAGGCAAAATCAGTTATGCTTTGGAGGGCAGTGTTTTCGTGGGCGGAGCGGTTATCCAATGGCTGCGTGATGAATTAGGGCTTTTAAAAAATTCCGCTGAAAGCGAGGCGGTAGCCGCTAAAGCAAAGGATAATGGCGGGGTTTACATAGTGCCTGCTTTTACAG
Source organism: Peptococcaceae bacterium UBA4997 (assembly GCA_002398485.1). Classification (GTDB taxonomy): domain Bacteria; phylum Bacillota; class Dehalobacteriia; order UBA4068; family UBA4997; genus UBA4997. The sequence goes on along the minus strand of DGYV01000041.1, from coordinate 47,887 downwards.
GCATGGGCGCACCTTATTGGGATATGTATGCCAGAGGATCAATATTTGGTCTTACACGCGGCGCCAACCGCAGCCATTTGGTAAGGGCGGCCTTGGAAAGCATAGCTTATCAAACCGAGGATGTTCTTTGTGCCATGAATAAAGATAATCAAATACCTATCAAGGAATTGCGGGTGGATGGCGGTGCCAGCACCAATGATTTATTGATGGCTTTTCAGGCGGATATTTCGGGTTTGAGTTTAAAACGCCCTGTAGTTCAAGAAACTACGGCTTTGGGAGCAGCTTATTTGGCGGGGCTTGCTACAGGATTTTGGCAAAATAAGGCGGAGCTGGAGGAAAAATGGCACCTGGATGCTGCCTTTACGCCTAAAATGCCGCAGCAGGAAAGGCAAGCCTTATTACAAAATTGGCATAAAGCAGTAAAGCGCGCGCAAAACTGGGTTGAATAATTAGTATAATTATGTTAAGCAAAATTTTTTAAAAATAATAGTATTTAAAAATCAAAGGAGTCTTATTAAGACTCCTTTGATTTTTATTGCATTTTGTATTGATTCATTAAAATCACTTTAAATATTTTATTAATACTCATTCCACAAATCTGCAGGTATGGCTACCAAAAGCATTGGTGAATCTGAGCCATCGGGTGTCATGTAGGTAATGGTTACGGTTTCGCCTGCTTCAATAATGCCTATGGCTGCAGCTTCGCGGTTATTTCTCATATAGCCCATGGCACTGATGGGGCGGATTTCACCGTTCCAGCACAGTACACCTTGGAAAATAGAGCCTCTGGGGTTTACCAGTATACCCGTGCGGGTTTCGGCTGTAATGGTGATGGTGTGTAATACTCCGTAATTGCCTAGGTTTTTAGCTTCATTGCCTGTGGTAGCGTCTATACCAATGCCGCTGTAGTTTTCATGGGCATCGGCACGGCCTAAGATGATTTTTTCGGCTTTATTGCTGTTCAGCTCAAATGTCATATTCATATTACCGTTTAAGAAGGTGCCCCTGGTATGGCTGATTTCGCGTTCCAACTGATACAAATAGGTATAATCTTTGTAGTTCATGGCATCGCTCATGGCTACGGTAACAAAAGTTACAGGACTGCTTGCATATACATCTATCAGAGCGGCTTCCACCTCGTTGGTTTTCATGGCCCTAATACCGGGGTTAAGCAAATATTTACCGTCGGGGGCCAGGGTGATGGTTTTGCCGCTTGGGCTTGCGTTAAAGTAGTTTTCGCCCAGCTTTGTGCCAAGCTGTAAGGATACCCGGGTGGGTCCTGCGGAGGCTACCTTGCCTATAGTAATGGTTACGGGCACATCACTTGTGTTGTGCACAAGCGTGTATATTTTCATAGGTTCAGTCATGATGTTTTCGTGGTAGTAATGCAGGCGGATATTGCCTTGTGCGGTATCTTTATATAAAACACCGTAACGGTAAACCTTTTCAGGGTTATCGCTGAAAAGCTGGGTTACGGGTTCTATAGCAAAATTTATCATATTGGCGGTATCCAACAGGTTAAAGTTTACTTTAGCCATGTTCAGGTAAAGATCGCCCTTAAGCAGGTTAGTAAAGCGGTATTCCGCTTCCGTAGCAGTTATTTTACTGCTTATGTTCACTTCCAGGCTTGCGGGCTCGCTCCAATTACCAAAGGCATCCTGCACTTTTAGGGTAACGGTATTTTCGCCCGGTTTAAAGAAAGCGCGGGGTTTGTAATTTTTGGTTATGGTAGTTCCATCTTCTTCCCAACTGAAGCTCCAGCTTACAGCAGTTATGCTTTCCCAACTTTCATTTTGTGTGGTGTAGCTGAAATCCACATCTTGGCCGATTTGTGGTTTAGTGGTATTTATATTGAAAGTGGTTATCACGGGGGCTTCATTTTTTAAGATGATCAAAGAGGTTTCCTGCCAATCACTCCAAAGTTTTTGGCTGTTCTGGACACGGTAACGTATAGTATAGGTACCCTGGTTCAGTTTTTTGGTTAGAGCTGCTATATTATTGCCGCTTGTAGTTACGCCATTATTGATAACCTGCCATTCCCGCTTGATTATGTTAAGGCCGCTGGGATCATAGCTGGTGTCCATATAATCTAAGGCTTGGCCTGCTGTGATGGCGTTGAACTGTACATAAGCCACGGGTGGTATTTGTGGGACAGCTACAGGCAGGATAACAGTGATTTTTTTGGTAGCGGAATCAAAATTCACCTGGCAGTTGAAAAGCTCTGCTAAAAGCCTTAAGGGTATATAGGTAGTATTGTTTTTCAGTTCCGGCTTAACTGTCATAGGGTAGGTTTTGCCGTCTGAAATCACTGTGCCTTTTTTAAGGTCTATTTTCACGGAAAGAGCGTTTTTATCCACCTGAACGGTTTTAGTGGTATTGTTCCAGTTTACGTTCGCTTTTAAAATATCTTGGCAAATAAAGCGTAAAGGCAGCATGGAAGTACCGTTTTTTATATAAGGGGCAGGGCTTTCAGTGGCCGTGCCGTTAAAATTTGCGGTTTTGCTGTTTGGGGTCAAAATAACATAATCCCTGCCGTTGTAAAGAGTGTTATCATTATTCAAGGTATCTGTGTTTGTGGTTTCCGGTTTTTCCTCAACTGTTGTATTTGTAGTTTTAGTAGTATCTGTGGTATCTGTGGTATTTTCTTCCGAGATAGGTATGCCGGGTATAAATATGGTATCCGTATCTGAAGCGGCAAGTGCCGCCTGAGGTGTTAAAAGTGCGGTAACCAAGGCTGCCGTAAGCACTATTTGTGGTTTTTTCAATTTTAATTTCTCCTTAGGTGTGATTTAATATTTAGACGTTTTTTATATAATAAAAGTTCGCTTTTTGACAAGGAACTTTAAGTTATTCCTCCTTATAAAGTAAAAACGGCATTAGCCGCTTTTACAAGGTGATAAATATTTTAAAATTTAATATTGATTTATTGACTTAAAAGCCTCTGCTGCTGCCGCCGCCGCCAAAGCCGCCTCCTCCTCCTGAGAAGCCACCGAAGCCGCCACCGCCGCCGCCTCCAAAACCACCGAAACCACCAAAACCACCGCTGCCCCAATGGTTTCCGCCCGAGTTTCCCGGATCGTTCCAATGGCTGCCGCCACCACCATGCTTTTTAAAGATAGCAACTATTACTATAAGCAAAACTATTATAGGTAAGCCTATCAACATCAGCATCATGATAATGAAAAGTGGGCTTCCCTGTTTTTCTGGCATAGGTTCATATTCACTTTCCATACCCAATTCATTGTAAATTTCCCCAACTACCACTTTGTAGCCTTCCAAAAAGCCTTTGGAAAAATCGCCTTCCTTGAAATAGGGTAGCATATAATTATCCTGGATACGGCCAGTGGTTATATCCGGCAGGGCACCTTCCAGCCCATAGCCTACTTCAATGCGGAACTGCCTGGTATCCATATCCAACATTATAAGCACGCCTGTATCGTCCTTGGCATTGCCTATGCCCCAGCCTTCCGCAACATTGTAGGAGTAGGTTTCCAAATCCATACCATCCATGGTAGGTACGGTAAGTACAACTACCTGGGCTTTGGTTTTTTCATAAAGCTCAACACCTATATTATAAATTTCATCCTCAGTGGCTGTATCTATAATATCAGCATAATCGTTTACAAAAAAACGGTCGGTTGCTTCAATAGGCGCTTTTGCACCCATAAGCAAAAGCAAAGAGGCTGCCAAAATCAGGCAGATGATCAAGCTTTTGATCGGTGATTTTTTTATCATCTTAAGCCCTCCCATTTATTTAGAAGGATACTTCGGGTACTGTTTCACTGCCTGCTGTGGCCTCAAAAAATGCCTTAGCTTCAAAGCCGAATATGCCCGCCATAATATTATAGGGAACACGGCGGATCATGGTATTGTAGCCTTGAACTGCCTCATTATACTTGGTGCGGGCAACCTTAATGCGGTTTTCTGTTCCTTCTAGCTGAGTTTGCAGGTTAATGAAGTTTTCATTGGCTTTTAATTCAGGGTAAGCTTCCGCTACCGCCAATAGCCTGGATAAAGCACTGTTCATTGCCGTATCTGCTGCCGCAGCTTCTTTTAAATTACCTGCACTCATCATTTGGGCGCGAGCATTGGCAACCGCTGTGAAGATTTCCTTTTCATGCTTGGCATAGCCCTGTACCGTTTTCACCAAGTTTGGTATTAAATCGGCACGGCGTTGTAAATCTGCCTGAATATCACTTGCGTATTTATCAACTTCCAGTTCGGCTGTTACCATTTTATTATAGCTGCCTACGGCCCAGCCAATGATGATCGCCAAAATAATTATGATTACTAAGGTGATCAATAAGCCTTTTTTCATCAAATTCACCCTTTCTGCGTGATGTCTTCTTTAATTATAAAGGCATTTGTAAGCTTTAGCAATATATAATAAATTGTGAGTTAAGGTTATTATATATTTAATTGGTTTCTTTTATTAATATATAATAATGTATGATTTTGCTATATTTTACTGATTTGGTTTATAATACGGATTATGGGCTTTCTTTTTTTCTTTTGGTATTTAAATTGTTGACAAACCAAGCGGAAAACGATATAATATAAAACGCACTGTGAATAAAATAATTAGCTGTGCCGCCATAGCTCACTAGGTAGAGCGCATCCTTGGTAAGGATGAGGTAATCGGTTCGACTCCGATTGGTGGCTCCAAATGAAAACCCTTCTATCTATACAGATGGCAGGGTTTTTTATGTTTAAACATACTTTATTCAAACAATTCAATAGCTATAATATATAAAACTATAAAACCAAGATTTACCAAATTATTTTAAATATAGCCGATTGATTTAAAATTATTTATAGGGCTTTGTACCGTCAACAGCAGTAAGATAATTAGTGCAAAGAGGTATATATGGCGAATGCTACTATTTCAGGTAAATCTTTTCTAATAGAAAACTATATTTAATGTTTTTATATAATTAAAATAGACTGCAAAATTAATATTGCTTTGGTATATTGGGCTTGATGAAAACTTAAGTTTAAAAATACTGTGGTTTAAACAAATTGTTATAGCAAGGCTTTTATTGCTAAGGCTATTAAAATCAAACCTCCCAGTACAGAGGCCATATTGCCTAATAGATCTCCGCATTTTTTACCGATTATGAAAGCAATCACACTTAAAACAAAAGTAGTTATACCAATAATGGTTATAGCAGGTATAATGCTTACTTTAATGGCACTGAAGCCTATACCAACGGCAAAGGCGTCTATACTTGTGGCTATAGCCTGCCAAAATAGTAGTTTATAGGTAAAGTTGGGCTTATTTGTTATTTCTTTATGGGACATGATTTCTTTAGATTTTTTTAAACCATCCACAAGCATTTTAATACCAATAAAACCTAAAATCAAAAACACCAAAAAGCCGGAATAGCGTGTAATTATTGTGGAAAAAAGTCCGCCTGTAAAATAACCCGCTAAAGGCATAAGGGCTTGAAATAAGCCAAAGGCAAAAGCCATAATCAAAATAAGGTATTTACTGATTTTTTGGTAAATCATGCCGTTCGTCATACTTACGGCGGCGGCATCCATACTTAGCGCTATACCTATTAGAACAATTTCCCAAAATGTCATTTCGCACCTCTGTATATAAAATTAGAAGCATGATTCCTATAATATGCTAAAAAAGCGGATTTAAAACCCCAATGAAGTGTGATTCCCCTATAAAGGCAAGAAGATGAAGCCAAAACCCAAAGCCAAAACCCAAAGCCGAAGCTGCAGCCAAAAAATTAAGACTCACGCATAGCTATAGCTACACATAAGTCTCGTTCATTAAGGCAAGCCAGGCTTTAGCCATTATGTTGACTTGCCGCGTAAAGCATACGCAAACTACTCCCTTATGATTTTGCTAATATGGTATCATATAACTAAATCAAGGTCAATGCTTGTATTCTATTTTAAATATGCTTGGGGTAGTTTTTAACGGCTGTGAAATAAAAGCTTTACGGGTGTGGACTTGGGGTTTGAACATCAGGTTTTTAAGCCGTATTGTATAGCTTTTGGTGCTGTGTTAAAATGATTTATAGTTTATAAATACGAATATGCGGAGGGCTTATGAGCGGTTTTTTTGAAATCATCAAACAATATTATGTTAAGGGTGCTGTAATAAGTGCTTTAGTTACCGAAGGTGAAAATGAGGGAGCTAAAGCTTTGTGGACAAAAGCGGAAGGCTATATATTTACCGAGGGCAGCTCGGTGTTTTGGCGTGGGGTAGCGGCAAGCTTTGACCAAATAGAAGGAGTTTCACTGCTTGAGGTTGGCAGTAGTAAGGTTTTTTTCGAGGTCATAAACGGTGTACCCAATTTGATAATCTGCGGCGGCGGTCATATTTCTTTACCGCTTGCGGATTTCGGTAAAAAGCTGGATTTTAGGGTAACTGTGATAGAGGATAGAAAAGAAATGGCTATACCCCTGCGTTTTCCCACAGCCGACAGTATTTTGGCCATGGATTTTACAGAAGCTTTGGCAGAGGTTAGGGATGATGTGAATAATTATTATGTTATAGTTACGCGCGACCCGTATTATGATATTATTTGCTTGGAGCAGATTTTAAGGTGCCCCCATGCTTATATAGGCATGATCGGCAATAAAAACAGGGTAGCCAAAGTGCGTAAGGGTTTAACGGAGGCGGGTTTCAGCCGGGAGGCCATAGCAGGCATCTATTCGCCCGTAGGTTTGAAAATAGGTGCGGAAACTCCTGCAGAAATAAGTATTGCTATTTTGGCGGAAATAATCAAAGTAAAAAATGCTAAAGTAGGAGGCATGGGTTATGATGAAAAAATGCTGACTTTGCTTACCAAACCGGCTGATTCGGCAAAGCCCAAATGTTTAGCTACCATTGTGAATCGCTTAGGTTCAATGCCCAGGCAAATATCTACCAAAATGCTGGTGCTGGCGGATGGCCGCTGTATCGGCACTATCGGCGGCGGTATGGCGGAGGAGGAAATCCGTAAAACCGCGCTTCAGGTAATGTCGCAAGGCTTGCCCTGCTGTGTAGGCGTGGATATTACAGGCAAGCATATAAAAGAAGGCGAAGCCTATACAGGTGGTGTTATAGAGGTTTATTTAGAACCTTGTTTATAAATTATAAATTAAGTTCTTGGCGCAGAAGTATTAGCAACCGAGGTAAAAGTTCATTCCTGTTTTGGCAGGTTACCTCAATAAGCATGGTTTTTTTGTGTGAACGCACCTTATTCAAAAAAGCTGTGTTTTTAGGCTTTATCACGCCCAAAACGGGTATGGTTCCAGCCAAGGTATGCAGTACTTCACTTTGGAATATAAGGGCTTCGTTTTCCATAAAGCCCAGTTCATCCATTAAAATCAAGGGTGGTTTACTATTTTGCAGTATTTTTACGCCAAAAGTATCGAAAACCTTCGGGAAGCCTGTGCGGTTGATGCCATCACCTGCTCTGTAACCTACACGGTTAGTTTTGCTTTCCCAAAATTGGCTGCTGTTTGCAGCGTGTATATATATCTCTGAGCTGCCATCCTTATTTGGTATGCCCGCACGCGTAACAAAGCCGCAGGGGATGATTTCAAGAGAGTTCAGTGCCTTTTGGATAAGGGTGCTTTTGCCTGTACGCGTAAAGCCCGTAAGAAAAATATTCATTTGCTTATCCCCCAACAGTAATTATATTTTATTATAACAAATCATCTGCTCATACTCAACTTGCTTATATTGACTTTTGTTGATATATAAATGATATACCTAATATGCTATACTTAATATATATGTTTTTGATTTACCGGTTTACGGCCGGCCGCTTTTTTTTCAAAAAGGGGCCTTAAGAGGCTTGCAATAAATATTAAATTTAAAAAGTAAAAATATCTTGTTTGAGCAGTAACCTTTTTATGGTTTTGAGCGTCAAAAAGATATAAGTTGAAGGAGAGGAGTAAATAAATGAAAATATTTAAAAGTAAAAAGTCTGCCTTTGTGCTTAAAGCTACTGCGGCGGCTTTGGTTTTGATAATGGCCGGTACTTCACCTGCCATGGCCTTAAGCGAGGCCTATATAAACAGCCGTGAGATTGGTAATTCAACTACCTATTATAACGGTACGGGCCAAACTACTGTGGGAGCGGCTCAGGTAAACTATGTGGAGTATACCCCCAATGCGGATATAAGCCCCATGGTAGTTTACGGAAGCAAGCTTTACGGCAAGTCTACCATTACTGCTGTTGCTAATTATGTGGAAGGCCTGGGTAAGGAAGTTATTGCCGCAATCAACGGTGATTTTTTTGATATGAAAAACGGCTTGCCCATAGGTATAGTTATAAAAGACGGTGAGCTCATTAGCTCTAACCTTGGTTATTATGCCGTTGGTTTCAAAGCAGATGGCAGTGCTGTTATGGGTAAACCTGTAACCACCATGACCATAAACGGTGCAAGCGGCAAGGTTACGGTAGATTGCTTCAATAAAGTGCGTTCTCTCAGCTCTATTTTTTTGTTGGATACTAATTTCAGCAAGGAAACCAGGCTTACAAGTGCAGGCACCAATATAGTTTTGGAAAGGCTCACCGATGACCCTGTTACCGTAAATGGCAGCTTGAACCTTCAAGTTGTGGATATAGTAAAAACTTCAAGCTCTACCCCAATTGCGGAAAACCAAATGGTGCTTACAGTGTCGGATAGCGGCCCTGTAGGCAGATTGCCCGATTTTAAAATAGGAGAGCAGGTTACACTTACTACCTCAACCACGGGCGGCAGTTGGAATGATGTGCTTTATGCCTTGGGTGGCAAGGCACTTTTGCAAAACGGTACGATAGATACAGGGGATAGCCCTGGCGGCAGTAATGCCAGAAGTGCTGTTGGCATCAAGGCGGACGGTACAGTGGTCATGTATGAGGTGGATAAAAACAACCCGTACAGCTTGGGGATGACACCGTATCAGCTGGCACAGGAAATGCAGGCTTTGGGCTGTGTGAACGCCATCAATCTGGATGGTGGAGGTTCCTCTGCCATGGCTATACAACTGCCGGGTAACGCTGATTCCACAGTGGTGAACACACCTTCGGGCGGCAGTTTGCGTCCATGCGCCAATTATATAGTTTTGGTAAACAATACACGGTCTGTGGGCAATGCCGTGAATTTACATGTTTATCCTGCCAATTATTATGTTTTGAAGGGCGGCAGTGTTAACCTTGCCCTTAAAGCCACGGATAAAAACTATTACCCCGTGGACTTGCCCTCAAGCGTAAGTTATACTGTGGATAATAAAATGGGTACGGTAACAAATAGCGTTTTTACGGCAGGCACTACTGCGGGTACAGCTACCATCAATGTTTCGGGTGGTAATGCCACGGGTAGTCAAAAGCTGTTTATTTTGGAGAGTATAGACTCTATAATAGTTAAATCAGGTACTTCCGCCATTTCAAGCCTGAGCCTGAGTGCGGGTGAAAAGGTGGATTTGAACGCAAGTGGCTCTTATAAAAATATGGCTGTAGCGGCCGGCGATAAATCTTTTAGCTGGCAAGTAAAAGGTAATGTGGGTACCATAACTGCCGAAGGCGTGTTCACGGCTTCGGGCATTGCGGGTACGGGTTCTGTTGTGGTGAGCTATGGCGGTATCACAAAGGAAATACCGGTTACGGTAAGCCTTGGCACTGCTTTAGGTGATGCTGTGATAAATGATTTTGAAAGCAAGGTAGGCTTTACGGCAACCCCCAATGCGGCCTTAAGCCTGGTAAGCACGAACAGCTTGGTGCATAATGGTTATAAAGCCTTGCAGATAGTTTATGATTTTACAAGCAGTGA
>DGYV01000041.1:37290-37913 GCA_002398485.1 Peptococcaceae bacterium UBA4997 | reverse complement strand
GTTTATGATTTTACAAGCAGTGATTATACTTCGCTTGATTATACGAGTACGTCTATAGGCAACGCTTCCTATGTATCGGCCTGGTTTTTGGATGATGGTGCCGCTACCAAAATATACGCAAACTTTACTAATACGGTGGGCGCACAGATGAGCGTTCAGCTTACTGCCAAAGCTACGGCAAGCGGTTATAAGCAAATCAGCGGAGCCATCCCCTCGGGAGCGGTTTATTTTACCGGTTTAGCCTTGGAAAAGGGCTCTGCCACTAACGGTAAAATCTATTTGGATAGGCTTTACCTTACCACAGGCGGCGAGGCCGATACGGAAGCTCCTAGCATCAAATTCACGTCTGTGCCTGCCAACGTAGCCGCTAAAACCAAAGCCCAGCTTACCGTTAATATAACGGATAAGCAAGGTGCAAGCAGTTTGCCTTCAAGCAATATCAAGGTTTGGGTGGATGGTGTAAGCACAAGCTTTACCGCAAATGCCCTAACGGGTAATATAAGTTTTTATACACCAACGTTAAGCGCAGGTATTCACCGTATAACCGTGGAAGCTACGGATACGGCGGGCAATTTAGCCAGGAAATCCGTAAATATCAGCGTTAACGGCTCCCCCCGCCCCCC
>DGYV01000041.1:8716-37129 GCA_002398485.1 Peptococcaceae bacterium UBA4997 | reverse complement strand
AATATCAGCGTTAACGGCTCGGCAAGCTCTCAATTTACGGATACGGCTAATCATTGGGCCGCAAGCTATATTGATTTTATGGCTGCAAAATCTGTAATAAAAGGGGAAACAGATGCCTCGGGCAGCTTGATATTTGCGCCTTCCCGTAATTTAAGCCGCATGGAATTTGCCGTTATCATGGCACGTTACCTGGGGTTGGATACGGAAGCGGAAGTAAAATTGCCTTATAGCGATGCGGTGGATATTCCGGCCTGGGCTTTGGGGGCTGTGAAAGCTGTTTATAAAGCGGGCATTATGCAGGGCAGTACGGTGAACGGTAAAACCTTGTTTAATCCCAAAGCCAGTATTGTAAGAAGTGAAGTAATGACGGTGATAGGACGTTCCCTGGCTAAAGGTTATACCATAACCCAGCATAATTTTACTGATAGCGCAAAAATACCGGCTTGGGCGGCAGAACATATAAATACTCTGGTAAGCCTGGGTATAGTTGGTGGTTACAGCGATGGCAGCATAGCTCCTCAGAAAAATATAACCAGGGCGGAAATAGCCAAAATACTTTATGGTTTATATTAGTTTATATTTGGGGTAAGTTTGAATTTAAAATAGAACCGTTTCAACGGGCTTTTAGCCATGCTGAAACGGTTTTTTGTTTTGCTGAAAAATTTATTCTATACCTCTTATCAACAAATTTAACTTGTGTTATAATTGTTTGGGATACAATAACGTATTCAAATGATTGATGATACGGTTATTTAATAATAATTAATAAAAAGCTGGGAGGAATAATATGGAATTCTATAATAAGATTGCCGAGGCGGGCTTGGGTACGCTTACCAGCAGGGATATAGTAAAAATGCAAATAGATTTGGCAGGTACAGCGGATGATGAAATGATGAGCCCCGAAGTAGTGGAGGATTGTTTGGTGGCTTTGCAGGATTATCATTTTACTACGCTTGAGCTTAGAAACAAAGCCCCAAAACAACATCCTGAATTGTTGGCCATAATCAATAAGGCCGCAACTTTGGATAGAAGGATAATTTTGCACATCAACCCCGAAGTTTTATTGTTGAAGGAAGCGGAAAACCTGCTTGAGCTTTTGCTTGAGCATAAGGTTGCCCTAGTTATAAATTTTCCTTTTGTTGAGGCTGATGCCGAAACCTTGAAGACAAGCGAGCTTTACCAAAAAACCATATTGGCCTTAAAAAAGCTGAACGCCGCAGGTTATGGCATGGAGGAAGATTTGGAACTGGATCTGTTCTACAAGCCTAATTCCGCAACTTTGCCCGCAGCGCAGGCCAAGCTGGAAAAACAATGCAGGCAAGAGCTTGAAAAAACTTGGCGCATTAAATTCAGCAAGCTGCTTGTGGCTGCCAATTCTCCCGTAGGTTGTTTTGCTAAAACTCATCTTAAGGGAGAAGAAGCCAGGAATACTTATAATGCGCTTTTGCAGGATGCCTTCAATGCGGAAAGAGTAAATGACTTATGCTGTCTTAACCAAATTTTTGTGGCTGCGGATGGCAGTATTTTCGACTGTGAATATAGTGCTGACATTGCGTTGGCTATAAGAGCGGATATTAGCAATATCAGGTTTTACCGGCATGGCTTGCTTTGTTCACGGCCGATCCGGGTAGCGAGCCATTGTTTTGCCTGTACGGCCGATAAGGCCTAAAGCCGTTTAGCTTTTGATAATATATATAAACAACTATAAAAAGCCAAAAAGTGCGGTATATACCGCACTTTTTGGTTGTTTAAATAAAAGACCAAGCTTTATAAAAATTAAAGTATTATTATTTTTGGCAATTGCAGCTGATATTACCTTTGATTATTTCCTGCCAATTACCTATTACATCATGAGTCCAGCAATCATCGGCGCCTGCGGCTTCACGCATGGTGAGTGCCAAAATATAAGTTAGTTCTTCCACTGTGGCGCCTGCTTCTAAAGCACCTTTAAAATGCTTGAGTACGCAAGGTTTAGAGCGGCCCTTTATGGAAAGGGCAAAACAAATAAATTGGTAAGTTTTTTCATCGATCAGGCGTTTTTCGTTATAAAGGGTATCCAGCTCATCCAGTTTTTCCGCAAATTCAGGGAAAAATTCTGCAAGCATTCTCATAAAAACAGCCTCCTTTAGCATTTTTTAGGTTTGTTTTTAGGGTTCAAGTACACTCATTACTTCGGCAGGAGTGGGTACTTTGCCAACTATTTTTACCTTGCCGTTAACTACTACAGCAGGTGTTTGCATTACACCGTAAGAAGCGATTTTAGCAAAATCCTCTACCTTTTCAATATTGGCTTCACAGCCAAGTTCGGCAATTACCTTATCCACTACTGCTTTGGTTTCTTGGCATTTTTTACAGCCTGAACCAAGTATTTTGATTTCCATCATTTTAATATTACCTCCTTAAAATAAAAACTTAAAATAAAAATTGAGTAAAGTTAAAAAAGTAGCCTATGATGATAATACCAATACCTACAATGGCTACAAAGGTAGCTAAAAGTTTGGGTTTGATGGCGTTTCTGAGCATTATTACCGAGGGCAGGGAAAGTGCTGTTACGGCCATCATGAAGGATAAAATAGTACCTAATCCCGCACCTTTATAATAAAGTGCTTCCGCAATGGGTATAGAGCCGAAAATATCTGCATACATGGGCATACCAATAAGGGTTGCCAAAAGTACGGAAAAGGGGTTGCCGCTGCCCAGAACATTTTCCACAAAGCTTTGCGGTATCCAGTTATGGATTAGGGAGCCAATGCCTACACCTATAAGCACATAAGGGAATACCTTTTTGAAGGTTTGCTGCATCTGGGTTTTGGCATATATGGCACGATCTTTTTTAGTTAGGTCAGGCAGAGTTATATCGATATTGTTTTGGATATTTTTGATATAATCCTCTATTTGGTCACTCATTTTTAATTTATCTATCAGCATGCCGCCGAACACAGCCAAAATAAGCCCAACCAGCACATAAACAACAGCTATTTTGCCTCCGAATATGCTGGTTAAAAGAATAAATGCTCCTAAATCTACTAAAGGAGAGGAAATGAGGAAGGAAAAGGATACGCCTATAGGTACGCCCGCACTGCTGAAGCCTATAAACAAAGGGATAGAGGAGCAACTGCAAAAAGGTGTTACCGTACCCAAAAGCGCACCTAAAATATTGGCTGAAATGCCTTTGAACTTGCCTAATATCTGTTTGGTTTTTTCGGGTGGGAAATAGCTTTGGATATATGAAATAATAAAAATAAGGCTGCACAAAAGAATAAATATTTTTATAGTATCGTAAATAAAGAATTGCAGGCTGCCTGTTAAGCGGCTATCTGTAGACATACCAAAAGCAGTAAGCATTTTACCTACCAGCTTGTTCAGCCATTGCATACCTAAAAACTGATATTGGAAAAAATCCCAGAATAAACTTAAGGTTTGCATTTGCAATTACCTCCTTCAGGTTTTTGGGGCTGTTTAAATGAAGTCATAGCCATTAAAACCGCGTAAAATTCCTTAAACTTAGCTTGATTTATATTGTAATGCGTCCATTTGCCTACTTTATGGCTTTCAACCAGGCCGCATTGGCACAAGGATTTCATGTGGTGGGAAAGGGTGGGCTGGGTGATTTGAAACTTCTCTAAAATTTTACAAGCGCAAAGCTCACCTTCGGAAAGCATATCTAAGATCATCAGGCGGTTAGAGTCAGAAAGGGCTTTGCAGATTTCGGCAATTTCTTTGTATTGTTCAAACATAATGCAACCTCCCACATATAGATGACTGTCTATATGTTATTTTATAGTACGTATAGGCCGATGTCAATATGTTTTTTAATAAAAATATCTTTAAGCTCAAAAATTTTAAATTAAATCAAAGCCATAAATTTTAATTATTATATATTATTATATTAAGCAAATGCTTCACCACCGGTTTTGCCTATATTGGGAATATAGATAATTTTCCCTATATTCCCAATATATAATAAGGGAATAAGTGGTTTTTTTCTTGACTTTACTATATAATGCCAATTTCCTGTTATTTTTCTAAGCAGTTTAAAACAGCTTTTAAGCAAGTATAAATAGAAAAATAAAAATTATATCTTAACATACCTAGAAGCTTTTATTTAATAATGTTTGGTAGAATAAAACAAAATTTTTATAATTTCTAATTGCCCAGAGCGTGAATTATGAAATGACCTATACTTCAAAGATGATGGTGCAATACCACTGCTTGCTATTTATAAAATATAGATTGTCTTATTTGCTTGCTTTTCTACTTGTAATAACTACAAAAACAACATAATAAAGCTGGTGTATTGCAGGATGATTCTGAAAAATCTCAACAAATGAGCTGCTTACATGGCTAAAAATACACTAAAAACGTTTTTTATATATGCTTTTTGGATAAAACGAGCTTTAAAATATGAAATTTGTAAAAAATTACTGTAAAATATTCTGAATAAAAGGAGTTTTTTACATTGTATCCCAAATACCTTGGTGCTATAATTGCAAAATGAAACATGATGTGCGAAATTTATCTATAATTGCAGAAAAAAGGCGTTTTTTTATTGGTTCATTTGTCTAGTTGTTGCAATTATTCTGAAAATTTCACAATAATACTGGTATTCTGTCCAGTTGGGCTGTATAATGTTTATAAATACTTTAAGGGCCTGTTCGGTTATGCTTTGTACAGTATGTCTGTATGGTTTTTTATAATAACTGAAAATATTAAATTAAGATAGGAGGTTTATCATGAAGGAAGAAAAGTCTATTTGCTGCTGCTGCGAGGAAGAAAATCAAGCAGAATTGATTGCTAAAATCAACGAGGTAATCGAGCATTACAAAAATAAGGAGGGCAGCCTGATTCAAGTGCTGCACCAGGCTCAGAACATATATGGTTATTTGCCTTTGGAAGTGCAAAAACTGGTGGCCGACGGTTTGGGCAAGCCTGTAAGCGAGGTTTCCGGCGTAGTAAGCTTTTACTCATTCTTTTCCACCCAGCCCCGTGGTAAACACACCATTCGTGTTTGCCTTGGTACTGCTTGCTATGTACGCGGCGGTAAAAAATTGGTTGATAGGTTATGTGATATCCTGGATATAAAGGTTGGTGATACCACAGCGGACAGACAGTTTACCTTTGAGGTTGCTCGCTGCATTGGCGCCTGCGGTTTGGCTCCTGCTATGATGATAGATGATGTGGTATACAAACAAGTGAATCCTGACAAATTGAATGCCATTTTGGCAAAATACAAAGATTAAGGCGGAGGTGAACATACAAATGGCAGAACATATTAACAATATTCAAGATTTGCAGAAAATAAAAAGCGAATATCAAGCCAAGATGGAAGGCTTTAAGTACCAGGTTTTGGTTTGCGGCGGTGCCGGTTGTGTTTCCTCCAACTGTGCTGAAACTCAAAAGGCCTTGAGGGAAAATTTGGCCAGAGTTGGTATGACTGATGAAGTTGCAATACTTGAAACAGGCTGCATGGGCACCTGTGCGGTAGGCCCTGTGCTTTTGATCATGCCGGATGAAATTTTCTATACCCATGTAACGCCTGAAAAAATGGCAGAAATAGTGGATTCCCATTTGGTGGCGGGTAAAATAATTAAAGAATATACTTTTTATGATGAAGCTTTAAAGCAGTATGTACCGAAAATGAGCGATATAAACTTCTTTAAGGATCAGGTAAAA
This sequence comes from Peptococcaceae bacterium UBA4997, assembly GCA_002398485.1. Taxonomy (GTDB): domain Bacteria; phylum Bacillota; class Dehalobacteriia; order UBA4068; family UBA4997; genus UBA4997. Next base: position 31,456 of record DGYV01000041.1, on the reverse strand, counting down.
ATAGCCTTAAGGAATTGCGGCGCTATAGATTATTCTTCCATGGACGCCTATATTGCCAAGGATGGTTATTTTGCAATTGCCAATGTAGTGAACAGTAAAAGCCAAGCGGATGTAGTAGAAGAAATCAAAAAATCTGGTTTGCGCGGCCGTGGCGGCGGCGGTTTTCCCACAGGTATAAAATGGGAAGCCGGTATGAAAGCGGTAAGCGATCAAAAATATATAGTTTGTAACGCTGACGAAGGTGACCCCGGTGCTTTTATGGACAGGAGCTTGCTTGAGGGGGACCCCCACTGCATTATCGAAGGTATGATGCTGGGTGGTTATGCCATAGGTGCTGATACGGGTTATGTATATGTACGTGCTGAGTATCCCATTGCGGTTGAACGTTTGGGTGCGGCCATTGAAGAGTCCCGCGCACGCGGTATTTTGGGTAACAATGTTTTTGGCAGCGATTTCAGCTTTGATTTGGAAATCCGTATTGGCGCAGGTGCCTTTGTTTGTGGTGAAGAAACCTCGCTGATGGCTTCTATTGAAGGCGAACGAGGCGAACCCAAGCAAAAGCCACCCTTCCCCTTTGAACGTGGCTTGTTCGGCAAGCCTACCATTATCAACAATGTGGAGACTTTTGCCAATATCCCCGCTATAATTTTTAATGGCGCTGATTGGTACACCCAGTGGGGTACTGAAACCAGTAAAGGCACCAAAGTATTCGCTTTGGCGGGCGATATTGTGAACGCAGGTATAGTTGAAGTGCCCATGGGCATGATTTTGGGTGATATCATTTATAAAATCGGCGGCGGCATTCCCGATGGTAAAGAATTTAAGGCTGCTCAAACAGGCGGCCCTTCGGGTGGCTGCATCACCAAAGCTTTCCTGAACACTCCCATGGATTATGAGTCCTTAAGCAAGTTGGGCGCTATCATGGGTTCGGGTGGTTTGATCGTCATGAATGAAGACACTTGTATGGTGGATACCGCTCGTTACTTTATGGAATTTATTCAGGACGAATCCTGCGGTAAGTGCCTGCCCTGCCGTGTTGGTACTAAACGCATGTTGGAAACTTTGGAAAGGATGACTCGCGGACAAGGTATGGAAGGTGATATCGAGCTGTTGGAAGATCTTTCCGCAACCATCAAGCAAACTGCTATGTGCGGCTTAGGACAAACTGCACCCAACCCCGTTTTGAGCACCTTGCGTTATTTCCGTAATGAATTTGAGGATCACATTAAATATAAACATTGTGATGCGGGTGTTTGTTCCGAAATGTTTATTTCTCCTTGCGAAAATGCTTGCCCCGCCAGTGTTAACGTACCGGGTTATATGGCCTTGGTAGCAGAAGGCCGCTTCCAGGATGCTTATGAGCTGATTATGCAGGAAAATCCTTTCCCCGCTGTTTGTGGCAGGATCTGCACCCGTCCTTGCGAAAGCAAGTGCCGCAGGGCTCAGTTGGATGAAGCTATAGCCATTGCGGATATGAAACGTTTTGTGGCTGATTATGCTTTCAAAAATGAAAAACCTTATACAACACAGGATATAGTATATGTCAAAAACGGTAAATCCGTAGGTATCATCGGTGCAGGCCCCTCGGGCTTATCCTGCGGTTATTATTTGGCTCGTTTGGGCTATGATGTTCATGTTTATGAAAGCCAGCCTGTAGCAGGCGGTGTATTGGCCTTTGGTATTCCCGAATACCGTTTGCCTAATGCGGTTTTAAGCCATGAAATTAAGCTTATTGAACAGCAGGGTGTAAATATTCATTTAAATACCGGTGTAGGCCGTGATATTAGCTTTGATGAATTAAGGAAAAAACATGATGCGGTTTATATTGCCACAGGTACCCAGTTATCCCGTAAGGTGAACGTACCCGGCGAGGGATTGCCCGGCGTTATCCACGGTTTGGATTTCTTGCGTAAAGTAAACTTAGGCCAAGATGTTGTAATAGGCAAAAAGGTTGCTGTTATTGGCGGTGGTAATACAGCTATAGACGCTGCTCGTACCGCTGTAAGGATGGGCGCTGAGGAAGTTACTGTTTTATATCGCCGCACTATTGCGGATATGCCTGCCGACAAGCGTGAGATCATTGACGCTATGGAGGAAGGTATTAAGATAGTTGAGCTGGTTGCTCCCACCAAATTCAACGGCAAAGATCATGTAACAGGTGTTGAATGCAATGTTATGGAGCTTGCTAGCTTCGGTGGTGATGGCCGCCGCAAACCCAAGCTTATTGAAGGCAAAGTTTACAGCCTGGATGTTGATATGGTGATTCCCGCTGTAAGCCAGTTCTCCGACTTCCCCTTCATTAACAAAGATGAAGTAAGCATAACCGAATGGGGCACCTTTATTACCGATAGAGATACCTTGATGACATCTATGGAGGGTGTATTCGCAGGCGGCGACGTTGCTCGCGGTTCCGATGTTGCCATCCGTGCTATTGCCGACGGTAAAAATGCCGCGGTATCCATTGACCTGTATTTGGGCGGCAAAGGTGTGCTGAACAAAGGCAGGGTTATAGATATTCCTTCACCCAATAACGAAGATGAGATTGTTGAGCATGAACGCTTCCCCATGGAAGTTATGGCTCCCGAAATACGCAAACATTGTAATAAAGAAGTTGTGAAAGGTTACCATAAGCTTAATGCAATCGCTGAATCTATGCGTTGCTTACGCTGTGATAGGAGGTAGGGAATATGACTAAAATGATTAATCTTACTATTAACGGCAAGGCTGTTCAGGTGCTCGAAGGTACTACCATACTGGAAGCCGCCAAACAAAATAATATATTCATACCTCATCTTTGCTATTTGGAAAATGTGCATAAATTCGGTTCTTGCCGTCTTTGCGTTGTAGAGGTGGAAGGCTCTCGTAACTTACAGGCCAGCTGCATGGTTCCTGTTTGGGAGGGTATGAAAGTACACACCAATAGCGGTGAAGTAAGAAAACACAGAAGAATGCTTTATGAAATGATGCTTTCCAATCACCCGCAGGATTGCTTGAGCTGTACTCGCAATCAGGATTGTGAAATGCAGGCTATGGGCCAGCTTTTGGGTGTTACGGAAGCTCGTTTCGGCGGTGATAATGAAAAAGGTGAAGTGGAAATTACCCCTTCCATTACGCGTGATATGGCCAAATGTATTTTATGCCGTCGTTGTGTTACTGCCTGCAACCAGATCCAGGGCGTTGGCGCTATAAGTTCCCAAAAACGTGGTTTTAATACCGTTATAAGCCCCGCCATGGAATTGCCCTTGGGCAGTGTGGATTGTGCTTATTGCGGGCAATGCACTGCTGTTTGCCCTGTAGGTGCTTTGAAGGAAACCGATGCCATAGATATGGTATGGCAAGCCTTGGAAGACCCGAATAAGCGTGTTATCGTGCAAACCGCTCCTGCAGTAAGGGCGGCCTTGGGCGAAGAATTTGGTATGGAAGCAGGCCACTGTGTTACCGGCAAAATGGCTGCTGCTTTGCATGAACTTGGTTTTGATGATGTATTTGATACCAACTTTGCGGCTGACTTGACCATTTTGGAAGAAGGTACGGAATTTTTGGGTCGTGTAGCCAAAGCCTTAACAGGCGGCGAAGCTACCTTGCCTATGATAACTTCCTGCAGCCCCGGTTGGATAAAATATGTTGAGCATACTTTTCCTGATGAACTTGACCACTTATCTACCTGTAAATCACCACACATGATGTTGGGCGCTCTTATAAAATCCTTCTATGCCAAAAAGATTGGTGTGGACCCCAAGGATATTTATGTAGTTTCCGTTATGCCCTGTACTGCCAAAAAATTTGAGGTTACCCGCCCCGAAATGATGAACGACGGTGTACCCAATGTTGACGCGGTTTTGACTACCCGTGAACTTGCCAAAATGATTAAGCAAAACGGTATAGATTTTGTTAACTTGGAAGAAATGAACTTTGATAATCCTTTAGGTTTATCCACGGGTGCTGCCGATATTTTCGGCGTAACTGGCGGTGTTATGGAAGCTGCTTTGCGTACAGTTTATGAATTGGTGACCGGCAGAGAGCTTCCCTTCCCCGAGCTGCATGTATCCCCGATTGTTGGTTTAGAGCAGGTAAAGGAAGCTACTATTAAAATTACTGATACCCTTCCCGAATATAAATTCTTGGAAGGCGTGGAAGTTAAGGTTGCGGTTACCAGCGGCTTGAAAGGTGCTAAAAAATTGGTTAAGCAAATAGCGGAAGGCATTTCGCCTTACCACTTCATTGAAGTTATGGGTTGCCCCGGCGGCTGTATTGCGGGCGGCGGCCAGCCTAGGATGACTACCGATGAACTCAGGCAAAAACGTATGGCTGCCATTTATGAAGAGGATGAAGGCAAGCCATTACGTAAATCCCATGAAAACCCTGATATCCAAAAACTGTATAAAGACTTTTTGGGCGAACCTAACGGCCATACTTCACATGAACTTTTGCATACGCATTATACTGAACGCGGTTTATATAACGATCGTTTACAGGAAGAAATTTAAAGCCGATATATAAAATAGAAACAATTAAACCACACCAAAGTTATGTTAAAACACAGCCTGGTGTGGTTTTTTGTACTGTAAACTTATAAATAATATATTTATTAAAGGCAAAGGCAAGAATAGCTGTATATTGATTATATGAAAAAGAGTGCTCTTTTGATATAACTAGGGCAGTACAATAAAAAAAGTCAAGCTTGTTTTTATAGTAAGAGGTATTTTGGGCTTTTCCATGTCTCACTTAGTTTGAGCTTAACGCATATAATGCTGTGAAGTTTGATAAAAAACAGAAGGGAGGCTATACATTTTGGAGAGGACGGAAACTCAAATGTATATGGAAAGAGGTAGCAATATGAGCCAAAATACTGTGAACAGCCCTTTTGAAGGCTGTGTTGGTTATCCTATTGGCATGGCCTATGTGCCTGTGCAAAAATGGCAAAATATTTATAAGGCAGAAGCGGCACTTATGAAAGGTACTGTTTTTCCCGAGCTTTACTTACCCTTTTTAGGCAAGGAGGCGCTGATGAATGGCAGATAATAAAAGCAGGCTTTTTGCCGAATTACAACAGGTTAGCTTTGTGTTGGAGGATTTGAATCTGTATTTGGATACCCATCCTGAAGATGCTTCTGCTCTTAGGTACTACAAACATTACCAGCAACTTAGGCAGCAACTTTTGGAACAGTATACTATGGAATTTGGCCCCATTACCGCCGATAATGTAAATATCAAAAATACTTGGACATGGGTAGAAGGCCCCTGGCCCTGGGAAGGAGAGATGTAGTAGATGTGGACTTATGAAAAAATGCTGCAATTTCCTATTAAAATAAGCAAGCCGGATGCTAAAGCCGCTAAAGTTATTATGACTCAGTTTGGTGGACCTGACGGTGAGCTTGGTGCGGCCATGCGCTACCTTTCCCAGCGTTATTCCATGCCCTACCGCAAGGTAGCAGGCGTACTTACGGATATCGGTACCGAAGAACTAGGACATATGGAAATGGTAAGTACTTTGGTTTGGCAGCTTACGCGCAATTTGAGTGTAGATCAAATAAAAGCAGAGGGTTATGATACCTACTTTGTTGATCACACTGTTGGTATTTGGCCGCAAGCGGCAGGCGGTATGCCTTTCAGCTCTGCTACTTTTGCTTCCAAAGGAGATGCGCTTACGGATTTGTTTGAAGACATGGCGGCAGAACAAAAAGCTCGCACCACTTATGATAATATTTTGCGGCTGGTGGATAATCCTGAGGTAAAAGATGTTATACGCTTTTTGCGTGAGCGGGAAATTGTGCATTTTCAGCGTTTTGGTGAAGCCTTGGGTATTGTGCAGGACGACTTGAATTGCAAAAACTTCTATGCCTTTAACCCGGAATTTGACCGTAAAAGATAATTATATTTTGATGCAATAATTTAAAAAATATGGTGAAAAACAAAAGGCCCAAGATAATTCATATTTAACCTGAATTGTCTTTGGCTTTTTGTTATTTATATATGATCAAAAGAAAAAAGTTTTTATACATTATATAGGAGCTTATTATGCCCCCCTTCATAAACAGTTTTTTAATTTTTTAACTGTTTAATTTAAAGGGAGCATATTATTTATAGCGGGGACTTAATCAACCATCCTAAAAGTTAGGAACTTTTTAAACAATATGGTGTCTATCTAAGTATATAGATGTAAATTTCAATGAAAACGAAATTGGAGATGCTTATGAAATAATTATGAGATGCTGTGATTTTAAATAGGAAACCTCTTCAATAAAATTACAATAGATAGAAAACAAACTAATAAAAAAATTATTTATTTTTTGCTATTTGCTGTATTGCTATAATATTTATTCTTGGCGTTTCTTCTCTCTAGATTTACTATTATATTAAAGCTATGGGAGGACTATATGTTGATGATTGTACTCCTAGCCTTGGTGCTGAGCCAATAACAATACGGACTAATAATTTTTCAATTGGCTTATAAAGTTTATTTTAGATAGGGAGATAGCAATGAAAAAATAGTATTGCTACTTGCTTGCTTAGGTTTTGCTTTACTCTTCTTTACCGCCTGCGCCAATGAGCAACCCCATCAGCAATACCTGCAGGCCTATCAGCAGTTAAAAGAAGCGGATTCTTTTATTGTGGAAAACAAATCCTTCTTGACCACTTTAATGAATCTGATTGACTCGGTGGATGAAACACACATGACTGAAACGTTAACTTGGAAAGTAATCTATAAAGATAATAAAGTTATGGCTATTGTAGATTCTGTTGTAAAGGATAATAAGGAGGCACAAGCTTATATAACAAAATGGTATTTTCGTGATGGTTAACTATATGAACAGAGCATGACTAACCCGGAGCAAAAGTATGGAAAAAAGTACGCAGATGACTTTCCCTGAAACCTTGCAACCGAGGGGATCATCTATTTTCCTAAAAACGTTATCACCAAGGAGAGTGTACAAGATAACCTTGATGGACGTCTGTTTACCTTTGAATTAGATAGTGAAAAATATTATACATATCGTTTTCCCATGACTGCCGAGGAATACAGCTATGGTGAATTCAGTTTTTATAGAAAGCCACCGATGTAAACCGTACTTTTGGATCAGCATGGTCGAATTAAGCAGGTTACCGGCCATTTTTGTACGGTCAACGCAGACAGAAGTGCTATGACTAGGGATCAAAGCTATACAATTACCTTTACTCAATATGGCGGTGTAGAATTGGGTTTCCCTGAACTGAATTAGGCAGATTATCCTGAACTATACAAAAGTAATGAAACAGAGTAAGGTTTTTTTAGTAATTTATCAAACATTAGCTGCCATTGCAACTGCACAAAGATAGATGAAAAACTAAAAATATGATACTAAAAGGCCTAATTCCTATAGTATAGGAGTTAGGCCTTTTAGAATTTACACAAATTTTATTTGATTTTGTCTTGGATTTGACACGCGTATGTTACGCTTAATGTGTAAAAATTTTGAGAAAGGAGAAAAAATGAAAAATAAATTAATTAAATTTACAACCTCGGTGCTTTTAGTTGGTTTAATGGTTTCTGCAACTATTGAGCCCGCTATGGCTGCTGAATCAGCAGTTAAATTCATTGTTAATGATAACTCTGTAAAAATCTTGAAGATGTAAAAGAAGTATAAGATGTGCTAAGTTGTCTATTGTAGGATTAAATTTTAAATTAATATTAGAAAAAACAATAAATAAGAAATTTTAACCTGCTGTAGGTATACCCTTAAGGCAGGCTTTGTTTTTTATATAGCTTATTATTGCAGCGCGCTTAAAAGGCCTTTATGGATAAGGTCTTCAATATGTTTTACATGAGTTTTGGGGTTTTCCTGCAAGCCGCCCTTTGCCCATAAGATGATCAAACCAACAAAAGCAGAGGCATAGAAATTAATAATAAAATTTATTTCTTCTGGGTCTGTGATATTTTTCTTGGGCAAGTCTTCAATAAATTCCAAAATGATCTTTTTGATAAACGTTAATAGATATTCGCTTAAGGAATTTTGACCCATATGGTTAAGAGCATTTATATAAAACTTTTTGTTCGCCTCTATATATAAACAAATGTTCAAAATGCCGTCTGTCCAGTTATCATTATATTTTACAGTGTTTATATAAGGAGCGGTATCTGTATAAAATATCCAGTTTACCAGTTCATATTTATCCTGAAAATGATAATAAAAAGTATTGCGGTTAACACCGCATTTTTTTGTTATATCGCTTACGGATATTTTATCGAAGGGTTTATGCTGCATCAATTCCTTCATGGCTGTTGCTAAAGCATTTTTAGTTATTTCCGCATTCGGCATTTTATACGCCCCTTTTATGTTTTTATTTATTTCATAATATAATAAGGTACCGCCTTTTGCAATATGCTTTTATTGCGCTAAGCCGCTTTAAATAGGTTTTTCAACATAATTGAACAATTGCACAGTTTTTAGGCACATGCTGGATTTGCTTAATTACAAAATAAACAAAAGCCAGTATAGTATATAGGTAGTAAATTAAAGAGGAGGGGCAAATTTTAAATGAGAAGTAAAAGGTTTTTTGGATTGATTGTGATGTTTGGTATTATGACCTTATTATCAGGTTGTTCTGCCGGCGAAGCTGCCGTTTTAGATACAAGTTATAGCAGCACAGGCATAGTTGAATGTAAGGAAGTTGATATTAGGGCTAAAATACCGGGTAAAATAATTAACATATATGTGAAGGAAGGGCAGGAAGTAAAGGCAGGAACACTGCTTTTTACTACAGATGACAGGGACTTGAAAGTAAAAAAATTACAAGCGGCAGCCAGTGTAAAAGCAGCTAAAGCCCAATTGGATAAAGCTGAAAACGGTGCCACTGATGAAACAATAAGATCAGCTAAGGCTTTGGCCGATAAGGCCCAGCTAAATGTGGATCTTTTGCAAAAAGAATATGATAAAATGCTGATAATGTATGATACGGGCGGGCTTTCTGAGGATAATCTAGATAAGCTTACTACACAATTAGAGGCTGCTAAGCTGGATGCCTACATGGCTGGGGAACAATATAACACAGCCTTGAATGGGGCCAGAAGCGAAGATATAGAAGCTTTGGAAGCTCAATATGAAGCGGCTAAGGCTGTATTGGCTGAAGTGGATTTGAATTTGGACGCTACAAAAGTGGTAGCACCCACAGACGGTATTGTAACTATGCTTTCCAGTGAGGTGGGAGAGTTGATAGCAAGCGGCACGCCTGTAGTTACCATAACCGATTATTCGGAAAGATGGGTGCTGGTGAATGTGGATGAGTTACATATAGGAAAATTGGCTGCGGGGCAAAATTTATTGCTTACCGCCAAAGCTTATCCTGATCAAAAATTCACGGGTACTATTTTAAATGTAAGCAAAACGCCGGATTTTGCTACCAAAAAATCCACCAATGAATTGAATGACCAAGATATAGTTACTTATGAGGTTAAAATAGCTATTCCCCTTGATGATAACTTGCTTTATCCCGGTATGCTCACCAACGTGATACTTGAGCCTGTGGTATCCGAAGCTGAGGTGCAATAATGTCCATTAGGAAAATGTGGCGTATTGGTATAAGGGAAGCTAAAATGATTTTACATGACCCGCGGGCATTCATGTTTTTTTTAGTGGTGCCTTTTATAGTTACTTTTTTATTTGGTTTTTTATTTATAAATCATATGGTGATAGGTATTCGTGTAGCGGTGGTAGACCAAGCCAATACACAAGTAAGCCGTTATATCAGCCGCAGCTTTGATGAATCCATGCGTTTTGATGTTGAATATTACTTGGAAAGCGAAGCCGAAGCAGTAAAAATGATAGAACAGGATAAGGTGGATGTGATCCTGCTTATACCTAAGGATTTTACTTATAACTTGAACAGGGGCAAGAATACCAATGTGCTGATTGGCATAAATGCCGTAAACAGTATTATCAATAACACTTCTATCGCGGGGGCTATGGAGATAATTCAAAATTGTTCAGTAAGGCTTTCCGCGGCAGGTCTTATAGCAAAAGGTGCTACTGTGGATATGGCAAAAAACAAGATAATGCCTATAACGGGTGTAATGCGACCATGGTTCAATTCCCAATACAGTTATTTGAATTACTTTTTTTTGGGTGTAGTGGCTATAGCCTTGCAGCAGTTGATGATATTGGCCGCTGCCACAAGTTTTGCCAAGGAAAAGGAACAAAAAACTTTACCCGAACTGGTAAGCTGTGCCTCTAACAGCGTGTTGGCAGGTTTGGGTAAACTGCTGTTTTATTGGGTGATAGCTCTTATAATAATGGTTTCGGTATATTATATAACCTTTAAGGTATATGCCATTCCCATGCGGGGCAAACCTGGGGATATTATAGCTTTGGGCATACCTTTTATAATCGCTTCTTTAGGTATAGGTATGTGTATAGGGCTTTTATGCAAAAACCAAATCAATGCCATGCATTGGACCATGCTTTTGACTTACCCTTGTTATTTGATTTCCGGTTATGCTTGGCCGCATAGCTTGATGCCTGATTTTTTGGTAAAGCTTTCGCAGGTAGTACCTATTACCCATATAGCCCAGCATACCAGGGATATAGCTTTATTGGGCCATGGTTTCAGCTATATCAAGCAGGATCTGCTCATCTTATCTGCCATGGCGGTAGCCGCTACGGTTATCGGCTTGCTCCTCTTTGTTTGGCAAAGCAAAAAGAAGGGGGGCAAAGCCACATGTTAGAGTCTTTTAACAAAATATTTATGAGAGAGTGCAGGTATATAAAAGCTAACCCCCGTACTTTGGTGTTGTTCTTTATAGTACCTATAATTACTACTCTTATTATAGGCTTTACTTTCAGCAACCAAACCTTTGACCATCTGCGCTTAGGTATAGTGGATTACAGCCATAGCAGTGCCAGCAGGGAGTTGATCAATAGTTTTGATCAATCCAGTATTTTTGATGTACGGGGTTATTATCCTACGGAAAATGCCATCAAGGAAGCTTTCATTAAGGGTGAGCTGGATGGTGTATTGGTAATACCGCCTGAATTTGCCCGGAAGTTGAAAAGAAGCGAGGGAGCAGAGGTGCTCATAGGTGCTAATGCATCCAATTTAGGTATAGGGGCTACCATGATGGTAAAGGGTTCGGAAATCATCAGCACTGTTTCCACGCAAATAGCGGTAAAAAATTTGGTTGCCGGGGGAGATACCGTGGATAAAGCTTTAGGGCAGGTAATGCCTATAAGCTTCAGCATTCGCCCGTGGTATAATCCTACCAGCAATATCAGCCATTTTTTGATAATCGGTTTGATAGTGGTGGCCGTATACCAAGTATTGTTCTATTTTACAGCGGCCAGCATAATCAGGGAAAAAACAGATGATACTTGGGCAGAGGTTTTTGAGCTGGAACGCTCGGCCTTTTGTACTGTAGTTGCCAAAATATGCCCTTATATCATCTTGGCTATGCTAAGCTGGACTGCCTGCTATATGATAGGTATATATGGCTTTGCTACTCCTATGCTGGGCAGCTGGTGGGTATGGTTCGTATTCAGTTTTATATTTATTGTTTGTGTGGCAAGCGTGGGAGCCTTTGTATCCGCTTTTGCTCCCACTATAGTTTGGGCTACCTCGGTTTCCATTACCTTAACCGCGCCTGCTTTGCTGATGGGTGGTTATATGTGGCCCAAGATAGCCATGACGGGTTTTTATAAAATATTCGGTTTGGTTTTTCCGCTTACCTACTTTGCCACTTCTGTAAGGAATATAGCTTTGGTAGGCTGTGGCTTTGATAGTTTACGGCAGAATATGATGATAATGGCGGCGATTACTTTAGTTGCATTGGTTTTAGCAACCTTAATATATTGGTTGAAATCAAAAAGAATCAAAGCCTGTTATCAGGAAAATAAGTAAAGGCTTAACCGAAAAAGTATTTGAAAGGAAGTATATTGATGAAAATCATAAAAACACCTATGACATTACTGCTGACATTCAGTTTTATTTTGCTTATGGCTGTTCCTGCTTGGGCAAGTGATGATAATACCGACCCTACAGCTTCTTATTATACGCTTAGCCAAATTCAACAAATGGCTGTAAAACAAAACCGTATCAGCGATAAAATAAATACAGGTTTGGATTTATTGGAGCAAAGCAAGAAGGCATTAAAAAATGGTATGAATACGCTCAATTCAGGTACAAATACGCTGAATAATACTTACAGTTCTGCAGCCGCTAAAACCAATGCCGCCCTTGCACAAATAGATGCGGCTTTGAGTAAGCTGAATACTGCCATGGCTGCTGATCCTGCTTTAGCGGCAGATAGAGGCTTGGAGGCCCAAAAAATGCTTTTGGAATTTGAAAAGCAGCAGCTCACCACCAATGTATCCCTAACAGGTTTATCTGCGCAAAGTGTTGGCGGTATTTTGGATTCTGCCTATGATGATTTAAATGGCCAATACCTGGATTATGATGCACAGGCGGATGACCTGGAAAAAAGCTCACAGGATGTTGATAATCAAATACGCATGGTTTGCGGCTTGTTATTTACTAAAACTAAGGAGCTGGAAAAGTCCATTGATCTTTTAACTGAAAAGCACCAATTCCAGCTTAAACTTTATGAGGTGGAACAGGTAAAAATGAGTATAGGTTATACTACAATTACCGAATTGGAAACTAAAAAACAGGAAGCCGCTCAAACTGCTCTCCAATTGCAAGAAGCTCAAAACGGCCTTAAGATGATAAAAAGACAAATAAATAATTTGATTGGGCACCCACTGGATCAGGAATTGCAGCTTGCCGAATATGTGGTTGGGGAAGGTATTATTGACGAGGTGCCTGTATACAACAGTAAGCTGGTAAGTGAAATAACGGATAAAAGTTATGCTATTCAAGCCTTGGAGCGGGACATAAAAAATTACCGCAGGCAGATAGGCAGTATGAAAGTAAAAGATAGCAATAAAAAACAAGCCTTGGAATATTGTATCGATTTAAAAGAGCTTGCTATAATAGATGCCGAACAGGATTTGGCTAATGAGGTTAAGAAAAAGATTGATAATATAAAGCTTACCGGTGATACATATGAACAAAAAATACAGGCTTGTGCCAATGCTAAAACTAAACTTAAAAATGCTCAAACCTCATTGGCACTGGGATTGATTTCTCCTTTGGAGTTTCGTGGAGCAGAGCTTGTTTATAAGCAAGCCGAACTGGCAAAATCAAATGCAGGCTATGCTTATTATTTGGCTTGGCAGGAATATGATGCTTTAGCTAACGGAAAGCTTACTGATATTTACCAACAATATAAAACTGCCCTGCAGCCTTAAAAATAATTAAAAAAACTTGGTTTATTGCGGATTGGATAAATGGTTTTTTTACATTTACGGAAATAATGTTTGTTTAAGGCTGTATGTTTAACGGCTTTTTAGCAGATACTTTTCAAAGCGGCATATCGTTCAGCGTTATTGTAATGGCTGCTCTGCCTAAAGCTTTTGACGCTAACAAAAGATGATTCCCAAAATCGATACCGAAAAACGAACCTTTATTTTTTATAAGTGCAGCTTTTAAGTATTATTTTGACATTACGGTGCTACCGTGTTATTATCGAAATATAAGCTTGTTTGATATTTTATAAGTAATAAATTTTCAAGATAACAAGCAAGTATTATCAACTTTAGGTTTGCTTTAATGATGAGTAAGGTATGGAAATTATATAAAAACTTTATAAAATTTTATAGATTATTTCAAAATAAAAATATAAAATAAAAACTATGCCACTGCTTTTTTATATATAAAAATGTTTTCCAATATGGTTTTGGGTAAATTTTATATCCCCAAAACAATGATAAGGAGAATAGGTTACTTTGTATAATAAAATCATTAGAGTGATAACTATTGTTCCAATAATGGCATTTGCAATGTTGACGATCATGTACTGCTTAAGGCCTGTATTATTTGGCAGCATAATGCAATATGTTTTTGCTGTTCTTTTTCTTACGGTTTTGCCAATGCTAGCATATCCGTTGCAGCCTGTAATTCCCAAATATAAAAATGCGGGAAGGGAGGGCCAACGGAATTTGGCAATAGTTATGGCGGTTATTGGTTATGTATTGGGTATTGTTGTGGCTATATGTACAGATGCAACCAAAGCCGTTTGGATAATCTATCTTACTTATTTGTTTTCAGGTATGGGCATTGTTATATTTAATAAACTTATTAAGTTTCGTGCCAGCGGACACGCTTGCGGTATTGCCGGGCCAATAACTATTCTTGTGTATTTTATTGGGCCGTCGGGTTTTTGGGGATTACCTGTTTTTATACTTTCCCTGTTTTCAAGCTTAGCCATGAAAAGGCATACGATAGTGCAATTTTTACTTGGATCCGGCATAGCTGTTTTGGCATTTTTTATATCAGTATTGCTTGCCGATGCCAGGATTTTAACTGCTTGATGTAAAAATTCAATAAACATTTATTTAAGGTAGGAAGCTATATATTCAGTATCACAAATATAACAGGTGCTGCATAATATAATATATTACTTTAGCAAGGGGTATGTAAAATGAAAGATAAATTTTCTATACCTAAAAATTATCTTATGCTGATTGCAGGAGTGGTATGGCTTGCGGCAGGTACCATGGTTACTGTTTTGGGGCTGCCTTTGCTGATAGATTTATCAGGTAACATTTGGTTATCCGTACTTGCGGTGATTGTGTTTTTAGCTTTTTATCTGTTGATTTTTTCTAAACTTGTAAAAAAGCATACGATTCGTATTCGGGAAAACCCAAGGGAATGTATGCCTTTTTGGCAGTTTTTTGATAAGCCTTCCTATATAATAATGATAATCATGATGAGCGGAGGCATTACACTGCGATCTGCCCATATAATTCCTGATTGGGTAATCGCATTTTTTTATACGGGTTTGGGTATAGCATTATTTTCGTGCGGGACCCGTTTTATAAGTGTTTTTTTTAGGAAAAAAGTATTAAAATAATAACTTGTATTTTTGATATAAACATATTAGCATTTGACCTTATTATATAAGTCAATTTTTATAAATATAATGAAACATTATTGCAGGCAAAATATGTTATAACGTTCTGCAACCATAAAAGCCCTCTCTTGCCTGTTTGTACAGTTGAGTAAGAAAGGGCTTTTTTATTTTAAGGGAAAAATTACTTTAGGTTATACTTTTCAACTATTGTTAATAGAAGAGATTTCATATTTGTTTTTGATGATAAGGCTTCTTTGGATACTTATGAGTTAGCCTAAGAAACAAAAAATGGTTGATAGGCTTTGTATTAAAATGATTTTTCCCTTAGGCAGCATATACAATAAATGGCAGGTAAAAGCAAGAATAAGCAGGGGCGATTATGGCTTCAGCTTTACTTTATTTGCCCACAGGCTATCTTTTGCCCTGAATTACCTGATGGCTGAGTGGTAAAATCATCGGGTGAGCCGTGTATTATTACGGTACGGCCAATTATTTCATCTACCGTGATACGGTCAGTTAAGAATACCATGAAGGTATATCCATGGTTTTCAAAGAGGGGCGGAAGATCTCCCGCATGGTGTGGATGTTTGCAATTTTTTGGGTTATAGTGCATTCCCACATCTGCAAAAGGGTCATTGGCTTTTCCTATGCAGGCAGATCCTTCATGTATGTGAAAACCAAAAACCCCTGTATCACATGGATTGTCATTATGCGGCAAACCCGAAACCTCTGTGATCAACAATACACCATCCTTTGTTTGGTAAAAATACACTATCCCGCAAATGTTTGGATAAGCTGAGCTACCCTTTATAACGGCTTTTGCACTCGGCTGTTGTTTAAGTAATAAATTCAAATAGTTTTTTGGTTTTTGCCTTAACATCCAAAACATATAAACCACCTCCTGTTTAAGTGTATGAGGATATGCCCCCATATTATGACTGTACAGTGAGGGATATTGTTTTAAGTACCATTTTTTATTCAGGGAATGATATATGATAGGCAAATATATAGTGCCAAGTTTGTATGTGTCGTTTTTGGTTTGGGGCTATTTGGCTATAAAAATAAGAAAAACTGAGTATTTTGTCAAAAACGGACAAATATATTTAAGCCTAATTTTATCCTGCAATAATGTAACATCATCACTGAACACATTTGGTGAACATGTTAAGATGATGCTAAAGATACTTAATAAATAAACGGAAAGGGTGTTAAAATAGTTATGATTAATATAACCGATAAAGCCATTGAACAATTCAAGGAAATATTGAAAAACGGTGGCAATAACGAAAATACCATGCTCAGAGTAGCTTTTGGTGGTTTTGGTTGAGGCGGCCCCAAATTTGAATTGACTCTGGATGAGTCAATAAATGAAACCGATGTAGTTATGGAAAAAGAAAAAATAAAAGTTGTTTATGATTCTCAATTGGACGAGTATTTAAAAAGCGCAGTTATAGATTATTCCGATAGTTGGTTCGGCCGTGGTTTTATGGTCAAAGGCGGCGGAGTATCGCATTGCTAAGCTATATAGGTTTTGAAGCTAAGTCTATTGTTCAATAGGCTAATAAGTAAAAATCAAAAGAACCGCTTTAAGGGGGTAAAGTATGCCTTAAAGCGGTTCTTTTGTATGTGCAGTTATGTTTAATGTATGTTTTACAGAAAAGCTTTATAAGCAGGTTTTTATTGCTATAAGTCCTGCCTTACATTACTATCATTAAAGTTCCTATGATTATCAAGGTGCCGCCTAAAGCTATTTTAAGGTTAAACGCCTCACCCAGGAAGATAGCGGCAAAAAAGGCCGCAAGCAAACTGTAAAGCAGCCACATATCAATGCTTTCTTTTTAAGCTTTATTTATTAATTTGATATAGAATAGCAAGGCCAAGCATATAAAAGCCCAAGGTTTGGGCAAAACTGTTATATAATAAATAGTTTTTGGGGTAACCTTAAAGCAAGGTCTTTACTTTATTTTATACTCGCTTTGGTTAAAATACAATCTGCTATTATGGAATAATGCCTTGCAAACCGTTATTTTATCATATATCATATAATCGTGAAGTAAGAAAAGAGGGATAAAATGGCAGAAAATTATAGGGATATGAAAGCTTTAACGGATATAATGGCCAGGCTGCGAGCAGAAGGTGGCTGTCCCTGGGATAGGGAGCAAAACCATGAAAGCCTGCGCCGCTATTTAATAGAAGAAAGCTACGAGGTTTTGGATGCTATAGACCGCAAAAATAACAAGGATTTATGTGAGGAACTGGGCGATCTCTTGCTCCAGGTGGTTTTTCATGCTCAAATTGCCGCTGAGGAAGGTGCATTTACCATGGCGGATGTTATAGAAGGGGTTTGCCTGAAAATGGTGCATAGGCATCCCCATGTTTTCGGTAATAAAGACGGTATAAAAAGCCCTGATGATGTAATGGATATTTGGGAGGACTTGAAAAGAGAGGAAAGCGGTGAAAAGGCCAAGGCTTCCGTATTGGCCATGCCCAAACACTTTCCTGCCCTTTTACAGGCACAAAAACTTCAGGAAAAGGCCGCTCGTGTAGGTTTTGATTGGCCGATAGTTAATGATGTATGGGACAAGCTTTTTGAGGAAATAGAAGAAGCACAAAACCCAGAAAGTAGGGCTAATCAAGTTGAGGAAATAGGTGATGTGCTTTTTGCCATGGTCAATGTAGGGCGTTTTTTGGAGGTGGACAGTGAGCTTGCTTTAGCTGCCGCCAACGAAAAATTCAGCCGCCGTTTTGCTTATATCGAAGAACAAAAGCAAAAAAGCGGCAAGGATTGGCAGGAGCTAAGCCTTGGCGAAATGGATGCCTGGTGGAATGAAATAAAAGCTATTGAAAAACAGAAAAACAAAGTCGGATAAAAGTAGGTTAAGATGTACTTTGTCTAAATATGTTAAAAAATGTTGATACAACTTTGCAAAAGATGTTTAATTTTTAAGAAAAAAAATTTTTTTGAAAAATTTACCTATTTCTAGCAGGAATAATGCTTTATAAAGAGAATTAATATGGCATTGTTTATTGGACGAAGTTCCATAACTTTATTTTTATATCAAATATGAGGAGGGGTTATTTTGAACAAAACTGAATTAATCGCCGCTGTAGCAGACAATGCCGGTTTAAGTAAAAAGGATGCCGGTAAGGCTGTAGACGCTTTTATCTCCGTTGTAAGCGGTGCCTTAAAAGCTAAGGACAAAGTACAGTTAGTAGGCTTTGGCACTTTTGAAGTAAGAGAAAGAGCTGCCCGCCTTGGCCGCAATCCGCAAACAGGTAAAGAAATGAAAATCCCCGCAGTAAAAGTGCCTGCTTTCAAAGCCGGTAAAGCCTTAAAGGATAACGTTCAATAAGTATAATAGACAATAAGCATGATTTGTAATTAAGCCAAAATGCAGGCCCCGACTTTGTCGGGGCTTATTTTGTAATATACTTGTACAAGTAGCATTTTTTATATATAATCATATTATAAAATAAGTTTTTGAATGAGGTGAAGTTTTTGCGTTTGGACAAATACTTAAAGGTTTCAAGATTGATAAAAAGAAGAACCGTAGCCAAGGAAGTAAGTGATGCAGGCCGTATTACTTTGAACGGAAGGACTGCCAAGGCGGGAACTGACATCAAAGTTGGCGATATTTTGTCCCTAAGCTTTGGCGGCAGGCAGTTAGAGCTAGAGGTTTTGGAAGTTTGTGAAACCAAAAGAGCGGAAGAAGCCTGCAATATGTATAAAATTATCAAAGAGGTAAATTTAAGGCAGGAAAGGGAAGATTGGTAAATATTTTTCTAAAACAGCTTTTACTTTGATGCAATAAATTTAAATTAAATAGATTTTAAGTAAAAATCAAGCCGAAACAGCTGTGTAAAAAGCGGTTTCGGCTTTTGCGTTTTTAAAATAAGAGTTTTTTGCTGTAAAACCATTTTCTGTGATTTTTACGGTTTCTATTTTTAGTTAATTTAAAGCATATAGAGATAAATATAGAAATAGTGGCAGACACTGCCCAAAATCACAAAAACATGGAAAATTTCGTGAAAACCCCACATTGCGTTAATAGAAGGTTTTTTTATGGCATAAATCACACCGCCTATGGTATAGAAAATTCCTCCTATCAAAAGCAGGATACCACTGCCCGCATAATTCATCACTGCGGCTAAGTCTATTACAATAAACCAGCCCATAGCTATATAAAATACGGTGGAAAGCCAGCGCGGAGCCTTAAACCAGCAAAGCTTCAGAATAATGCCTGTAAAGCCTATTGCCCAAATGGCGGCTGTGAGCCACAAGCCTTGAGGGCGTTCAAAGGCTGTTAAAAGTACGGGGGTATAGGTTCCCGCAATCAAAACGTAGATCATGGCGTGATCCAGCTTGCGCAGCCTGAACAGCTTGTTGGGTTCAGTGTTTACATAGTGGTAAATAGCGCTGGCACTGTAAAGTGCAATCATGGAAAAACCAAAAATCAAGGCTCCTATTAAATTCAGAGCTTCTACTTTTGTTATTATTCCTTTTATGATAATGGCAACAGTACCAAACACAGCTAGAACAGCACCTATAAAATGGCTGAAGCTGCTGATAGGATCACGTGAGCAGGTTAATATGTTCATAAACATCTCCTGACTTTTTTAAGAATAAAATCATTATACTCCTATTAAATATTAAAAGCAAAGATTAAATATGTCTTAAGCTTTTGGGCATAATCAATGGCTTTGGGGCATAAAAATATATAGGGGAAAAAAGGGGAGGTAAGAATCATGGGCGAAAATGCTAGTCATCACATACATATCACTGGCCGCAAGGATTTCAGTATGCAGGGTGTTTTGAAAGTGGAAAATTTCGATACGGAAAAGATCAGCCTGGAAACTACCCTGGGCGATCTTTTGATCTGCGGGGAAGATCTGCATATAGAGCACCTTTATCTGGAGGAGCAGCGTTTGGTGGTGCGGGGGCAAATAAACAGTATAGCTTATGTAGAAGCAACAGGTAAGCGAGGCCGCCAAAAACGCAATCAAAACCTTGTGCAAAGGCTGATGCGTTAAAATGAGCAGGGCAACCTTACAAATAGTTCAGTTTTTAGCTTCCATGGGGATAGGCTTTGCTTTAGCTGTTTTATACGATTTTTACAGGGTTTGGCTGAAAAAGGGTAGGAGTAGGCTTGCCACAGCCTTGGGTGATGCCGTGTTTACCTGCTTGGCTCTTGGCAGTACCTTTGTGGTTTTGTTATGGCTGAACAAGGCGGAAGTACGCTTTTATATCCTGTTGGCCATAGGCTTGGGGCTTTTAGTTTATTTAAAATGGTGTTCCCCTTATTTACTGCCGTTTTGGCAAAGGTTTTTCAGCGCTATAGGCTCTATGCTAAGGTTTTTGTTTAAAATAACAACAACGGTTTTAATAATCATATTCAAGCCCATTATTTTAATAAGCGGTTTATTTTACCGTATATTCTATTTAGGGTTTAAGGGCCTGCATAAAACAGGGCAAAAATTTAAAAAAAGTTCTGGCTTTGCAGCTAAAAAAGCAGCTGCGGGCAGTAAAAAATTAAAAAATAAAGTTAAAAAGGCGGCAGGCAGGTTTAAAAAACCAAAAAATCATAATTCGTAGTAAATTTGTAGTTGATTTTTCCACAATTTGTGGATATAATGTGAATAAGATATGAAAAAGATAGTGGGTTCTTCTACTCTCAAAAGGCGGAAAAAGATTTATGCAAATGGAAATAAGGGGAGCGGAGCGTTTAAGCTTCAGGGAAAAACAGGTGGTGACTTTGAAGGAAATGGGACAAGCCACCGACGCTATCGCCAAAAAATTAAATATAAGTGCTTCATCTGTAGCTACTATGTACAACAGGGCTAAAGCCAAGGGGTATCAGGTAGTGATAGTACTTTCGGGCGATCCTTTGGCTATCTTCTCTGAAGAGGAGGCGGGAAATGACTAAAAAGAAATTTATCTTAAAAAATTTTAATGCAAATAAGCAAAAGCTAAAACCTGTGTCCTCAAAGCAAAACAGGGATGAGGATGTATCTTGTTATGAAAAGAAAAGCCACCGCAAGATTCGTTGGGCAAGCATAATATTAACGGGTTTTTTAATATTTGCCATTGCGGAATGTAGCAAGCAGTATATGCGGATACAGGACATGAAGGACCAGCTCAATGTCTATAATATTGCTTATGAGGATGCCCAAAAAGAGCAGAATGAATTAAAAGAACAGCTGGCTTTGTTCCAAAACGCAAGTTATTTGGCGCGCATAGCCAGGGAGAACCTGCGCCTTGTCAAGCCGGGAGAATATTTAATTGTACCTGCGGAGGAGAGCGATGCTTTGGACCTGGTTAAGGATGGTACAAATGCGTCGGATCTTCATTAAAATCGGTTTTAAAAATCTTTATCCATTGACAGTACAAGTTAAGGGTATTATAATAACTATACAAGGCTTTTTGCCATTTTTTTTGAGGGAGGATAAAATTTATATGTCTATAGCCGTTGGCACTATTGTTGACGGAGTGGTAACCGGTATTACCAAATTTGGCGCTTTCGTAAAATTGGAAGACGGCACGGTTGGGCTGGTACACATTTCCGAAGTGGCGGATGCTTATGTTAAGGATATCAACGAATTTTTAAAAGAAAATGAACAAATCAAGGTAAAGGTAGTGAGTATAGGGGAAAACGGCAAAGTAGGCCTGTCTATTAAGCAAGCTACTGTTAAGCCGGCTAGTCGTCCTGCGCCGGTAAAGCCTGATTTATGCTTTGAGGATAAGCTTGCGGATTTTATGAAAGACAGTAATGAAAAGCTGGTTGCCCTAAAACGCCACCAAGAAGGTAGGCGAGGTCGTTAGCTTGAAGGCATCGTCAAGATGCCTTTTTTTGTATCTTTTTATGGGAGAATCTGTTGAAAAATGTTAAAAGGAGGGGTTTTTATGCTGGCAGGTATTGATATTGGTTCCAACAGTGTACGAATGTTGATTGGTACTGTAGAAGATAATAAGGTGCGCGTGGCGGATGATTATATGGCTATTACGCGGTTGGGGCAAACTTCACCGGGTGAGCCTTTGAATAAAGTTGCTGTAAACCAAACCCTGGAAGCATTGAAATCATTTAAAGGCGTAATAGCGGCCAGACGTATTGAAAAAGAACCTATTGTGGTAGCTACCAGTGCGGTAAGGGAAGCCCTGGACAGTGCTGAATTTATTCAACAGATAAATGAAACCATGGGCTGGAATGTACGTGTGCTTTCGGCAGCGGAAGAAGCTGAATATGCGTACAGGGGTGCTACTTCAGCTGTTTTGGGCAATTGCATAGTTATAGATGCGGGCGGCGGCAGTACGGAATTGATTTGGCGCGCTGCGGACGGTACTTTGCAAAGCCGCAGTGTAAAAGTTGGTTCAGTGCGTTTATTGAAACGTGCTTTGGATGATGAAGAATTGGAAGCAGCCCTAAACCCGCTTTTAAAAGGCTTGCCTGAAGGTGAAAGAACCTTGGTAGGTGTAGGCGGTACTATTACTTCCTTGGCGGCTGTTTTGAACGGCTTGAGTACTTACAGCAGAGGCCCTGTTGAAGGTTATGTTATGTCCATGGAGCCTTTGGAAAGGATTTATAAAACCCTTTGCAATGCTACGGTTCAGGAAAGGCTTTTAACTTGGCCTGTACTTAAAGAACGTACAGATACCATTATTCCTGGTACTAGGATCTACCTTATGCTTTTAAAAATACTCAAAGCGGAAAAAATCATTGTCAGTAATTCCGGCCTTTTGGATGGTGTATTACTGGATGTTTAAATAAAAAACAATTAGGGCAAAATATATTTTGTTTATTAAT
>DGYV01000041.1:8223-8531 GCA_002398485.1 Peptococcaceae bacterium UBA4997 | reverse complement strand
CAAAATATATTTTGTTTATTAATCGCGCAGAATTGATTCTGCGCGATTTTTGGGTTTAAACCAATATTTTGATCAAATGGACAAAAAGCAAAGTTTTTTAGGCACATTTTGACTTTTACGGCATAAAATATTTAAACATTTTATTTGGGGGTTAGGAAATGCCGTTAATGCATACATATAAAGAGGAATCAGTTTATCCTGTGATCATGGCAGGTGGTGTAGGCAGCCGCTTTTGGCCTAGGAGCCGTAATGCCTTGCCCAAACAGTTTTTACCGCTTTTGGGCGATAAAAGCCTTTTGACCTGTACC
>DGYV01000041.1:2758-8057 GCA_002398485.1 Peptococcaceae bacterium UBA4997 | reverse complement strand
TTTTGACCTGTACCGGTGAACGCTGTGAGGCGCTGGCACCTAAAAAAAATACCCTTGTGCTTACGGATAAGGCCTATAAGGATTGGGTGCTGAAAGCCCTTCCTTGGGTAATGTATGAGCAAATAATCCTGGAGCCCGTAAACCGTGATACGGCTCCCTGTATAGCATTGGCAGCAGCCTTGATCAAAAAGAAGGATCCAGAAGCGTTGTTGGTGATTTTACCTTCCGATCATTATATAGGCAATGAAGCCAAATTTACGGCGGACATAAAAAAAGCTTTGGAGTATGCCCAAAGCCATGATGAAATAGTTACCATAGGTGTACCGCCAACTTTTCCCTGCACCGGCTACGGTTATTTGCAAAAAGGTGCTCAATTGGGTAAAAAGCTGTACCGTTGTAATGCTTTTTTGGAAAAACCAAGCTTAAAAAGGGCGGAGGAATTACTGCTTTCCGGAAATTATTTATGGAACAGTGGTATTCTGGTGGCCTCTGCTAAAACCATGTGGCAAGCAGTGGTTAATTATTTGCCGCAAGTAGCTCAAGGGGTTTTGGCCTGGCTGGAAGAACCAACCGAGGAAGCATTGGCGGAAATTTATCCAACCCTGGTTAAAATATCCATAGATTACGGGGTTATGGAAAAAACTAAAAACACAGTGGTAATAGCAGCTTCCTTTCCTTGGGACGATGTGGGAAGCTGGTCTTCCATTGCCAAGTACTGGGATAGGGATAAGGCTGCCAATGCTCTTTCTGCCAACAACAGCCATTGGCTGGCCATGGATACGGCGGGTTGTATTTTAGATTGCGAAATAGCCATGGTGGCTACCTTAGGGGTTGCCGATTTATTGATAGTGCAGTGTGGAGATGTACTTTTGGTTGCGGATAAAAATAGGGATCAGGAGGTTAAAAATTTGGTGCAGGAACTGCAAAGCAGGGGTGAACTTAAAGAGTTTTTATAAGTTTAATCAGTATCATTTTGAAATTCCAAATCATCGATTTCGATTTGGATTTCATTATTATCTTCTGTATCATTATCTTCCCGAGTAGGTGGATTGTTATTGGAATTAAAATTGTTATTGTTCTTTGGCTTGGGCGGTATTTTAGGCAAATTGGGCAGGCTATTTAAAATTTCCAAATTGCGGCGGCAATATTCCCAGCCACAGCTGTACAAAAGGCAAGGTATACCACGCTGCCAGCCGTTCAAGTAGCAGTCTATTGCTTCGCCCAGCCTGTCCGCTCTGGCTATGGCTGCTTCTACCTGTTTACGGCTGGCCAGGGAAATCGTGTTGTAATCAGAAGCTGCAGCTATGGCAAGGCGGTAGCTTTCGGTAAGAGCTTTGATTTGACTGCTGGCATCCAGCGAAAGGGGGCAGCAATAGTGTTTCATAGTACACCTCCTTGTATGTTTTATGCCGCATTTTCTATAATTAGCACTTTTGGATGTTTAGTTTATTAAATAAAGGCTTGCAGCCTAAGGAGCCAAAAATATGGAATTTGAAGAGTACATTGAAGAGCAATGCGGGTTGAAAATAGTAGCCTTGAAAAAAACCAATGCGGTTTGGCAGTTACATACGGTAAATGGTTTATACGCCTTGAAGTGGTGGCGTGGTAAAGAGGAGGATATGCTACTTATGCTGGCCGCCTGTGAACATTTGGCGGCAAATGGTTTTGAGCTTATGGCAAAACCGTGCGGACATGGTTTTTGGCAGGGGCAGTATTTTTATATAAGCCCCTGGTTAATGTGGGAAAGAGCCGATTTTCGCATTCCTGAACTGCGCCGCAGCGCTATTCAAAGCCTTGCCCAAATGCATAAGGCGGGCGAGGGCTTTAGGCCGCCTGCCGTTTTGGCAAACAGGCGCAACAATATAGGGGTTTGGCGGGTAAGGCTGCAAAAACGTTTGGAAGAGCTGGCTCAATTCGGCGTTATGGCAGCTGCCGAAAATGATGATTTCAGCAGGCTTTTTGCTTCTCTTGTCCCTGAAGCTTTAAAAAATGGTAAAAGAGCCATAAAGATTTTAACCAATCAGGGCTATTCCGAATATATTAAAAATATAGAGGAAATAAGCCCTGTTTGTCATGGTGATTTTGTTTGGCATAATGTATTGGCATTCCCAGCTGGTTGTGTGTTGCTGGATTTTGACAATATGGCCAGAGACAGCCGCTTAAGTGATGTGGCGCGCTTGCTGCGCACGGGAGAAAAAAACTGTCGCTGGCCCGTTTACAATGCCGCGGAAAACCTGATGTATTATAACCGTGCTTACCCTTTAAGCCTTGATGAGCGTGAATATTTGTGGGCTTTTATGGAATTTCCTCATAACATTTGGCGGCTAGGGGAACAGCGTTATCTAAAAGGCAAAATGAGCGCAAAAATGTTGGCTGCTTTGAGCCTAGAGCGAGATTTGCTTTATTATGAGCCCTGTGCCATTAAGCTGATTTAGATATATTTGCCGCAAATCAACATAAAATAATAAGGCGGAAAGGGGTGGCGAGATGCCGCAGGAATTCAGTAAATGGCAGCACAGCCTGCCCAAGGAAAACTGGCAGCGGGAAGTGGAAAAGGCTTATGGTCTACCTGAAAGCGGGTGGCTGCAGCACGAGGATATTTACCGTATAGATAATACTACGGGCAGTTTTGCCCTTAAGGAGATTGTGTATCCCGAGGATGAGTTCCGTTACATAGCTTTGGCCATGGAGCATTTACGCGGTAACGGGTTTAAAAGATTGAACAGTATCATTACCACAAAAACAGGAGATTTTTTTATGGAAACGGAAGGCAGACGTTATTTTTTGGCTCCTTGGATCCAGGGGCGTATTGCTGATTATGCCGAAGAGGAGGATGTTGTAACCTCGGCTTCAGCTTTGGCGGAGCTGCATATAGCTTCCGCAGGCTATGTACCACCTTATTATAAGGGCAGGATCAAATGGGGTGAGCTTTTGCCCAGCCTTAAACATAAAGCTGAAGAAATTAAGGTATGGGAAAAATTAGCGGAACAGCAAAATGATATGTGTTATTTGGATTTGCTTTACCGCAAATATTGTAAAAAAAATATTGAAAAAGCTAAAGAGGCTATAACTATGATGGAACCTGTTTATGCCAAGGTAAATGCCAGGGAAAGCCAAAGAGGCTGTTTTTGTCACCATGATTTTGCACACCATAATGTACTTATAGATTATGGCGGTAAAGCCTGGGTATTGGATTTTGATTATTGTATAAGCGATACCAACTGCCACGATCTGGCCAGCTTTTTGATTAGAGTGATGAAGGCCAATAAGTGGGATATAAAGCTTGCTCAAACGGGCTGGCAAAGCTATAATGCCCTGCGTCCGCTTTCGGAAGAAGAAAAACAGGTGGTGGAAGCTCTTATGTATTTCCCGCAGGATTTTTGGCAGGTAGGTTTTTGCCGTTATGTGGAAGGCAAGCACAGTGAGGAAAGGCTGGAGCGAAGGCTCTTTTTATGGCTTACCACCTTAGAGGCCAGGGAAAAAGCACTTGAGGATATAAGTGAGGTTTTGGGAGATTTTCGTTTTGAATGCAACTGTGAAAAGGCAGAATACGAAAAAGACGATTAATGGGGGGTAATTATGAAAATAACCATGGATGCGCGGGCAGCCTTATGGTATAGGGGCAGCGGCATGGGCACTTACAGCTATCAGCTTATGCGCAGTTTGTATTTGTTGAACCAAAACAATGAAAATGAATACGATTTTATTTTACCGCAGGGGCTTTGTGAGTATGCCCAAAACCCTGTGGATTCCCCTGTTTTTCAAAGCTTGTCTTGTGCCAAAGAATTTTTTTGGGAGGCTTTGCTGGAAGAAAGGGTTTGCCCGCAAAATTGTGATGTTTTTCACATACCCCATAACGGTATAGGCTTTCCCTTAAAGGTTTCTTACCCTGTGATAGTTACCGTACATGACCTGATTCCGTATATAATGCCCGAAACCGTGGGCCAAGGCTATTTGCAGATATTCCTTGAGGAAATGCCTGTGATACTGGAAAAAGCAGCACATATAATTGCCGTATCCGAAAACACCAAAAAAGATTTGATAGATATAATGGGGGTTGCTCCCGCAAAGATAACCACTGTATATGAAGCAGCGGAAAACATCTATAAACCGCTTCAAAAACAGGCTGTTAAAAACTTTTTAACTGAAAAGTACGGTATAACAGGGCCTTATATTTTATATTTGGGCGGCTTTGGCCCGCGCAAAAATGTATCGGGTTTATTAAATGCTTTTGCCGAATTATGCCGTGATATAGGTGATTATAAGTTGCTTTTGGCAGGCAAGCATACGCCTGCCTTTAAGCTTTTGGTAAAACAGGCGGCAAAGCTTGATTTGGGAGATAAAATAAGGTTTTTGGGCTTTGTGCCCATGTGTGATATGCCTTATTTGTATAACGGAGCGGAGCTTTTTGTTTATCCTTCACTTTATGAGGGCTTCGGGCTGCCACCCTTAGAAGCTATGCGCTGCGGCACACCTACTATAGTTGCCGATTCCTCCAGCCTGCCCGAAATAGTGGGCGAGGGTGCCTTAAAGGTAAAAGCGGGGGATAGCTGTGCCTTGGCGCAGGCTATGTTTGGGCTTTTAACAAATAAGATTGACAGGCAAGAGCTTGCGCTTTCAGGCAGATGTGTGGCAGAGCGTTATTCTTGGGACAAAGCGGCTGTACAAACCCTTCGAGTATATGAAAAATGTGGTCTTTCTACTTGACCGTAAAGCTGTTTTTTCATATAATAGAGGTGTTAATCTTTTTATGATTTGGACAAGTATTTACAAATATAGCGGATCAACTTAAATTATTAATAAAAGGCTTTAAAAAGGCTATAAAAGAAAAAAGGATGGTGTTATCATGTTGGATCCCAGAGAGTACAAGGATTGGCAGATTGCCGCGGAAGCGGAACCAAATATGCCGCGCCCTGAAGAATGGCAGGAAAAACTGGGTTTGGAAAGGGATGAGGTCATCCCTTACGGCAAGGTTGCCAAGTTGGACTTTTTAAAAATAATGAAGCGTTTGCAGGATAGGCCTAACGGTAAATATATTGAAGTTACCGCTATTACGCCAACACCCTTGGGTGAAGGCAAATCTACAACCAGCCTAGGTTTGATTCAGGGTTTGGGCAAATTGGGCAAAAATGTAGGCGGCTGCCTGCGTCAGCCCAGCGGCGGCCCTACCATGAACATCAAAGGTACGGCAGCGGGCGGCGGTAATGCCCTGCTTATTCCCATGACGGAGTTTTCCCTTGGCTTAACGGGGGACATCAACGATATAGCCAATGCTCATAACTTGGGTATGGTAGCCTTG
>DGYV01000041.1:469-2558 GCA_002398485.1 Peptococcaceae bacterium UBA4997 | reverse complement strand
GTATGGTAGCCTTGAATGCCAGGATGCAGCATGAATATAATTATGATGACGCAACCTTGGCCAAACGTAATTTGAAGCGTTTGGACATCGATAAAAACAGGGTAGAATTCAACTGGGTAATAGATTTTTCTGCCCAGGGTCTAAGAAATATTTTAATGGGTATAGGCGGCAGAATGGATGGCTTTACTATGAGCTCTAAATTTGCCATTACCGTAAGTTCCGAGCTGATGGCTATTTTAGCTGTAGCTACGGATTTAAAAGACCTGCGTGAACGTATCAGCAACATCATTTTAGCTTATGATAAAAAAGGTAACCCCGTTACCGCTAAGGATCTGGAAGTGGATGGTGCTATGGCGGCATGGATGCGCAATACCATCAATCCCACGCTTTGCTCTACTGTGGAATACCAGCCTTGCTTGGTTCATGCGGGCCCGTTTGCTAATATTGCTATTGGGCAATCTTCCATTATTGGTGACCGTCTTGGCTTGAAATTGTTCGATTATCATGTTACGGAGAGCGGTTTTGCCGCAGACATTGGCTTCGAAAAATTCTGGAATGTTAAATGCCGTTTAAGTGGTTTGACCCCCAATGTGAGTGTATTGGTGGCAACTATACGCGCTCTGAAAATGCATGGCGGCGGCCCCAAAGTTGCCCCCGGCTTGCCTATTCCCAATGAATATATTGAGGAAAATACCGAATTGGTTCAAAATGGTTTGGCTAATCTTTTGCACCATGTGGAAGTTGTTAAGAAATCCGGTATCAAGCCTGTGGTATGCTTGAACAGTTTCTATACCGATACCCCTGCCGAAATAGAAGTGGTACGCCAGGCTGTATTGGCAGCAGGTGCTCGTTTTGCCGTATCCGAACACTGGTTGAAGGGCGGCGAAGGCGCTATAGAGCTGGCTGAACAGGTAATGGAAGCCTGCGAAGAAGAAGTTGATTTGCAATATTTGTATCCTTTGGAAATGCCTTTACGCCAAAGGGTAGAAAAAATAGCTCGTGAAGTTTATGGTGCAGATGGTGTGGATTGGTCTCCCGAAGCCGAAAAGAAAGCTATCATGTTCGAGAACGACCCTAAATATGCCGATTTTGCCACTATGATGGTAAAAACCCATCTTTCCTTGAGCCATGACCCTGTATTAAAGGGTGTGCCAAAAGGCTGGCGTTTGCCCGTGCGTGATATTTTGGTTTACGGCGGCGCGCGTTTTCTTTGCCCCATGGCGGGCACTATTTCCTTAATGCCCGGTACTGGCAGTGACCCCGCTTACCGCAGGGTGGATATAGATGTTGAAACAGGCGAGGTAAAAGGCCTGTTCTAAGCTTAAGTTTTTAGTGTGAGTAAATTTAACAGGGGCGGCTAAACTATGCTGTGGGGCATAAAAGCCGCCTCTTTAACAAATTTTCCGTAAAATAAATGAGTATTGTTAAGGAGAATGCTTATGATAAAAATGGTGGATAAAAGCTGCCTTGAATTTTTAGATGCCCTGGCATCATCTTCACCTACTCCGGGCGGCGGCGGCGGTGTGGGTATGGGCGGTGCTATGGCCATGGCTCTTACTAACATGGTTTGCAACCTTACCATAGGTAAAAAGAAATATGCCGAGGTAGAGAAGGAAATAAAAGCTCTTCTTAAAGAAGGCCTGGAATTACAGGAAAAACTGCTTTCTGTAGTGGCAGCCGATGCGGAGGTTTTTCAGCCCCTTTCCGAAGCTTATGCTTTGCCAAACGCTACAGATGAAGAAAAAGCTCATAAAAAAGCTGTATTGTCCGAAAGGTCCAAAGTTGCCTGTTCCGTACCTTTGCAAGGTGCGCGCTGGGCAGTGCGTGGTTTGGAAATAACCAAAAGGGTGGGCGAAATAGGCAGTAAGCTGGTTATTTCAGATGCAGGCTGCGGTGCCGCTTTTATGTTGGCCGCGCTTACCTCCGCACGTTTCAATGTTATGATAAATTTGGGGGCCATAACTGATGAAGCCTATGTTGCTTCCGCGCACGCCGAAATAAACGAGCTTTTGCATAAAGGCGAAAAGCTGGCAGCTGAAACTGTGGAAATAGTAGAAAACAGGATGTAAATTAAAATAGGGTATAATAA
>DGYV01000041.1:0-281 GCA_002398485.1 Peptococcaceae bacterium UBA4997 | reverse complement strand
AAATTAAAATAGGGTATAATAAAAGATAAGTGCAAGAAAAAATGCATGAATCAGATAATGCTGCGTTGGGGTATTATCTTGTTTTGGAGGTTTAAATGGCATTTAACCGTTTTCGGGAAAAGTTGAATGATCCCAAAGAATTTTGTATTACCTGGGAAGTAGTGCCGGGGCGGGGCGGCAGGGAAAAGGCCCAGGCGGCAGCTATAGCGGATGTAAAAAAGGCCGCCGAAGGAGGTATTGTGGATGCCGTAACCATGAAAATTAAACCTAAATTAAAAAAA
>DGYV01000004.1:25518-31300 GCA_002398485.1 Peptococcaceae bacterium UBA4997 | reverse complement strand
GTTGCTCTATCCAACTGAGCTATCAGCGCAAGCGTGGAGCGGGTGATGGGAATCGAACCCACGTAGCCAGCTTGGAAGGCTGGAACTCTACCATTGAGTTACACCCGCATAATCGCTAAAAACTAGTATACCGCAAAAACACTTAAAGTGCAATATTTTTTTGCATTTAAGTAAGTTTGTTACAAAGCTCTGGCCTAACCAAAACCACAAAACAAGGCATAATAAAGCATTTTTATATGTTTTCATAATTATACCATAATAATGAATAATATAAAATTTTTGGTATATTGTATTTTAATTTATTGTATATCAAGCAAAGCCCAAATAGATAATCTATATTTCAATATTATATATAATAAGCACTACTATTATAAAAAATTACTCTAATAATTTTTTCAAGACGGGCAATATGCCCTGCAAGGCCTTAGCACGGTGGCTGATTCGGTTTTTTTCTTCCATAGTAAGCTCTGCCATGGTTTTTCCTAATTGCGGTATATAAAAATAGGGGTCATAACCAAAGCCCGCATTGCCGCGAGGCTCTAAAATGATTTCGCCCTCACAAGTACCCGGGCTTTCATAGGTTTCGCCCGCAGGGGCAGCTATTACCATGGCGGCCACAAAGCGGGCCTGCCTTTTGTCGGCAGGACTTTTTTGCATAAGCCTAACCAGCTTGGCGTTATTATCGGCATCATTATGCTGCGGCCCAGCAAAACGGGCCGAATAAACCCCCGGTTCACCGTCTAAAAAATCTACTTCCAAACCCGAATCATCTGCTATAGTTATTAATCCTGTGGCTTTGGCACCTGCCACAGCTTTTATTTTGGCATTTTCCGTAAAAGTAACCCCATCTTCAGGCGGCAATTCCAAAGTAGGAAAAGCCTTCAAATTCACAACCTTGCAGTTCAGGCCCGCCAGTAACTTTTCTATTTCTTTTACTTTGTTCTGATTATTACTTGCCATTAAGATATTTTTCATCTTTTCACCTTTACCAGCCCAACACAGCTTTTTGCTGTTTTTGCAATTCCAATATTCCTAACTGCGCTAAATCCAAAAGCTTGTTCATTTCCTGCTTACTGTAGCTGCCATGTTCCGCAGTACCTTGAACCTCGATGAGCCTATCTTCGCCCAGCATTACTACGTTCATATCCACCTCGGCCTGGCTATCCTCCTCGTAACATAAGTCCAAACAAAGCTCGCTTCCTACTATGCCAACACTTACAGCCGCAACCTGCCCCAATAAAGGCAATTCACCTTCGATAAGTCCGTTTTCCTTCATATAGCTAAGGGCATCGGCTACCGCCACAAAAGCACCTGTAATGGAAGCCGTACGGGTACCGCCATCCGCCTGCAAAACATCACAATCCAAAAGGATTGTATATTCACCAAGCTTAGTCAAATCCACCGCCGCACGCAAGCTTCTTCCCACTAAACGCTGGATCTCCTGGCTCCTGCCATCCACCTTGCCCGCAGCAGAGCGTTTGTTCCTGGTATGCGTGGCCCTAGGCAGCATGGCATATTCGGCAGTGAGCCAGCCCTTGCCCATACCAATAAGAAAGGGAGGTACACCTGCTTCCACCGTAGCCGTGCAAATAACTTTCGTATTACCCATTTCCATAAGGCAGGAACCTTCCGCATAAGGCATAAAGCCCCGTGTTATTTTAAGCGGCCTTAATTCGGCCAAACCTCTATTATTCTTGCGCATAAAAACCCTCCTGTTTTGATTATTATATGCTTACTTTATCTTTTACAGCTCAAAGGTAATTCCAGCCCGCTTTCCTGCATAAGTTCCTCATTCAAAAGTATTTCCTTGGGCACACCCTCGGCAAATACCTTGCCTTCCTTCAGCACTATAACCTTTTCACACAAATCCAAAGCCATGTCCAAATCATGGGTAGCTATAAGCTTTGTCAAGGGCAGTTCAGTAAATGTTTCTATCAGCTTACGCCTAGCCTTAGGGTCTAAAAAGGAAGTAGGCTCATCTAAAAGCAAAAGTTCGGGCTGTAAAGCTAATACGGCAGCTATGGCTATACGCCTTTTTTCTCCGCCCGAAAGCTTATGTGAGGAACGCTCCGCCAAATGTTCCACCCCCAAAGCGGCTAGGGATGCCCAAACCCGTTCATCCGTTTGTGCTTCAGTAAATTTATAGTTACGCGGGCCAAAGGCTATATCATCATAAACATTACACATGAAAAGCTGATCATCGGGGTTTTGAAAAACCACACCGGCTTTTTTTCTTATTTCCCTTAAGTTCTGCTTATTTACACGCATACCGTCAATGCTGATACTGCCCATCTGCGGCAGCATTATGCCCACTATGCTTAAAATCAGGGTGGATTTACCTGCCCCATTAGCTCCTACCACAGCTACATTTTGGCCTTTTTCCACATTCAAACTTACCTTGGTGAGAGCCTTTAAGCCATCAGGATATTCAACTTGGATATTTTCTATATTTAACACTTCTTGCCTCCGCCCAAACTTTTTATATATTCAACGAATTCCCCAGCCAAACACTAAAATTCACATATCTCAACACCAGTAAAATTGCTGTCAACCCCAGCAAATAAAACCAATCCGCTCTTTTTACCACAGCATCATCACTTATAGTGAAGGAACCGCCAAAGCCCCTACACTTCATGGCGGCATAAAGCCTATCCGCCCTATCGAAGCTGCGCAGCAAGAGACCGCCCAAAAAGGAGCCCATATCCTTCATTTTTATGACCTTATGCTGGGGCGACCTTAAAATATAGGCAGTGAACATGGTATAGGCCTCATGGATAAGCACCCCCAAATAACGGTAAGTCATAATTATTTGCATCACCAGTATGTTCGGTACTTTCAAGCGGGCAAGCTGGCAGGATATTTGGCTAAGTGAAGTAGTTGCCGCCAGTATTAATACTGCCATCACCGTTAAAAACGTTTTTAAAAGCAAGGAAACAAAAGCTATAAAACCATAGGAAAAGGCCATGCCACCCAAATATAAAGCTACCTCTCTATCAAAAAAAACATTGGAGATACCTGCAAAAAAAGCAAAGGGCAAAGCTACCAAAAGCCTGTAAAACAATGGTCTATAAGGTATTTCTGCAAGTGCCATCAAAATAACCGGGTAAAAAACAAAAGGGATAAGCCCGCTTAAATTATAACGGTTAAAGGAAATAACCAAAACTATATACAAAAGCGTGGTGATTATCTTTACCAAAGGGTGCAGCCTATGGATAACGGTAGTGCCAGCCGCCAGATCTTCCAGCGTGTGTAAGTCCCGCACAGCGTTTTTTATATGCGCCAAAAGGCCACCTCCTGTTTTTAAGCTATCTTTATATTATATCCAAAAACCCTCTTAACATCAATAACCCCCATGCTATGATGGGGGTTATAAGTACTTTTATTTTATAGTTTTTAAGCGGCCGATTTTACCGCTTTGGATTTTTTATTTTTCTTAACAGTTGCCACAGCAAGCCCTGAAAGCCCTGCCAACAATAAGGTTAAAGTGCCGCCCACTATTCCTGCCGTACTTGTGCCTGCAGCCGAACCTTCCTCACCCGCAGATTTGAAACCGTAATCGGGCATAAAGGCTGTTTTTTCCTGTAAAGCCGCCGCGGCCTCTGCCGCTTTAGCATCGGTTTCCAATTCGGTTGAGCCCGTTACCCCCTGCATGGACCATTCCAAACCGTCGGGGTAAGAGGAAGCAAATAAGGATAACCCACCGCCCACTATAAGGGTAAGAACTATCAACACCGTTACTACTTTTTTTACTGAAACTGCGCCTATTTTTTTACCTGTTACAGCACTATCCAAAATTTCGGGGCGCATTTGGTAAACAAAAGTAAGCACTGCCGCGGTTATAATACCTTCTACCAAGCCTATAGCCAAATGAATGGGCTGCATAAGGGCAACAAAAGCACTAAACGGCAGCTCCGTAATGCCTGAAGCCAATGTTTCCAAAACCACGCTGAAAGCACCCAACTGCAAACCTATAATAACAGAAATAATAGAAGCTATGGTTATGGTTTTCGGGTTCAAGCCTTTTTTTATTATTTGCTTATAAATAAGCGGGTAAGCTATAAAGCAGGCATAAAAACCCATGTTGAAGATGTTACAACCCAAGGCTAAAAGCCCACCGTCCGCAAAGAACAAAGCCTGGATCAAAAGCACTGCGGTAATCGTCAAAAATGCAGGGTATGGTCCCAGTAAAGCGGCAAGCAAAATACCGCCTCCGATGTGGCCGCTGGAACCCGTTACGGGAATAGTAAAGTTGATCATTTGTGCCGCAAATACAAAAGCACCCATAACCCCCATCACGGGAACCTTTTTATCATCAAGATCCTCTTTGGTTTTAATAACGGAATAAGCTATAGCACCTGCGCTTACTGCAAGCATTGCACCGCCTACAGCAGGCGATACCAAGGCATCTGCCATATGCATAAAAATCCCCTCCTACAATATGTTTAAGTATATCTTTCATATGTTTTAAAATAAAAAACACGAAAGCATAAATATTGCTACAGCAATACTTAATACCTTCGTGGTATCTAATCGCTAAAAAGATGAACCCGTACCTTCATAGTACAATTATTTATATAGTGTAACCTCAAAACAGTTAATTGTCAAGACATCTGTTATTTTTCAGAATTTATGATTTTTTGGCATAATGTGTCCAGGGCTTTGCTGAAGGCTTCATCTGCCTCTTTTTTACGTTTTTTAGCATTGGTGGTCCTGCCACCTGCCATGCGTACTTTTTTGGCTACATAACGGTCTAAAAGCAGGGTATCTATATTATTGTTATCATAAACCATGCCGTTTTGGTTCAAGCAATAAGCCCCTTTGGCAAGTGCCATAGCCGCTACCCCATAATCCTGTGTAACTACCAAATCGCCTGCTTCCGTACGGTTCACCAAGGCAAAATCGGCAGCATCACCGCCTTGCCCTACCGTTACGGTAACCGCTCGCTCATATTCCATAACATGAGAGGTATCGCAAAACAATATTGCTTCTACCACATATTTTTTAGCTATAGCCAATGCCTGCCTTACTACGGGGCAGGCATCGGCATCTATAAGTATCCTCATTTTTTACCTTCTGCCCTTTTATTTTTTTGGCTATTTTTTACTTATCAGCCTTACATCAGCCGCCATCACTTTATCCTCATATACAAAAACAGGGTTTAAGTCTGCCTCCTGCAAATCGGGATAAATAAAAGGCAAGCGGGAAAAATTGGCTAACGCCTTGGCAAGCCCCGCCACATCCAAAGGTTTTTGCCCTCTTCCCCCTGCTAAAATTGGGTAAGATTTTATAGATTTTATCATCTCTAAGGCGCCCTTTTCATCCACAGGAGCTATGCGCAAGGCAATATCCTTCAAAACCTCGCTGTAAATACCGCCCAAACCGAACAATACCAAAGGGCCAAACTGCGGATCGCGGTTGATGCCGAAGATAACCTCCGTAGCCTTGGGTAGCATGGGGTAAATGATAACACCGCGGAAATCCTTGCCCGTGGCTATTTGCTCCAAATGCAAATAAGCGGCATTGGCGGCTTCCTCGTCATAAATATCTATCTTTACACCGCCCACATCCGATTTATGAATGATATCTGGCGAAACTACCTTCATCACCACAGGATAGCCAATTTGCTGGCAGGCCTCGCCTACATCTGCAATATCCTGAATGAACCTAAATTCGGGGGTGGGGATAGCATTTTTCTGCAATATTTTCATACCTAAAGGCTCCAAGATCACCTTACCTTCGGGCAGACTATCCATATTTGTTTCGGGCTCAAGCACTTTAACGG
>DGYV01000004.1:21774-25340 GCA_002398485.1 Peptococcaceae bacterium UBA4997 | reverse complement strand
AGGTATTTGTAGTAGCTAAGCATTTTGGCAAGCACCCAAGCACCCCGCTCACCCGTGCTGAAATTGGTAACACCCGCTTTGCGCAGTATTTCTATACTTTCATCTATATCTAGGCCTACATGGAAATCACTAACTATGGGTTTGCCTGCTTGAATGGCTGCCTCCGCAATGGCCTCGGCAATGGGCATGGCCTCCAAATAAGGCGTGCCCACATAAATAGCCAGAGCCGCATCATATTCCGCCATGGCATCCACAATGGTTTGTTTATACCACTGTGCCGTACCTTCCACTGTTATATCAACAGGATTGCCCAAGCTTGCATGCACAGGCAGGTATTGCTTTAATTTGGCTTTTAGTTCAAGGCTGGTTTCCTTCACTGAAAGGCCTTCGGCATCCGCTTTATCGGTAGCCATAATGGCAGGCCCGCCCGAATTGGTAACTATAAGCAAACGGTTATTGGTAAGGGTAGGCATAAGCGCAAAAGCCTTGCACAGGCAGAACATTTCTTCCAAATTGTTCACCCTGATGGCACCGCATTCCTTAACGGCGGCATCATAAACATTATCTACACCCGCCATAGAACCTGTGTGAGAGGCGGCAGCACGCCTGCCGCTTTCGGTACGCCCCGCTTTCACCAACACCACAGGCTTTTTCTTAGTTACTTCTTTCAAAACCCGCATGAATTCCCTGCCATTTTGAATATGTTCTATATAAAGGGCTACAACTTTAGTTTCGGGGTCGTCCTTCAGATAATTCAAAAAGTCAAATATGGTAAGATCACTGCCGTTGCCGTAGCTGATGAATTTGGAAAAACCTATACCTTCTTTTTCTCCCCAATCCATCATTATACCACCAATGGAACCGCTTTGCGAAACCAAAGCCACCCCACCCGTAGGGGGCGTTTCCTCCAAAGAGGCAAAAAGATAAGCATGGGTATTCATAATACCTGCACAATTCGGCCCTACAAAACGGATACCGTATTTTTCAGCTACAGCTTTTATTTCCGCTTCACCTTCACGATTGCCTGTTTCCCCAAAGCCGGAGCTGATAATGACGGCCGCTTTAACTTTTGCTTTACCGCAATCCTCCAGCACATCTTTAACGGTTGCGGCAGGGCTTGCTATAACTGCCAGATCGGGCTTTTCGGGAATAGCTGTTACACTGGTGAAACCCTGAACCTCATCAATTCCCTTTGCTTTTGGGTTCACCGCATAAACCTTGGCAAAACCTCCCTCCACCAAACGGTGCAATAATACATTGCCCAATTTGCCCTCGGTAGCGGAACCTATTACAGCAACGCCCTTCGGCTGAAATAAGGACTTAAAGCACTCCATAATTTAAACCTCCGTTAAAGGCAGTAAGATTAGCTGCTTTGGCCTTGGGCCATTTTTGGGCAATTATTTCAGCAATAGCTTCAGCGGAAAGCAGTTTCTGTAAACCTGTATTGGCCATAATAGCACCGAGCACAAATAAATTATCCCGTACGGGCTTACCTTCATAAAAGGGCAAGGCTTTTGGCTCCACATAATAAAGTTTAGCGCCTGCCTTTTCAATAGCCGCACAAACTTTCTCCTTGGCAGGGTATTTGGCTTTGCCCAGCATGGCAGCCGTAGGCAGCCAAACATTACCATAAAGCAGGTACTCTGTATTTTTGCCCAAATAAGGCAAAGCCTTCAAAGCTTCGGAAAGCTCCATGGCAACTACCAAATCCGCACTTTGTTCGGGCATGGAAGGGCCTACATCGCCACTGCACAGCCGCAATTGTGCCTTTACCAAACCACCGCGCTGGGACATCCCCTTGGTAGGGAAAAAACTTATAGGTATATTGGCTTTTACTGCGGCTTCACTTATAAGGTCCCCTATTGTCAATACACCCTGGCCGCCTACGCCTACTATATAAATATCATAAGTTTTCATTTATTTTGCCTCCTTTTGGATGGCGTTGAATTTGCAAACCTGTGCACATAAGCCACAGCCGTTACACTGGGAATCATCTATATAAACACTGTTTTCTGCCAAAACCAAAGCAGGGCAGCCCGTTATGTTCACGCATACCTTACAATTTGTGCATTTTTCCTGAATTACTTGAACTTTACCATAATCTACTTTGCGGCGGGTAGCTTGGATGGCGCATTCCCTGCGGGCTATAACAACTTTAACACCTTTGGTATCGATGGCCTCCTGCATTATTTTGGTGGTAGCCGCTAAATCATAAGGATCAGTCAGCCAAAGCTGTTCCACACCTAGGCCTTGCACTACTTTTACCAAGTCCACCTGTTGGCAAGGGTCTTTCTGGTAATCCTGCAAAGTACCGGGATTCACCTGCATACCCGTCATAGCCGTCCAGCCGTTATCCAAAATAACCACTGTCAAGTCCACATTTTGCTGGATAGCGTTGATAAGCCCCGGTATACCTGCATGGAAAAAGGTAGAATCACCAATAGTGGCAAGCACAGGCTTAGTTACACCCGCCTGAATATAGCCCTGAGCTATGGGAATGCTTGCACCCATGGAAACCTCCGTCCATAAGGTATGGAAAGGAGGGTTCATGCCCAAAATGGTACAGCCTATATCGCCCGTAACCATGATTTCATCTTTTTTGTAGCCTAAATGTTTAATAGCAGCATTGATTGCCATATAAGTGCCCCTGTGCGGACAGCCCGAACAGGTAGTAATGGGACGTGCTGCCGCCAGCTCCATGCCGGCCGTAATGCCACCCTTCAATACAGCGGGTACGGCCTTACCCGTTGCCGCAAACAAACCTTGAGCAATGATGCCCGCATTATATTCACCCAAACGGCTGTAAGTACCATCCATTTTCCCGATTATTTTGGTATCCATGCCCAATTTATAGGCAAGATGATATACTTCCCTTTCCAAATGCGGCTCTAATTCCTCTGCCACTATCACTACAGAACAGTTTTGCAAAATAGCTTGCAATTCCTGAACGGGGAAAGGCAGGGTAGCTGCCAGTTTCAAGGTGGAAATATTTTCTTCTGCTATAGCCGCTCCTTCACGATTGGCAAGAACAAGTGCTTCAGTCAAATACTGTTTGCTCACACCTGCGGCAATAATACCTATGCCGCCTTTTTTACCAAGCTTCAGCTCATTCAAGCCTTTGACACGGATAATTTTCTCCGCCTCGGCAAAGCTGGATATCAAAGCCTTGTGCTGGGCCGTACAAATAGCCGAACCCGCTTTGGTATATTTGGCAATATCCTTTTTCAGTATAGGCTCTTTTTCCACAGGCAAAAGCCTTTCCTCATATTCCAATAAAGCATGAGACTGCGAAACATTAGTAACGCCACGCAAAAATACGGGCGCACCTATAGCTTCCGAAAGTTCAAAAGCAAACTTGGTATAATCATAACATTCCTGCACGGTAGCGGGCTCCAGCATAACCATATCGCTCATAATGGCAAAACCTCTGCTATCCTGCTCACACATACCTGTGGTAACACCCGGGTCATCCGCCACATAAACCACCATGCCGCCATTAGTGCCCGAATAAGCAAAACCGATAAGTGAATCATAAGCCACATTAAGGCCGGACATTTTCATGGTAT
>DGYV01000004.1:18692-21568 GCA_002398485.1 Peptococcaceae bacterium UBA4997 | reverse complement strand
GCCGGACATTTTCATGGTACAAAGGCTCCTTTGCCCTGCCCAACCTGCGGCTGCGGCTATTTCCACCGCCACTTTTTCGTTCACACTCCATTCCACATGAGTACCCGTAAGTTCCTTTTGCCAAAGTGAACCGATAACTTCCGAAGAAGGCGTACCCGGGTAACCGCTTATAACCTTT
Organism: Peptococcaceae bacterium UBA4997; assembly: GCA_002398485.1. Classification (GTDB taxonomy): domain Bacteria; phylum Bacillota; class Dehalobacteriia; order UBA4068; family UBA4997; genus UBA4997. The sequence goes on along the minus strand of DGYV01000004.1, from coordinate 21,390 downwards.
ACCCCGGCACTTAAAGCGCCTAAGGCTATGGCTTCGTTGCCGCTTGCTATTTTTTTCATAACTACCTCCCAAACCTTTACATTTATTTGCCAAAACTTAAACCATACTGTTTAAGTTTTTTATCTTTTGCTCTTTTGATTTTTATTCTTTGTTTGCCTTTTTATTCTTTTTGGTTTTTTATGTTATCTTAAAGCTATTTTTATCCTAAATTTTTTATTCATATTTCATCCTTTATTTCTTGTATAGCCTTTACCAGCTTTTCATTTTCAGCCTGCGTACCTATGCTTATGCGTACACAGGTAGGGAAACCCCAACTAACTGCAGGACGGATTAGGATACCTCTTTTTTCCAGATCTTTTACCAGCTTTATACTATCCATGCCTGTATCAGTAAAAATAAAGTTAGCATAGGCGGGTGCTGTTTTCATGCCCAGCTTAGCCAGCTCATCTATCAAATAGGCTTTGCCTAAAGCATTTGCAGCTTTTACTTTGGTAACAAAATTTTTGTCATCAAGGGCAGCCATAGCGGCAACCTGCGCCAAACGGTTCACGGGAAAAGTTTCCACCACCCGTGCCATATAGGTCATCACTTTTTGCGGCGCTAAGCAATAACCTATCCTTAAGCCGGCCAAGCCATAAAGCTTAGAAAAGGTACGAATGATGAGTACATTTTTGTCTTCTTTAACATATTTAAGGCTATCAGGGTAATTCTTATCCTCCACGAATTCCCTGTAGGCTTCATCAAATACCACTAAACAATCCTGCGGCAGAACCGCTATGAATTCATCTACTTCCTTTTGCCTTAGTATAGTAGAAGTTGGGTTATTAGGGTTGCAAATTATAACCATTTTGGTTTTAGGGGTAACCGCCTGCAATATAGCGGCTAAATCATAGGTATAATCCTTTAACGGTACTTTAATCAACTTTGCCCCCATAATACCGCTGGTATGTCCATACACAAAAAAGGAAGGATGCCCCACCACAAGCTCATCGCCTTCATCCAAAAAGGTCTGCATAAGGGTGGTGATGATATTATCACCACCATTAGAGCAAAGCACCATTTCCCGCTCTATCCCGTAATGATTAGCCAGCTTTTGGCGTAAATCACTGCTGCCTGATTCGGGGTAGCGGTTTATATTCAAGGCTTCTTCTTGTATGGCCTTTATGGCCAAAGGTGAAGAGCCTAAGGGATTTTCATTGCAATTCATTAATACAAGTTCGTTTACCCCATACTGCTCTTTCAGTTGTGCGGAAGTTTTGCCATAAACCACGGCAGGAATATTTAACACTTGCCTACGAGGCAAATTGTTATTTTCGGTATTTTTAGTACAAACCATAATACATCTTCCTTTCAATTACTTGCTTATTATAGGATATAGCATATATTATAACACTATGATAATAAATTATCAAGGCAACTGTTTAATATATTAATAGTTTATTTTGATAAAGCAAACCCACATGCTTTATGTTATGATTTTTCTATATAAAAGATGATTATCTTCTATCAAGCAAACATAGCTTAAACAAAAACAGGCTTACCGCCATGTTATGAAAACACGACGGCAGCCTGCCATAAACAATTTTTTAAACAAAAAGCATTTAATATATTTTTACTTTTTCACCAATTTGTTTTTAAACTATTTTGCTTTGTGAGCAACATATTCGCCAAAGCCTTTGGCACTGTCATCCACTTTACCGTTTTCAAATACTACACGGCCGCGAACCACGGTTTCGGTAGGCATACCTTTGCATTTGATACCATCGAATAATACGTTGATATCACGGGCATGGGAAAACATTTCAGGAATGCTCAAGGTGTATTCTTTTTCCATATCCACAACTACAAAGTCAGCATCGGAACCAAGCTCAATGCAACCTTTTTGGGGGAACAGGCCAAAATGACGGGAAGTGTTTTCGCTCATCAATTTAACCAATTCTTCCAAAGTCAATTTGCCATTATTTACATGGGTAAGCATAATGGGCAGGAAGGTTTCAATAGCGGGCATACCGGAATATGCTCTCCAAATGCCTTCACGAACGCCAATTTCTTTTTCTTCTTTGGTGAAGGGAGCGTGGTCGCTGCCCAGGTAGGTGATAGTGCCATCCAATACATAACCCCATAATTTTTCAACATCTTCAGCCGTACGAAGGGGAGGATTGCATTTAGCATAGGGGCCTTTGGCATCTATATCAGTGGTATCAAAGGAAAGGTAATGGAAGCAGGTTTCGCCAATAATGTCAACGCCTTCAGCCTGAGCCTGTTTTACCAATTCGCAAGCTTCGGGAGCAGACATATGAACTATACCAACTTTAGCGCCTGTAGCTTTAGCAAACTGAATAATAGTAGCAACAGATTCGGTTTCAGCAATGTTAGGGCGTGATTTATAGTGGAAAGAATAATCGTTCTGACAGGTTTCATGCAAATATTTTTCCATTTCTTCAATGAGCTTGTAGTTTTCACAGTGGAAAGTGAAACGAGCGCCTGTTTTAGCGGCTTCACGAAGCATCATGAACAATTGGCCGTCATCATTAACTGTTAAACCAACAAATTCGCCTTCACGGCCTGCGGGAGCAGGATGCAGGAAAGTTTTGAAAGCGCAAACGCCTTTATCAACCAAGTCCTGTAAGCTATTACGGTTTTCAAAGCCTGCGGCACCATAGAAAGCAAAGTCAGTAATGCATTTTTCATTGGCTAT
>DGYV01000004.1:16523-18527 GCA_002398485.1 Peptococcaceae bacterium UBA4997 | reverse complement strand
CATTGGCTATATCTATCCTGTTTTGTAAAATTTCAACAGAGTGTACGGGAGGATAAGCAATAGGCATTTCGCATATGGTGGTAACACCGCCTGCTACAGCTGCGCGGCTGCCGGTGAAAAAATCCTCACGGTCAGTACGGCCGGGATCCCTAAAGTGAACATGGGAATCCACAATACCGGGCAATACATATTTACCTTTAGCATCAATGGTTTTGGCGGCTTCAACTTCAGGCAATTCCGCCATCAAGCCAACAATCTTACCATCATTTACCAAGATATGGCCTTTTAAGAAAACGCCGTTTGCATAATAGGTAGCATTTTTGATCAATAATTGTACCTTTTGAGCCATTAAAAAAACTTCCCTTCTATTTTGATTTTTTTAAAGTTATACATATTTGCAGCAAAGATAACGCAATCTTCTTTTAGGCAGGCAAAAAACCGCCCCCTGCAAACTAACATTTATAACTTCTTTATTATAGCAGAAAATCCTCTTTTAACTGCTGATTTTTGCCATATTTTCAAATTAAAGAAAAGCATAAAGAGTAATAATATTCTGCAAATTTATTTTAAGCGGTTATTTCAAAAAAACCCTGCTATTTTGGGCTGTTTTGGGCTGTTTTCTACAAAAAAAGCTAAAAAGTCCTTTCTTTTTCAAGGTAGATTAAGTATAATGAATAGGTATGCTGTTAAGGTTTGAGAAACCTTATTCCAATTCATTAATTTCATTAATGTAAATATTAAAATATTAAAATGGAGGTTTCAGCACAATGGAAGAGCAAAGAATAAGATGTAAAGCTTTATTGGACAAGGTAATGACTGCCGAACAGGCAGCCGAATTCATTAAAGATGGCATGGTAGTAGGTACCAGTGGTTTTACCCCTTCGGGTTACCCTAAAGCCATTCCTTTGGCCTTGGCTGAAAAAATTAAAAAAACAGGCGAAAAAATCCAAATCGATTTACTTACAGGTGCATCTACAGGGCAAGAACTGGACGGCGCTTTGGCGGAAGCCGGTGCTATCCACCGCAGGATGCCCTATCAAACCAATGTTAATACCCGCAAAAGCCTGAACACCAACGGCGGTATTTGCTATATGGACCAACACTTGAGCCTGGCTACTCAGCAAGCTCGTTACGGCTTTTATGGCGATATGGATCTTGCTATTGTGGAAGCCTGTGCCATCACTGAAGACGGCAATTTGGTTCCCACCACTTCCTTGGGCAGCGCCCCCACTTTTGTTAAAATAGCCAAAAAAGTACTGGTTGAAATCAATACTTCCCAACCTGAAGCTTTGGAAGGTTTTCACGATGTTTATATCCCTCAGGATCCCCCGAACCGTGAGCCCATCCCCATCCTGCATGCGGGCGACCGTATAGGTACCCCTTATATAGAATGCGATAAAGATAAAATAGTGGGCATAGTATTTACAGATATCCCCGACGGTGTTCGCCCTCTTGCTCCCATTGACGATATCAGCCATGCTATGGCTGAAAACATCATCAACTTCCTGAAAAAAGAAGTGGAAATGGGCAGGCTGCCCAAGAACCTGCTGCCCCTGCAATCGGGCGTTGGTTCTGTTGCCAATGCCGTATTGGCAGGCCTTGCCGAATCCGATTTTACTGATTTAGAATTCTATTCCGAAGTATTGCAAGATGCAGTTTTCGATATGATAGACAAAGGCAAATTCAAGGTTTGCTCAGGTACTTCCATTACTCCTTCAGCAGAAGGATTGAAACACTTCTTGGCTAATATAGAACGTTACAAGAAAACTATTTTACTGCGCCCGCAGGAAATCAGCAACAACCCTGAAGTTTCCCGCCGCTTAGGTATTATTGCCATGAATACAGCTATTGAAGTAGATATTTACGGCCACGTAAATTCAACCCACATCATGGGCACCAGGATGATGAACGGTGTAGGCGGCTCCGGCGATTTCGCCCGCAGCTCCTATATGTCAATCTTTATGACAACTTCTACCGTAAAAAATGGCGCCATTTCCAGCATAG
>DGYV01000004.1:15932-16221 GCA_002398485.1 Peptococcaceae bacterium UBA4997 | reverse complement strand
ATCATCGTAACCGAATATGGTATTGCCGACTTACGCAATAAGTGCCCCAGAGAACGTGCTTTGGAAATCATCAACAACTGCGCTCACCCCGATTACAAGCCCATGCTTTTGGATTATTACAACCGTGCTTTGGAAGCTACCCCTGCCGGCAAAGCTCATACCCCACACATTTTATCCGAAGCCTTAAGCTGGCATGAGCGTTTCAACCAAACAGGCACCATGAAGAAATAAGATTCATAACAATAAATTTGTAAATTTTATGATTAAACAAAAACCAAACGCCGTCATA
>DGYV01000004.1:638-15710 GCA_002398485.1 Peptococcaceae bacterium UBA4997 | reverse complement strand
AAGGACAGGTTTTTAATGAAAGAATGTAAAAGAAAAAACAATCACATATTTTTATATACTTCTTTCCCGTTAAGAATAGTAAGCTTAGATTCAGTACCCAAATATTCATTCGGTGTTACCGTAAACAAATTTTTATTCAGAACCACAATATCTGCTTTTTTACCAACTTCCAATGTACCCAAAAAATCTTCCTTGCCAAGCTGATAAGCACTCCCGTAAGTATAAGCCCAAAGTGCGTTGGAAAGACTTATTTTTTGCTCAGGTATCCATCCACCCTCAGGCTTACCATCAGCATGCACCCTTGTAACAGCACGATATATATTCATCATGGGGTCAATAAGCCCAACAGGCGAATCTGTACTAAATGCCAAAACAGCCCCTGAATCTATAAAGGAACGGCATGGCCAGGCAGTTTGGGAAAGTTTTTCACCATAACGTAATGGATACAAATTATCCTCCCATTTCAAGCATGGTGCTAACATATCCGGCTGCATAGAAGCAATAACACCTAATTTTGCAAAACGCGGTATATCTTCAGGATCAACAGTATCATTATGCGTAATCGCATAGCGTTGTTCCGGTTTGGTTAAACCTTTTTGTTGAGCTTCTTCCCACCAATCCAAAGCTTTTCTTACAGCCTTATCACCACAAGCGTGAATATGAATGTGATAACCTAAACTGATAGCCTTAAGGGTTTCTTTATGCAATTCCTCTTCAAGAATGATAGGTTCACCACTCCAATCAGGCCTATCATTAAAAGGCTTAACTTGCCAGGATGTATGCCCAATGCCAACACCATCAAAAAATAGTTTGATACCATAAAAATATACATTTGCTTCTTTATTACCAAACCTTGCATGAAGTTCATCTGCAGTTTTCAAATAATCTTCACACCAAAAATCATGGGTAAGGCTGATACGACAAGTCAGCTTGTTGTTGGCAGCCATTTCCTCGTAAAGATCGATCCATTCAGGTTTCGAAGCAAGCATTTCAGAAGCACCTGTCAAACCATAACGATTACATTCCCGTAATACATTGATGAGATTATGTTTCATTAATTTGCTATCAGTTTCCATAGAGCTAATGGCTCTCTCAAAAATATCAATTATTAGCCCTTCCTGCACATATCCTGTAGGTGTACCATCCGGATACCTATTAACAACGGTACTCTTAGGATCAGGAGAATCTTTGGTTATACCAAATTCCTTTAAGGCACAGTCATTCAACCAAACAGCATGAAAATCCGTATCAGCCAAACATACAGGTTTATTTGGAAATGCTTCGTTCAATAGTTTATTTGTAGGTGGCCTTTTATTTTTCCAATGAGTATATTGCCAACCACCACCATAAACCCAATCATATTCCGAATGTTCTTTTTCCCATGCAATTGCATTAGCCACACATTCTTCTTCGGAAGTAACATAACGCAAAGGTACACCGTTATATGTAGCTACAATCATTCTTAGATGTTGATGCCCATCATTAAATGCAGGCATAATAAGGGTATTTTTCCCACATTTAATCAACCGGGTATTTGCTCGCAAATATCTACTCAATTCTTCTTTTTTGTCTACTGCTATTATTGTATCTCCACTTATGGCAACACCTCCGGCAACAGGTAAGTCATCCTTACCTGTTGCCGCAAACATAGCATCTCCATAAATTATCAAGTCTGCGTTCAAAGCATCATTTCCTCTCAACTATTTTTTATATCTTATTGCGCTTTCAAATCACAGGCAACATTTAATGCTTCTACAGAATCTTCTGTAACGATTTGTTCCCCTTTAGCATTTTCTTTGTAGGTTTTTACTACATCAAACAATTTATCAACATAAGGCTCTTTCTTGATGGCAAAACCAAGGATGATATTGATGATGGTGTTTACAACTAAACCAATCACGCCACCGCTCCAAGCTCCGAATATTTCCATTGGGTAAAGAGCCAATCCTATAGCGATGATCAAACCTACTACATAACCAATACCACCGCTCCATTTATTGGCACGGCGCCAGAATATACCGAATATGATTACGGGGATAATTTGTACTACACCTTCATAAGCAACAATGGCAATATGCGCCAAATTGGGCAGATCCTGCATGGCTATGATCATGCAAATGATACCATAAACCAAAATGGTGATACGGGAATATTTACGGCGTTGATTTTCTGTCATATTTTGTTTAAAGGGTTTGATTAGATTTTCTGTAATCACTACGCTGTGTGCGGAAATAACAACAGCAATGAAACCCATAGCGGCTGCCAATACCATTACGCCGGAAAGGCCCAAGAAAACGGGACCGAATGCTTCTTTAGCCATAAAGAAAAACGCCATTTCCCCACTATCAGCAGCACCCGGAATCAATATTGCACCTACAGCTACAATATATAATAAAACCGAAATAAGCACCATGAAAATTGCACCGCCCGAAGCGGATTTTTTCACTTCTTTTACACTTTTAGCGGTATATACCCTGGCAAACATACTCAACCAACCAAAGCAACCCAAGGTACCGGTAAGTATAATAGAATTCCAATAAGAATAGGTATATGCACCACCCGTATTAAAAGTCATATTTTGGGGAAGAACAGCCAATATGTTTTCATACATATTGCCAAAGCCGCCATGCAATTTATAAATAATAAGTACGGAACCGATAATTACAACAACAAGCACCAAAATACCTTTTACAATCTCTGCAACAGCTACAGAACGCATACCTCCGTAAATGGTATAAGCTATAACCAAAGAACCTGCAATCAAAATGCCAATTTCCCTGTTTACTACACCGCCGGTTACAGCAGCAATAAGCCAACCTATACTGGCGAATTCAATAATCATCCACGGAGCTTCTATGATAAGACCGCTTACAGCACCTACATAAGATAAAGGTTTGGAACGAAAACGTAATTGCAAAAAGTCCGGTTGTGTTAAAAGGTTGAAGTTTTTTCCCCAAATCCAAATCCTTTGGGTGAACAAATACATAATGAAGAAGGCAGCAATACTGTAAACCACAATATATTGGGCGATCAAACCTTCATACATAGCCCAGGAATACCAACCCGTGTAAGCCGAAGCAGGCAAGAAAACCCCAATTAAAGTACATACAACAATAAAATAACCAAAGCCACGGCCACCCAAAGCAAACTCTTCCATAGAATCGCTTTTAAGTTTAGCTTGTTTGGAAAAGAAGGTAGCCCAAACAATAAATATCAGAAAGGCTACTAAAAACGCACAAGAGATAAATATCTCTTTAGATGTCATTTCCATTACAATTCCCCCTTATCAATCATCTCTTTCAATCATATCTAAAGTAAATTTTTATTGTTTTTCCTTTTCTTTCAGAACCAGTATTTTGGTATCCACATAAAAGGTGATGCTGATGAGTATAGCCATACCAAAAGAGCTGAACCAAATTAAGAACTGCGACATGGGTATACCTGCTACTAAAATACCGCAAGTATCAGCCCACTGCATAATAGGATGTATCATAACTAAACCTAATAAGATAAAAAATAAAATTGCAACTACTGTAAAAAATAGGTTTCTCTTCTTTTGCAAATCCATCTTTTTGCCCTCCTTTGATTTCTTTTCTAAATATCACGCTCAATATTCTTATAAATCACCTCTTTTTATTGAATTTATTAAACATTCTGTAAATTCTTGGCCATATATTCAGTATAATGGTATCCCCAAGGTTCAAGTCAACAAAATTTTCTGTATTTTTTGACATTTATAAAAACTCAAACGAGAGACGAATTTGCCAAATTAAATAAATATTTTATATTCTAACCTTCAAAGAAACTAAAAAACCCGGCCCCAATGGCCAGGTTTTTCGGTTCACATATGTTTTTGTATACGGTTTTAATCCTTAAAGGGAATCATAATATTGGTTACCCAATATTTATTATTTTGGGTAAGCAAGGGGCTGATAAGCGACTCTTCCAAAGAGATATTAGCAAGCTTGTAACCGTTTTGTTTAGCCCACTTTAAAAGACCCATATAAGTTTTATCCAAATCCTTATCATAACTACCTATATGCTTGGTTGTAACCCCTTTGAATCCTTCAACTTTTTTATAATAGGGGCAAGGTTTATTCATATTTACAACAGGCATACACATCTCTACTTTATTGATCATTCCATTAAAAGAACACTGCTCACTATCATAATGGTTATGATAAATGCTGATTAATGATCCTAAAGTTGTAATACCATATTCCTCTATAATATTATATAACTTTGCTAAACCTATAAAAAAACTCCTTTCTGTATCCAAAAACGTGCCTTCATAACTTAAAACAACCATATATTGGCTAGGGTACTCAATAATTTTATATTTTTCTTCTTCATATTCAATATCCGTATCAGCCAGTTTCATTTTTAAAAATGAAACAGCCTCAAGTAACTGAACATACTTTTCGCTACTTTGTTCGTAACGCATTATGCTTTGTTTTAAATCCTCTTTCGCATTCATCATTCGCTTTTTTACAGATTCATGAATACCGTTTAAGCTGCTGTCTAACGACATAGCTTTAATTTCATTCAATGAAAAACCTATATTTTGCAATTCCTTTACTAACAAAAGCTCATTGATATGGCCTTCGGTATAATAACGATAATTGTTTTCATCCCCGCGTAATACCTCTTTTAATAAGCCCCGTTCTTCTAAATAACGCAGCTTTTTACGACTCATATTACATAATTTACAAACCTCTCCGGTACTATATGTTTTTATATCCATATAAACACCTCTTAATAAAGCTTAAATTTGAACCTCATTATAATTAAAATACCAAATAGTGTCAAAGTACAATACTCAATACTATATTCCAAAATAAGTTTTTATTACAATTTTATATAAAAACAAGATTTATTTTATAAAGCCTTATTAAACAGGCAAATATACAACCAAAGCAAAACTATGTATAAAAAATAAAAAAATCCATTCTGAACGTAATAAAGAATCTAAATATTCTCCGCTTACGCTCAGAATGGCAATACATACATAAACACACCAAACTATAGTATTATTTTGATGATAGTTTTCATTTAAGCTTAAACCACGGCATTTTCCCTGTAGCAGCCCAAAACTTCCAAATAACCGCAGGAAGCTGCCGCATAACGAATACCTCTTAAAATATTTTCATCCTTTATGTTACCCTTTAAATCAGCAAAGAAGCAGAACTTGCCATCCCTAATGGGGCGTGATTCGATACGGCTTAAATTGATGCTTTCGGACATCAGGGGGAACAGTACCTCGCACAAAGCGCCGCTCCTGTGGGCAGTGCGGAAGCTTATGCTTACGGTATCACAGCTTGTATCGTATTCAGGCTGGTTGGCAATGGTAATGAACCTGGTTTGATTGGTTACGTCATCTGTAATATTTTCTGCGATAATTTCCAAACCGTAAAGCTCCGCCGCTCTGGGTGAACCAATAGCGGCAAAGCGTTTATCCGCCTTATCCGCTACCATTTTGGCGGCTACAGCCGTATTACGGCAGGAAGTCAGGTCCCAAGCACGGTTTTTAAGGAAATTACGGCATTGCTTGAAGCTTTCGGGGTGTGAATATATCTCCCGCACATCAGTAAGCTTAGTACCCGGGGCAGCCATCAAACAATGCTTAACTTTTACCCAGGTTTGGCCTACTATATAGCAACCATATTTACGCAACAGATCATAAACCTCACCAATTGCGCCGGTTTGGGAATTTTCAATGGGCACTATACCATAATTTGCTTTTTTCTGCTTGATATTTTCGAACACCTCTTCAAAGCTTTCCAAGGGGTTTCGGGCAGCTTCACGGAAAAGCTGAACGGTTGCCTGTTCACCCCAAGCTCCGGGCAAGCCCTGGTAAAATACATTGAGCTTACCTGTGGGTTTAGTTCTGGAAGCCTGTAAGAATTCCTCATCTGTATTATCGTATAAATATTTTCTTTGACGCAGCTTGGAAATATTGATGAGCGCACGCATGAAAATGCTGATTTCACCAAAATGTTCGGGTTTGCCGCCTTTAATTGCTGTATCGGTTATTTGCTGTTCTCTTTTTATATCGGTAATGGCTATATTGCTTTGCCTTTTGATTTCGGCTATTTTATCTATAACATCCATCCTTTGGCTGAACAATTGCAGCATTTGCGCATCTATAACATCCAATTCCGATCGAGCATCATTAAGCATTTTTTTGTAGTCCATAAAAATCCCTCCCTATTCTTAGTTTGGTCTGTATATTTTTTATTCGTGAACTGCTTCATAAACACGGTTTATTTTCTTCATCAAGTGGTGGAACACTTCGGGCGTAATAGATTGCTGGCCGTCGCAAAGCGCATATTGCGGTGTGTTGTGCACTTCTATGATCAAACCATCAGCACCTGCCGCCACGGCAGCCAATGCCATGGGCTCAACCAAATTCCAATGGCCCGTACCATGGGAAGGGTCTACTATAACAGGCAAATGGCTTTTGTTTTTCAATACGGGCACCGCCGAAAGATCCATAGTGTTGCGGGTGGCTGTTTCAAAGGTCCTAATGCCCCTCTCGCACAGAATAACCTGGGATGAACCTTCATGCATCAGGTATTCCGCCGCCATCAAAAGCTCCTCTATGGTAGAGGAAAGGCCTCTTTTCAAAAGTACGGGCTTACCTAATTTGCCCACTTCCATGAGCAGGGAGAAGTTCTGCATATTGCGTGCACCTATTTGAATAATATCCACATTTTCGGCAAACTCTTCCAAATAATCCACAGAAAGTATTTCCGTTACAATGGGCAGGCCTGTTTTTTGGCGAGCTATTTTCAAAAGTTCCAAACCATCCAAACCCAAGCCCTGAAAGGCATAGGGTGAGGAACGTGGCTTAAAGGCTCCGCCCCGTAAAAAAGACGCTCCTGAGCCTGCAACATCACGTGCAATAGAAAGAATCTGATCTTCACTTTCTACGGAGCAAGGCCCTGCTATAACACCAAAATGGCCGCCACCCAGTTTTTTATCGCCCACGCTCACTATTGTATCTTCGGGGTGAAAACGCCTTCCCGGCAGCTTATAAGGCTCCATTACTTTAACTATGGAATCCACACATTCAAACCGGGCAAAGGTATCGGCAGTAATGGTTGTGGTATCACCCGCCAAACCCAACATTTTGGCATTTTCGCCTTGAATGCTTTGCACGACAAAGTCGCGCTCCTGCATTCTTTTGGCTAAAAGTTCCACTTCTGCCTGTTCGGCATTAGGTTTTAAGATTATGATCATGATAATTCAACCTTTCCTGGCAAATTTTGTATAGCTGTATGATAAGCCTTCTGGATGTTCTGGTTTATGCCCAAAAACAGGGCATCTGCCAAAATAGCCTGATAAATCAACATATTCAATCCACCCATAGTATCCAAGCCCAAATTTTCGGCTTGCTTTAGCAAATTAGTGCGGGCGGGGCTGTAAATCAAATCACACACCAGGCTTTGGGGAGCAAGCGCCTGTAAAAAAGCCGTATCCGCAAAATCAGCTTTTATACCTGTCATACCCAAGGGTGTAGCATTGATAAGAATATCCGCTTCTTTACAAATTTTTGTAAGCTCGGGCTTGCTGAAACCCGTAATTTCCATTACGGTTTTGCAGTTCAAAGCGGCGGCTCCCAGTAAAATCTTTTGTGCCTCCAATGTTTTAATGGCGGCTATGCTTATTTTGTTGGCGCCTTCCTTCACCGCTTTAAGCGCCAAAGTACCTGCCACACCGCCCGAACCCAATATTACAATATTACTTTTGGTTAAGCTTTTGCCTTTTTGCCGCAAAGCTAGCTTAAAGCCCTCTGCATCCGTATTATAGCCTTTTAGGATACCGTTTTGGTTTACTACCGTATTCACAGAATCCAACAGTACTGCTTCCGCATCTATATAGTCTAAAAGCGGCATTATTTCCCTTTTATAAGGCATAGTTATATTAAAGCCGCTGAAATTTTCCTGCCTTACACGATTTAGCCAGTTAGGCAACTGTTCAAATAAAACTTCTTCCCTAATATAGCTTACCTTATTATAAAAGCGCCTTAAAAGCGGCAAATGGATATTGGGTGAAAGGCTATGCACAATAGGGCTGCCGATAACGGCAAATTTCACTTCCTTCGTTTCCGTCGCCATAACCGCTATTTTTTTGAGCTTAAAAAGCACCTCTTCCATTGTGCCCTGATTTTTTATTTCAATATCATAGTATTTTTGATAAAGTCCTATCCGCTCTTTATATATACTGAAGATTTTTTGTGGGTCTTTCTGCATAAGCGGTCGGTTATATGTTAAAATATCCTGCGCTATTTTTTCGGGCGGACGATTCAAAAATAAGATTATGCCATTTTTCGCCAAGATCTCCATGTTTTCGGGCCTAAGCACTATGCCGCCGCCCGTGGCTATGATAATGCCGTTTTCAGCGGCTGTTTTTTGAGCAGCTTGGGTTTCCATATTCCTGAACGCATTTTCACCTTTTTCGGCAAAGATAACATTTATGCTCGTGCCTGCCGTTTTTTCCACTAAAGTGTCCAAATCCACAAATTTTCGGCCAAGCATTTGGGCAAGCCTTTGACCGCAAGCGGTTTTACCTGAACCCGGCAAACCAATAATAACTATGTTTTTAAGTATAGCATTGTGTTTCATATTTTTACCTGCTCTCCAACAAAGCATCCAACAGGCAAAGCGCCAAAGCTGCTTCCACCACTACCGCTGCCCTGGGCACTATACAAGGATCATGCCTGCCTTGAATATTGATTTGGGTATTTTGCATGGTTGCCAAGTTAACCGTTTTCTGGGCTATACCTATGGAAGGGGTAGGCCGTATAACTACCCTAAATACAAGGGGCATACCGTTGGCAATACCGCCGTTGATACCACCACTGTGATTGGTAAGGGTTTTGATTATGCCCGCTTCGGTATATATCTCATCATTGGCTTCACTGCCGCGCATTAAGGCAAAATCAAAACCACTGCCGAATTCTATGCCTTTAACAGCAGGTATGGCAAACATCATGGCAGAAATTGTGCTTTCCAAAGACTCAAAGAAAGGTGAACCCACACCTGCGAGTATACCGCAGGCTGCACATTCGATAATACCACCTACGGAATCATTTTCCGCTTTGGTTGCAAGTATGGCTTCGCGCATAGGCTCCTGCATACTTTCATCCAAAAGGGGAAATCGAGCTTTTTCTAGCTTTTGTAAAAGCTCGGGCTCTACCGTAATAAAAGGGGTATCACAAACATCCGCTATTTGCTGAATATGTGAGCCTATAAAAATACCCTGCCTTGCCAATAACTGTTTGGCCAAGCTGCCCACGAAGGTCAAAGGAGCTGTAAGCCTGCCCGAAAAGTGGCCGCCGCCTCGGTAATCGTTAAAGCCCTTATATTTAATATGTGCGGTTAAATCGGCATGGCCGGGGCGAGGCAGGTTTGGTGTGTAGGCTGTGGAATCGGTATCATGGTTGCGGATGATACCGCAAACGGGCGCACCTGTGGTTTTACCGTTGAACAAGCCACTCAATACCTCAACCTCATCCATTTCCCTGCGTGTGGTAGAGGTTTCATTTTGCCCGGGGGCACGTCTTTGCATTTGTGCGGCTATAGCGGCAATATCAATATCTTCGCCTGCGGGCAAACCGCCCAATACAACACCTATACCCGCCCCGTGCGATTCCCCAAACAAGGATACTTTAATATTTTTGCCCCATACATTGCTCATTTTTTTCCCTCCTTTAATTGCCTGTATATTTTATGTTTAAGGATCATCCTCTAACTTAAGAGTTGAATTATCTTGTTCTTAAGTAATTGCAAGACGGGCAAAGCCCAACTTGGCAATAGATTATTTAAGATTAACTAAGCTTTTGCTATGCGACAGAAATCCTGCCAAAAAGCAGGGTAAGATTTTGCCACACATTCTGGCTCTGCTATTTTTACCAAGCCTGTGCTCTTTATAGAAGCAACAGCCACCGCCATGGCAATGCGATGATCGTTATGCGGGTCTATCACTCCACCTTTAAGGTATTCAACACCTGTAATGATAAGTTCATCCTCAAGTTCTTCAATTTTTGCACCTAAAGCATTAAACTGGGTAGCCAAAGCGTGCAGGCGGTCGCTTTCCTTGAAGCGCAGCCTGGCCGCGCCTGTTATTTTGCTTTCCCCTTCGCAAAAACATAAAAGAGCGGTAAGGGGCGGCACCAAATCGGGTATATCTTTAACATCTACGCTAACAGCTTTCAGCTTTGCAGCCGTAGCAGTAAATTCACCAGCTTCATTAAAGCTTACCTGCCCGCCGCAGTTTTTTATTATATCTATTATGGCACGGTCCCCCTGAAGTGAAGCGGGGTTCAAGCCCACGCAACTTACCTTACAACCCAAGGCACTCGCCACCAGGAAAAAAGCCGCGGCGGAAAAATCGCCCTCCACTTCGTAACTGCAAGGCTTATAGCTTTGCCCGCCTTTGATAATAAAATGCTTGTAACCCCTATTTTCTATAATTACGCCAAAGCTTTGCATTACGTTTACAGTCAAGTCAACATAGGCTTTGGATTCCAGCTCTGAAGTGATGATGATTTCACTGTCTTCTTTTAAAAGCGGTAAGGCCATTAAAAGACCTGTAACGAATTGGGAGCTTATTTGCCCGGAAAGCTTAAAAACCCCTGCATGTAAACTACCGCTCACATGGATAAAGCCTTTTTCGGTATCAAAATGCCCGCCTTTTTCGGTAAGCCGGCTCAAATATTCACCTAAAGGCCGCTCAAGCAGTCTGCCTTGCCCCGTAAAACTTAAAGGCACCCCAAAAACCAAAGCCAGCGGCAGCAAAAAACGTAAGGTGGAACCCGATTCTCCGCAATCTAAAACCGTATCAGCCACAGGGTTGGAAATAGGTTTTTCAATCAAAGTTTTAGCATTTTGTTCGCTGAATTGGGCACCCATTGCCTTAAGGCAGTTCAGGGTTGCCTGAACATCCTTGGAAAAACCAAGGTTTTTTACCAAACTTTGCCCTGCCAGAGCCGCACAGATGAGCGCGCGGTGGGAAATACTTTTTGAAGGCGGTATTTTTACTATACCTTCGGGTAAACAATTTATGATTTTTAGGTTTTGGCCTAAGGAATTATCATTTACCTGCTTTGCCATTATAATTCGCTCCCCGCTTCCCACAAAGCTTCTGCCGTAGTGGTATGGATAAAAGCCCTACCTAATTTGTGCAAAAGGATCAAACGTATATTTTCGGCACTGTTCTTTTTATCCAGCATTACCGTATAAACAAGCTCATTAAAGTTTTCATCTAAATCAATGGGCAAATTATAGCTTCGCAAAAGTTTACTCAAGCGTTCAACTATTTCAAGGCCGTGAAAACCCATTTCAGAACCCAGCTTTGCCGCCATCACCATGCCAATGGCTATTGCTTCACCATGGATGTATTTTTTGAAATTACCGCTTTTTTCTAAAGCATGGCCAAAGGTATGGCCAAAGTTTAAAAGCATTCTAATGCCTGTATCCAATTCATCTTTCGCTACTATATTAGCTTTAATAGCACAGCATTTATAAATTATCCCCTCTAAATTTGAATAAGCACCCACTTTACCACCATAATCTTCCAGCCTTTTAAAAAGCACAGGCGAAGCAATCGCAGCGTATTTGATAACCTCTGCCATACCGCCTGCGAATTCCCGCTCGTCAAGGGTATATAAAAGCTCGGGATCCGTTATAACCAGCTTAGGCTGCCAAAAAGCACCCACTAAATTTTTACCGCGTTTAAGGTTGATGGCAGTTTTACCGCCCACCGCTGAATCCACCTGAGCCAACAGCGTGGTAGGTATTTGCACATAAGGCATGCCTCGCATATAGGTTGCGGCCGTAAAGCCGGCTAAATCACCAACAACGCCGCCCCCAAAAGCTATAAGCAGATCCGAACGCAAAAAACCGCTTTCAGCCATAGTTTCACAAATATATTTCAAACCTTTAAATTGCTTGCTACTTTCACCCGGTGGCAAAACTATAACCCTAAAATCTATATCCGCTGCAGCTAAACTTGTTTGCAAACAGCTGCCGTAAAGCTTCCAAACATTTTCATCCGTTACCACTACCGCCCTTTTACCAAGGTGTACACTGCCTATAAGCTTGCCCGCCTGAAGCAAAATATCTTTGGCAATAATGATGTCATAAGAATTTTGGGCAAGTTGTACGGTAAGTTTTTTCATCGTAAGAGCAACTCCTTTTTATTATTTGAGGCCCTTGCCAGTAATTCATGCACTGCTTTGGTATCCTTATTTTGCATAGCGGTTTTAATAAGCCTTAAATTATTTATATAATTTTCCAAATGCGGCACTATCTTTTCACCATTGCAGATGAGCAGCTCCGTCCATAGTTCGGCATCCATGTTGGCTATGCGTGTGCAATCCCTAAAAGCACCCGCTGTATAAGCCTTGGCAGTTTGGGGGTGAAAATCCATACAAAGCGCGCCTGCCGCTATATGCATCAAATCGCTGGTATAGGCTATTATATCATCATGCGTTTCTGGGTTTGTAAGCGCAGTATATTTAGCACCTATATATTGGGCAATCTCAAGCATTAAAGCCGTACCCTTATCAGTTTGGGTTTGCAAGGGTATCAGAATAAAACCTGTATTTTGGAACAAATCCGCACAGGCATTTACAAAACCACCCACTTCTTTACCTGCCATGGGGTGTATACCTATATACTCTACACTTTCAGGTATATATTGGGGAATATCCCTGTATAAATTGTGTTTAGTGCCGCAAACATCTGTAATCACACAGCCCTTTTTGAAATTGCCTTTTTGTTCCTTGATTATTTTCATAGTAGTGCGGGGTGATACGCATAGTATAACCAGATCGGCTTCTGCTATGGCTTCCTGTGTATTTTCGGCAGCTTCATCTATAGCGCCTGCCGCCAATGCCTGCTTTAGAGAATCTTTATCAATATCGGCACCTGTTACAACAGCATTTTTGAAACCATTGAGCGCCAGAGCAAGCGAACCGCCAATCAGCCCCGTACCCACTATAGTTATTCTAAATCTTTTTAGCTTGTTAAAACAAGAGCTATTTGTATTTTCAAGGTTTAGCATAATAAATTTCCTTTCTTTAAGCAAAGTATGTGCAAATAAAAAATAAAGAGGTTCGCGCACGACGAACCTCTTTTAAAGTCAAAGTTTTATCAATAATACTTAATCATTGACAAGAAAGTCCATCCCTACTATATATTTTGGTAAACCAAAAGTAGCCGTAGCTAAAGCAAAAGCTGCGGCCAAAGTAGTAACGATAGGAATTAGACTTAACTAAACTGTGCATGATTAAAAATCCTTTGCCAAAATATGATTTTATTATGTATTTATAACATATATTTTTCCAAAAAGCAATAGTATATTAGTTTTATTTTATAAAAACATCTCATAAACAACTGAAAAAATGGTTGTATCTGTAAAAGCCACTCTACCCAAGCTTAGGTTTGGCAAACAAAAAAATATCCAAACCGCCATTAAAACCTATTGGTTTTATAAAATTAAAATAAAGCGACGCCTTAAACAGTTATATTTTAAAAAATGTCATTTTGAACGCAGTGAGAAATCTTAAAAAATTCTTCGCTGCGTTCAAAATGACACAAACTTACCTATGGAACCTAATCTAACACCTATTTATGCTTATTACATCATGCCGCCCATACCGGGAGGTGCCATCGGGGGTTCGGGATGTTCTTCGGGAATGGAAGCAACCAAAGCTTCGGTGGTAAGAAGCATGGAAGCTACGGAAGCAGCGTGCTGTAAAGCGGAACGGGTAACTTTGGTGGGGTCTACAATACCTGCTTTTATCATATCTTCATATACACCTTTAGCAGCATTGTAGCCTACACCTTTTTTAGAATCTTTAACTTTTTCCACAACTACAGCGCCTTCAACACCTGCATTGTAAGCAATTTGTTTTACAGGCTCTTCCAAAGCTTTTTTGATGATGTTCACACCGGTTTTTTCATCACCTTCAACCTGAATATCATCCAAAACATTAAGAACTTGAATAAGCGCGGTACCGCCGCCTGCTACCATACCTTCTTCAACAGCAGCGCGGGTAGCGGAAAGAGCGTCCTCAATGCGCAGTTTCTTTTCTTTTAATTCGGTTTCGGTAGCTGCGCCTACTTTTAATACGGCAACGCCGCCGCCTAATTTGGCAAGACGTTCCTGTAATTTTTCTTTATCAAATTCGGAAGTAGTTTCTTCAATCTGTTTTCTGATTTGGGTAACTCTAGCTGCAATATCTTCAGCATTGCCTGCACCGTCGATGATGGTGGTGTTGTCTTTGCCAACTTTAACCTGGCGGGCACGGCCCAACATGGTCAATTCGGTAGTATCCAATTTCAAACCAACTTCTTCGCTGATAACGGTACCGCCTGTAAGAATGGCAATATCCTGCAACATAGCTTTACGGCGATCACCAAAGCCGGGAGCTTTTACGGCAACGCAAGTAAAGGTACCACGTAATTTATTTACTACCAAGGTAGCATTGGCTTCGCCTTCAACATCCTCAGCAATGATTAATAATTGTTTGCCTGTTTGCACAACTTTTTCCAAAAGGGGCAAAAGCTCGGCAATGGTCGAAATCTTTTTATCTACCATCAAAATGTAAGGATCGTTCAATACGGCTTCCATTTTTTCGGTATCAGTTACCATATAAGGGGAAATATAACCACGGTCAAACTGCATACCTTCAACAACTTCAACGGTAGTTTCGAATACTTGGCTTTCTTCTACGGTGATAACACCGTCATTACCTACTTTTTCCATAGCATCGGCAATCAAATTACCAATGGTTTCATCATTGGCGGAAATAGAGGCAACCTGAGCAATCGCTTCTTTGCTGTCTACTTTTTTAGCTCCTTTTTGCAGTTCTTCTACTACAGATGTTACGGCTTTATCAATACCTTTTTTCAGAATAATGGGGTTTGCACCCGCGGTAACGTTTTTAATACCTTCACGAATAATGGCCTGAGCCAACAAGCAAGCGGTTGTGGTGCCGTCGCCGGCTACATCGTTGGTTTTGGTAGCTACTTCTTTAACTAATTGAGCACCCATATTTTC
>DGYV01000004.1:0-474 GCA_002398485.1 Peptococcaceae bacterium UBA4997 | reverse complement strand
ACTAATTGAGCACCCATATTTTCTGTAACATCTTCCAATTCAATTTCACGGGCAATGGTAACACCGTCATTGGTAATAAGAGGAGAACCGAATTTCCTTTCCAATACTATATTCCTGCCTTTGGGGCCAAGTGTTACTTTTACTGCATCGGCTAAAGCGTTAACGCCTCTTTCCAAAGCGTAACGGGCATCTTCTCTAAAGACAATCTGTTTTGCCATTTTCTATACCTCCCAATTTTATATCTGATTATTAATTTAAAACATATGATTAATCTACAATAGCAAGAATATCGCGATCACCATTCAAAATAAGGTATTCCTCGCCGTCCTGTTTTACTTCGGTGCCGGCAAATTTGGAATAGATAACTATATCCCCTACCTTAACATCCAAAGCAATACGTTTGCCGTCTTCGGTTTTCCTGCCTTCACCAACGGCTACAATTTTACCCTGCTGAGGTTTTTCTTTGGCTGTATC
>DGYV01000006.1:64602-64953 GCA_002398485.1 Peptococcaceae bacterium UBA4997 | reverse complement strand
CTTTTAACAAAGAACCGCCTTTACGGGCGGTTTTTTGTTTTAAATAAAAAACCATACACAGGCCGAATAGTTGTGTATGGTTTAATGCTGTTTTTTATTAGGTGCAAAACCTAGTCCCTATTCCTGTACATATCCTGAACTGAAAGCCAAAGTGCACATTCGGTACGCATACGGGCCAGCTCACAGCCTATAGCATAAGGCTTTAATATATCTTCATTAAAAAGATCTGCATTGGCATGGCAGCCGCCGCTGCAGTAATATTTCGCCCAGCAGTTCTTGCATACCGCTTTTTCATTTACAGATACATTTCTGAACTTATCGACCACAGTATCATTTGTTATGCCTTCATCA
>DGYV01000006.1:62680-64471 GCA_002398485.1 Peptococcaceae bacterium UBA4997 | reverse complement strand
AGCACTCCCTGCACTTTTCTTTATTATATACATGGGCATTGCGGAATTTTTCCACAATATCAGTCTTTACCACGCCTTCGCTTAAACTGCCCAGCCGATACTGCTCCCTGCCCACAAATTGGTGGCAGGGGTAAAGCTCGCCTTCGGGGGTAACCACCATATAGGCATGACCCGCACCGCAGCCGGTAAGCCTTTTGGGCAGGCAAGGGCCGTGCTCTACATCTATATTGAAATGGAAAAAATCAAAGCCTTCACCCATTTCACGTTTGGCATCATATAATTTGGTCAGGCGCCAGTATTCTTTACGCACGGTATCCAAATCAGCTTCCTTGAAGGCACGGTTACCGTACTTTTCCACTGCGGGCTCCATAGAGATATGCTTGAAGCCCAAATCCAGCCAATGCAGTATATCATTGGTAAAATCCTTATTCAGAGCGGTAAAAGTACCCCTTACATAATAGGTTTCCCGCGGATCGTTTTTAAGGTGTTTGCGGATATTGGCGGTAACTATATCATAACTGCCGCTGCCATCGGCAAATACACGCATGGCATCATGAACCTTTTTGCGCCCGTCATGGCTCAAAATAACTTTTATACCGTTAGCAAAGGCCCATTTGCTAATTTCGGGGGTTAGGCTTACACAATTTGTGGTAAAGGTAAAGCGGATCTGTTTATTATATTGCTTTTCCTGCTCTTTGGCATAAGCAACAGTGACCATAACTACATCTATATTCATCAAAGGCTCGCCGCCAAAAAAATCCACCTCCAAGGTTCTGCGGTCAGCACTATTCTCAAGCAGATAATCGATAGCCGCTGTGGCTACTTCCAACGGCATATTCAGCCTTTTGCCGCCGAAAGAACCTGTGGAAGCAAAGCAATAAGCACAGCGCAAATCACAATCGTGGCTTATATTCAAACAAAGAGATTTCAAAACAGGAGCAGGTGGCTCATATTTGCCAAAATAAGCATCGGGGGTGAACAATTCACCCGCCACAGTAAGTTCATACAGCTCCCTTAAAGCCTCGCCCGCCTCACCGCTTAAAAGATCTTCGGCATCCTTCCAGTTGCCTTTTACAGTTAAAAGAGCATTCAAGGCTACCATAGTGGGCTCATCTATTATAAAAATATTACCGCTATTCACATCTAAAAGCAAAAAATCCTCCGCGGCGGCAAAAAAATGCACGTCGTTCATATTTGCGTCGGCTAATTTTTCCATATTTACCACCCTCTAAACCAAATTTACTTCTTAAAAAGATTATAACAGATTTTTAGGCTATACTCAAAACAAATATTATAAAAACCATGCTCAAGGCACAATAAAAACCCGCCTTGAATTCATAAGACGGGTTTGAGCAACACTTAAGCCATGCCGGGGCACAGCGTTAAAGCATTTGCCTATATTCACTATTTTTCACAAGACTGGTTGCTTACAGTGCAGGATGTTTTGCAGGCCGATTGGCAAGAGCTTTGGCAATTGCCGCAGCCGCCTTTTACGGAAGAAGCCTGTAAAGAGCCTTTAACAACTTGTTTGATATGTTTCATTATTATACCTCCCTACTATAAAAATCCAACGGGTTTTGGAGCGGGTGATGGGAATCGAACCCACATAACTGGCTTGGGAAGCCAGCGCTCTGCCACTGAGCTACACCCGCGAAAGTTAAAGCCGCAGACCCTTAGGGCTGCGGCTTTGGTGACGCGTAGGGGATTCGAACCCCTGGATGCCAGCGTGAAAGGCTGGTGAGTTAAGCCGCTTCTCCAACGCGCCTAGTGGTGAGCCATCGGCGACTCGAA
>DGYV01000006.1:54001-62475 GCA_002398485.1 Peptococcaceae bacterium UBA4997 | reverse complement strand
AGATGCTCTACCGACTGAGCTAATGGCTCTCGCTACAGTTTTTAATAATACTGCATTTTATTTTCTTTGTCAAGGTTTTTTAAAGCTCAAATGCTACTTTTTTCGTCAAAAACCCAAAAAAACTAAGTTTATGTTTTTAGACAAAACAGTTTTTTAGTTCATCATAAAAGTTTTTACCTGTTTTATGACCCAAAACCTTAAATCCCTTTACTTTTTTAAATATTTTTAAGCCAAAAACTGCCGTAAAACAGCCTGTTAAACCTTTTGTGTCGCATAAAAGAGAATTTTTTAATTAATCCTTCCCCAGCTTTAAACATATTTCGCACATTACAAATGCTATTATGTATAGGTATAAAGCACACGGGCAAGGCTTAAAAAGCAAGCCGCCTGCGGCCCTTGAACAAGCGGCAAAGGGGGAATTGAATGCAAAAATTTTCTAAGAATTATAAGCCTTACAAAACCCCTGCAGCCAAACACTCAAAACGGGTTCGACCGCGCTGGCAGGAAGCCGTTACCGTAATCATCCTTGCTATTATATTCAGCTTAATGCTACAGACCCCAACATTAGCCCAATCTCCTCTCTCTCATTCTCTGAATGTCTTTCTACATTATGAAAATGATCCGGGAAAAGACATTCACCTGCTTCTGCCTTGGCAGGACAGTGAATTTCCACTATTGCCGATTGCACAGTTGGCACAGTGGTCAGGCACTAACCTGTCATGGCAGAAAGCGGGTACCTCCGGCGCCGCCGTTTGGGGGAACGAAATTTTAGGGCTGGTTTTAATACCCGAAAGCACCACCATAAGAGTAATAAACGGTGCCAAAAGCCAAACCCCCAGCCTTTACCGCTATGAATGGCTGGAAACACCCGAACTTATCGAAGGCAGGCTTTATTTGCCTTTAAGTGTTCTGGATCTGATGAACATAAGCTATACCATGGATGCGGCAAACAATGCCATCCATTTGTATTTCCCCGAAGAAACGCACGGCAACGGCAACTGCAATGCCATTTGGCAGGCCGTAAAGGCAGAAGCAACTGCCGAGCTTGCACCACCCAAGCCTTTAGCAAGCTTTACAACTTATTATAATGAAGAAGAACAAAACCGCAGTACCAATTTGGTGCTGGCGGCACAAAGCTTGAACGGGCTCACCATAGCACCCAATGCCGAGTTTTCCTTCAATGAGGCCGTAGGCCCCCGTACACCTGCACGCGGTTATTCAAAAGCCATTATTTTTGTTGGTAACAAAAAAGTGCTTGATTACGGCGGCGGTGTGTGTCAGGTTTCCACAACCCTATACCGAGCGGCTAAAGCGGCACATTTACAAATTTTGGAACGCCACAGCCACAGCTTACCTGTTCCTTATGCCGTACGAGGGCAGGATGCCACCGTAGCCTGGGGCAGCAAAGACTTGCGTTTTAAAAACGATACCAAGCACATTCTCACCGTAAAAACAAGCGCTCAAAACGGTACTTTGACCATAAGCCTGTTTACCGAATAAAAACTTTGCTACTAAAATATACAATAATAAATCATGCAATAAAGTTATGCAATTTAAAAATTGTTTCATAATAACTAAATATGGCTGACTTGCAACCATTTGCTTGTCAGCCTTGATTTTTTACATATTTTTAAGATTCTTCGCTTAAGCATAGGAGGACAATATAATACAAGCAGAAAAAGCTTTTTCTCAAAACCCTGCTAAATGGCTTTAGGATTGACATTCCCATATACCAAATGTATAATTAAATAATTGAGGCAGGGCGCATGCCTTGCCTCGTTTTAGTGTTCATTACAAGTTTTTTAAACTAAAAATAAATTTGAATTTAGTAGGAGGTTTTTTTATGACTTCTGTAGTGCTCATAGGTGCCCAATGGGGCGATGAAGGCAAAGGTAAAATGACCGATTATTTGGCGGCACAGGCCGATATGGTACTGCGCTGCATGGGTGGCTCCAACGCAGGACATACCGTGGTGGCAAACGGAGTTACCCATAAGCTGCACTTAATACCTTCGGGCATTTTATACCCCAATGTTACCTGCGTTATAGGTAACGGTGTAGTAGTGGATCTGAAAGTTTTATTAAAGGAAATAGAAAACCTGCACGCACAGAACCTTTCTACCGAACACCTTTTGATTTCCGAAAAAGCCCATCTGATCATGCCTTACCACTATACAATGGATGAATACCAGGAAAGCTTGAAAGGCGATCAAAAAATAGGTACTACCAAGCGCGGCATCGGCCCCGCTTATATGGATAAAGTAGCAAGGCAAGGTATACGCTTATTAGACCTTATGGATAAAGAAGTTTTTACAGCCAAGCTAGATTACAACATTAAAGAAAAAAATGCCATTTTTACCGCCGCCGGCTTGGAAATAATAGATGAAGCCAAACGCAATGAAATAATAAAAGAATTTATGGGCTATGCAGAAATATTTAAAAAATACATGGCCAATACAATTTATATAGCAAACGATGCCGCCGCCGCCGGCAAAAAACTGCTTTTTGAAGGCGCGCAGGGCACCCTTTTGGATGTGGACCACGGCACCTATCCCTTTGTAACTTCCAGCTCACCTACAGCAGGCGGTGCCTGCACGGGCAGCGGCGTAGGCCCCACCATGATAAACAGGGTTTTAGGTATTGCCAAAGCCTACTCCACCAGAGTTGGCGAGGGCCCCTTCCCCACTGAACTTTTTGATGAAGTTGGCGAAAACATCCGCCAGAGCGGCTTTGAATTTGGCACCACTACAGGCAGGCCTCGCCGCTGCGGTTGGTTCGATGCCGTAGTTGTGCGTTACAGCACCTTGGTAAATGGACTTACCGATTTGGCGGTTACCAAGCTGGATGTTTTGGATAACTTAAAAGAAATCAAATTTTGCCGCGCTTATAAAATAAACGGCCAAGAAACCAACCAATTTCCCAGTTCTTTACGTGAACTGAACCTGGCCAAGCCGGTTATTGAAACCTTGCCTGGCTGGGAATGCGATACAACAGGTTGCCGCAGTTTTGAAGAATTGCCCGAAAATGCTCAAAAATACCTGCTGCGTTTAGAGGAGCTTTGCCAAGTACCGATTTCCCTGGTTGCTATAGGGCCTGACCGCGAACAAACCATTGTCCGCAAGCCCTTATTTTAAAAAATAATCAAGCCGCCCTTATAAGGGCGGCTTTGTAGCAGGAATTTCTTTTTTATGCTTGAATAATTATTGTATATTACATATTGTGCCGTAAAAGGCACATAATTACAGGAGGAGATAAAATGCCTATAGTACAAGTGGAAATTTTGCCCCGCAGCCAGGAATTAAAAAGAGCCCTGGCTAAAGAGGTTACCAAAACCATAGTTAATGTATTGAACTGCCCCCCCGATGCCGTTCGGGTGATCATTAGGGAAATGCCGCCCGAAAACTATGCTATGGCGGGGGTTTTGGCAATAGATAAAAAATAACGGCCTTAGGTAAATTTTCTGCCTCAGCGCCGTTTGTTTCATAAAACCCAAAACAGGAACAGAGGTATAAAATGAATGTTAATGCAGAAAACTGGCATGAGCGCATGACTGCCGACAGGCATATCCAAGAACTTGGCGTAAAACTGGCAGAGGCAAGCCCAGGTTATGCCAAAACAGTTATGATAATTAACGAAAAACATTTAAACGGCATGGGCGTTACCCATGGCGGTGTGGTATTTTCCTTGGCAGATTATGCTTTTGCGGCAGCCGCCAATGCGGAAAGAAAACCAAGTGTAGCCGCCACGGTAAGTATTTCCTTTCTTAAAACCACACAAAAAGGGGATAAGCTTACCGCAACCTGCACGGTAGATAAACAGGGCAGCCGTGTGGGCTTTTATGATGTTAAAATAATCGACCAAAAGGGCAGTCTTATTGCCACAGCCAAAGGTACCAGCTGTGTGGTTTAAAGCCTGCGGCAAAATCATCTTGAAAAACAGGGAGGAAAAATGAAAAAGCTTTTAACTGTTATTGTTTTTACTCTTTTTTTGTTTCTGCTTACAGCCTGCGGAGAAAAAACCACGCCTTCTGAATTTATAAAGCAGGAAAACGAACAAGTGCTTTATGTGAACAATGAAAAGGGCTTTAGCTTTATCATGCCTGCAACTTGGGAATATATGGAGAATGCAGAACTTGATCAAATAAGCTTTTTATCCCGCAAGGAAAATGCAAATGATCCTTTTCAAGAAAACTTTTATGCAGGCTGCGGTACCAGTACAAGCCCCACTAAGAAGAACATAACCGCCGAAGAAGTTTACCAAATGCTTATTGAAAAAGCCGAAAACGGCGGTGGTGATACAGAAGGTTTTAGCTTGTTGGGCTATGAATATGTTACCTTGGCAAACGAAAAGGCTTTAAAGCTTAGCTTCAGAGGTACAAGTGAAAATGCTCCGGATTTGGATATAACCTTTACCCAATGGTATTTAAGTAAAGGGACAACCAACTATATGTGCCAATATACCGCCCAAACCGAAAATTATGATAAATATTTACCCGTAATAGATGAGGCCGTTGCCTCTTTTAGCTATATTATGGCTGAATAGCTTTACCTATGCTTTATTGGTATACCAAACTAAACCGCCAACTTTGGTTTGATTTTTATAACTTAATTTACCGCCGCTTTAGCGGCGGTTTTTTGTTAGGTAATTTTACCCGCTTCTGTCATTCTAAGCATAAAGCGAAGAATCTTACATCAAATTTCTTCCGTATCGGCTTAAGCTTGTCAATTGTCGAACATTGGTTTAAAACCTTCTTTATTCGCATAAATAGTGATAAAGGAGGGATTTTTTATGCCCCAGAACACTGCGTCCGCAAACCGTATGCTGGCTTTGATATTTATAAGCAATTTAATAGGCGCAGGCTTTGCCTCCGGTCAGGAGCTTCTGATTTTTTTTGTTGCTTACGGATACAAGGGTTTTTTCGGTGTTTTAACAGCAGGCCTTTTATTTACAGTTTTTGGTGCAGGTATTGTGGTTTTGGCTCAAAAAAACTGTTGGCGCAACCACCTGGATTTGGCAAATGCCCTTTGCCCCTACCCCTTAAACAAAATTTTTGATTTGCTCATTTCTGCCTTTTTATTGGCTTTAACGGGCGTTATGCTGGCCGCATCGGGTGCCCTTGCCAAGCAGGAGCTGGGTGTTACGGAGGGCTACGGCATTGCTTTTCTAGGACTGGTTTTATGGCTTAGCCTGCTTGGCGGTGGTAAAGGGCTGTTAAAACTACCTAAATATTTGATACCGCCGCTTATTTTTGTAATTATTTGGGTATCCCTTTACAGCATTTGCAATTTTACATATGTACCCTCCCAACCAAGCCCATATGGACATTGGCTTTTGGCAGCCGCTATCTATGCTTCCTATAACCTTTTGGGTGGTCTAAGCACCATGATAGCTGTTTCCAACTTGGGCGGCAACGGTAAGGGCGGCCTTTGGGGCGGTATCATCACAACCTTTTTAGCCTTTTTTATGGTGTGGGCGCTTATGGCGGCATCACCTGCCCTGCAAAATTGTTCCTTACCCATGCTTTGTTTGGCCGCCCAAGGCGGTAAACTTCTTTTTGGTTTCTATACGGCAATTTTGGCTATTGCTATTTTCACAACTGCGCTTACCGCAGTTTACAGCCTGAACTGCCGCTTAAACCGCTTGAAAATGCCGTCAGCCTTAAAAAATGCGCTGATCCTAACTGCCGCTTTACCTGTAAGCATTGGCAATTTCCCGAATATTGTCAGCCGTACTTACGGGTTTTTCGGCATTATCGGCCTAATTATTTTAACTCTTTTAAGCTTCAAGCTCCTCTTTATTTATGTAAAACAACGCAATTGAGCCATTGTGCAGGAATTTTGGCTTCTATGCCGAAATCTACACTGTTAAACTATTCTACTTTAATTCGACAAACAACATACTGAAATATATTTTAAACTAAAAGGGCAAAATATCACCGTGGAGGGAGCATATGAAAAAAACACGTCTTCTGGCGGCATTAGCCCTGCTATTGCTTGCCCTATTTATTCTTGCCTCCTGTGGCGACAAAGAAAGCTGCCTTGAAACCCAAAGGACTTCAAATGTGCGCAGTGAGTTACTTGTACACACACAAATGAGTTACACTATAGCCTTTTTCCCCGATGAAAGCGGCACACTTTTAGTGCCTCTTTCCTTCCCCATCAACGAAACACGTGATGTAGTATGGGTAGCGGTGGAAAAATTGTTATCAGGAACGCCTAACAATTTTGTTAAAGACGCTGTGCCCGAAGGCTTTAAACTGGAGGATCTATATCTTCAAAACAGTGTTATTTATATAAAGCTTATTGGCAATGATAATGAGGTGGAAAAAATAAACCCCGCCGCCTTTGCCGCCACCGTAAATTTTGCCCTTAACAGCTACAGCTTTGATTTCACAAGCCTTTACCCCATCAGCATTTTAGTAAATGGAAAGGAAATTACGGAAGGCACTTACAGCTTTACTGACCCCAACAATTTTGTTAAAAATAAGGAGGCTTATCAGGCACAGGTTTTTTACAGCGATAAACAGGCTATGTACCTGGTTCCTGTTACTATTGAACTGAAACAGAGAGCAGCAGAGGATAACTTATATTTGGCTGTTTTGAATAAATGGGCAACCGCCCCGCCTGATAACAATTTGATAAGCCCTGTACCAAATGGCACCAAAGTTATTTCCGCAAACTTAAAAAACAACACGCTGATGG
Source organism: Peptococcaceae bacterium UBA4997 (assembly GCA_002398485.1). GTDB lineage: Bacteria > Bacillota > Dehalobacteriia > UBA4068 > UBA4997 > UBA4997. The sequence continues at coordinate 55,775 of DGYV01000006.1, read as the reverse complement.
TGGATTTAAATAAGGCATCCATAAGTTACGACGGCGGTTCCACCCGGGAAAACATTTTTGTGCAAAGCCTGTTGTGGACACTTTTACCTTATGAAGAAATAACAGGTGTACAGCTAACCGTTGAAGGAGAAACCTTAGCAACTCTGCCTGAGGGCACAGGCATTAAAACTCCTTTAACAGTACCTCATCTTTATCAGAACCTGAATACAGTGAATACATTGAATAAATAAGGAGGCTTTAACTTGAAAAATGTGGCTTTTATAGGCGTTGGCAATATGGCCGGAGCTATGGTAACAGGCCTGAGCCAAGGCGTTTCCGAAATTAGCATTACTCTTTTTGATATCGACAGGCCCAAGGCAGAAGCAAAAGCCAAGGAGGCAAAAGCAAATCTAGCCGAGAACCTTCAGGAAGCCTGCACAAATAAGGATGCCGTGATTTTAGCCGTAAAACCTGTGCATATGACCGCACTTCTTAAAGAGATTACACCCTTTATAAAGCAAGACCAGCTTGTTATCACGGTTGCGGCAGGCATACTTTTAGAAAAATACCAAGCGGCTCTGCCACAGGCACATATCATTCGCGCCATGCCCAACACCTCTGCCCGTGTACTGGCAGGCGTAAGCGGTTTAATGGCAGGCACAACTGCCACCCAAGCAGATAAAACCCTTACAGAAACCATTTTTAATTCCTTCGGCATCAGCCTTTGGCTGGAAGAAAAGGATATAGATGCCTTAATTGCCGTAAGCGGCAGCGGCCCGGCTTATTATTATTACTTTACGGAATGTATAGCTCAAGCAGGCATAAAATTGGGGCTAAACCCCGAAACCGCAGCTAAGCTGGCGCGCGGCACTGCCATAGGTGCAGGCAAAATGCTGGAAGCCAACTCCGAAAGCCCAGAAACCCTGCGTATACAGGTAACTTCACCTAACGGCACTACAGCCCAAGCTATTGAAAGCTTTGAAAAATCCTTGCCCCAAGCAGTTTTGGCAGCAATGACTGCCTGTGCCAAGCGTAGCAAGGAAATGTCTAAATAAAAAATAATTTATTATAATTTTAATGAATGACATTAAAAAAGCAGGCCAATGGCCTGCTTTTTGGGTGTTTTAAAATTTTTCCTTTGTATCCTGTTAAGTATGAATTAAAAAAAGCAAAGCGCAGAAGTTTCCTTCTGCGCTTTAAATATATTTTTAAGGTTGTTTACCTTAAGGATTCCTTGCGGATCTTCACGGCAGGCTCGGCATCACGGGTAAGAAAAATTTCCCCCGTGCGAATGATTTCGATAATACCGTATTTTTCCATGAGCTTACAAAAAGCGGTTACCTTTTCACCGTCGCCCGTTATTTCTATTACCATGGTTTCGGGATGTACATCCAAAATACGGGCACGGAAAATTTCGGTTAAGTTAATAATTTCTTGCCTTAAGGCAGGCTCTACTTTGATTTTCAAAAGAGCAAGTTCTCGCACCAGGCTTTCGTTATTCGTCATATCGATAACCTTGATAACCTGCACCAATTTTTCCAACTGTGCCACTATTTGTTCAAGCTGTGCGGTGCTTACAACTTCCACTACTAGGGAAATGCGGGTAACATCAGGCAATTCGGTAGAAGAAGCGGCAATGGATTCTATATTGTAACCACGGCGGCTGATAAGCCCTGAAATATGAGTAAGCACACCAGGCCTGTTTTCTACCAAAACCGATAAAGTTCTTTTCATTTTATTCTTCCTCCTTATGAACGAACATTTCGTCTAAGGCTCTGCCGGGCGCAACCATAGG
>DGYV01000006.1:52514-53819 GCA_002398485.1 Peptococcaceae bacterium UBA4997 | reverse complement strand
GCTGCCGGGCGCAACCATAGGCAATACGTTTTCATCATCCTCTACCCGAACATTCAAGAATACGGGGCCGCAGACCGTACGCGCCTTTTCCAAAGCAGGCAGCAAGTCTTCACGTTTTTCAACCAAAATACCCGTACAGCCCATAGCTTCGGCAAGCTTGGCAAAATCAAGATCAAAATCATGCTTGGAGCAGGAATAACGGTTTTCATAAAACAACCTTTGCCACTGACGTACCATACCCAGGCCGCGGTTATTCAAAATAACAGCACGCACGGGAATATTCAGCTCGGCTGCGGTTGCCATTTCTTGGCAATTCATCATAATGGAGCCATCGCCCGAAATCAGCCATACTTCTTTTTCGGGACAGCCTATCTGTGCACCCATGGCAGCAGGCAGGCCAAAACCCATAGTCCCTAAACCGCCGCTGGTTATAAAGCTGCGGGGATGTTTAAAATTCATATATTGAGCTGTCCACATTTGGTGCTGGCCAACATCGGTTGCAATAACGGCTTCTCCATCCAGCAGATTATCCAGCGCTTCCAAAACCTCCTGTGGCTTTAAAAGGCCTTTATCGTTTTTGCTGTAACAAAGCGGATAATTTTCCGCCCAGTTGCGGATAGTTCCATGCCATTTATCCAAATTGCCTACCCGAACTTCTTTATTTAGTATGGGCAAAGACCAATTCAAGTTGCCCGGTATCCTAAAATCCACATGCACGTTTTTATTGATTTCCGCAGGGTCTATATCAAAATGTGCAATTCTGGCACTGGGAGCATAACCTTTGATAACACCTGTTACCCTGTCACTGAAACGTACGCCCATTGCTAAAATCAAATCACTGTGCATCATCGCCATATTTGCAGCATAAGTACCGTGCATGCCTACCATGCCATAATGATTGGGATGAGTGGTAGGAAAATCGTCTAAACCCATTAAGGTAGAAACCAAAGGTATATTGGTTTTTTCCACAAATTCCGCCAAATGCTCACAGGCATTAGCGGATTTTACGCCGCCGCCCACGAATAAAACGGGAAAATGCGCCCAAGAAAGTGCTTCCACAACATCGTTCACCTGGCGGGGATCGCCATCATTAACAGGATCATAGCCCCATAAATATCTGCTTACATCATCAGGATAGTTAAATTCCATTACCTGATCAAAAAGATCCTTGGGGATATCCACCACTACAGGGCCGGGACGCCCCGTACGCGCAATATAAAAAGCCTTACGCATGATGCGGGACAAACGCCCCATATCGCGTACCATAAAATTATGTTTGGTAATAGGAGTAGTTATACCCGTAAC
>DGYV01000006.1:51766-52334 GCA_002398485.1 Peptococcaceae bacterium UBA4997 | reverse complement strand
GGAGTAGTTATACCCGTAACATCCGCCTCCTGGAAAGAATCCTTGCCCAAAAGGGAAGTTATCACCTGGCAGGTTATACATACTAAAGGAACGGAATCCATATTGGCTGTGGCAATACCCGTAACCAAATTAGTGGCACCCGGGCCACTGGTAGCTATACAAACGCCTACCTTGCCTGTAGCGCGTGCATAGCCGTCGGCAGCGTGAACAGCACCCTGCTCATGACGGGTCAAAATGTGCTTTATCCCTGAATCATACAAAGCATCATACAGGGGTAGCGCCACACCGCCGGGGTAACCGAATACAAGGTCCACCCCTTCCCTTTTCAGCGCCTCTACTACAATTTCAGAGCCTTTTAACTTCATTGTTCTTCCTCCCATATCGGTTTCATCACAAATCCACAATCTTAAAAAAGTGGTAAATGCCATACTTATCGTTATTTTAATATTGTACCACTAATCAACATCGCTAGGCAATAGCATTTTACGGCTTTTTGCTTTATAAATACAACTAAAAGCCTGTTGGTACAACAACTGTTAAATAAAATTGGGCAGCCTTAAGGCTGCCC
>DGYV01000006.1:24638-51607 GCA_002398485.1 Peptococcaceae bacterium UBA4997 | reverse complement strand
TGGGCAGCCTTAAGGCTGCCCAATCTACTTATGCGCTTTTATAAAACGGTTTAAAACAATAGCAACTTATTTGGCTGGACCTGCCGCCACAATCTCCTTAGCAACACCATGCAGTTTAGCCATATTTTCATTAAACAATTTAGCCAAATTTTTAGCTGTTTTATCATAAGCCTCTTTATCCTGCCAGGTATTTTTGGGATTCAAAATTTCGGCGGGAACATTTGGGCATTCAGTAGGAACATCCAAATTGAAAAGGGGATCCTTTTCATATTTTACATTTTTCAATTCCCCATTTAAAGCGGCCGTTACCATAGCCCGGGTATAGGAAAGTTTCATCCTGCTGCCCGTACCGTAAGAACCGCCTGTCCAACCCGTATTTAAAAGATAAACTTCAGAACCGTATTTTTGAAGCTTCTCACGCAAAAGTTCAGCATAGACACCTGCGGAACGGGTAAGAAAAGGGGCGCCGAAACCGGCAGAGAAAGTAGCCTGGGGCTCAGTAATACCGCGTTCCGTACCCGCTAATTTACTGGTATAACCCGAAAGATAATGGTAGCTTGCGCTGTTTATATCCAAACGAGAAATTGGAGGCAATACGCCGAATGCATCCGCAGTTAAGAAAATAATAGTTTTGGGATGACCTCCCGCACCTGAAAGCACAGCACCGGGGATATGATGAATAGGGTAGCCCGCACGAGTATTTTCGGTTATGCCGGCATTATCGTAATCCGCCACACCGTTTTCATCCAGAACTACGTTCTCAATAACAGTACCAAAACGGATGGCATCCCAAATTTGGGGCTCGCCTTCCTTGGAAAGTTTAATGGTTTTGGCATAGCAGCCACCTTCAAAATTAAAGATGCCTTCTTCGCTCCAGCCATGCTCGTCATCACCTATGAGCTTACGTTCAGGGTCAGCAGAAAGCGTAGTTTTGCCTGTACCGGAAAGGCCAAAGAATAAAGCGGTGGAGCCGTCTTTACCTATATTGGCAGAGCAGTGCATAGGGCAAACATGGGAATCTGGCAAAAGGTAATTCATTAAAGTAAAGCAAACTTTTTTCATTTCACCCGCATAAGCAGCAGCACCAATGAGTATTTGTTTTTCAGCCATATTCAAAATAATAAAGGCCTCGCTGCGAGTATCATCCAGTTCGGGAATAGCTTGGAAACCGGGGGTACAAACAAGAGTTACTTCTGGTTTAAAGTCCGCAAGCTCTTCCGCAGTGGGACGAACCAAAAGCTGATGTACAAACAAGTTTTGCCAAGCATACTCATTGATAACACGAATAGGTAAACGATGTTTTTTATCCGTACCGATAAAGCCTTCAAAAACAAAAACATCTCTGCCTTCCAAATAAGCCTTTTGACGAGATTTCAAGGCCTGGTAGGCAGCATCGCTCATCGGAACATTGGTTTTGCCCCAATCCACATTTTCATGCGCGCCGGGTACATCCACAATGTAACGGTCATTAGGTGAACGGCCTGTATATTTACCGGTAGTTACAGCTAAAGCACCTGTGGAAGAAAGCACGCCTTCCCCTCTTTTAATAGCTTCGGCTACTAATTTTGCGGGTGCAAGGTTAGCATAAATTTCTCCAAGATTAATGTAGCCTGCTTCATGCAGTTGTTCTCTGTTTACCATTGAATACCCTCCTATTGAATAAATTATTTTCCCCACACAAAAATAAAACTCTTGTGCCTGATTAATTGATTATTTTGATTATAGCATAAACTCATTTAAAAAAAGCAGTTTTTGATAAAGTATACATAGTTCAAAATTTAAATAAAATTTTTATATTTTTAGTTTTAAACCTTTAATTTTGAGTTTTATTGAGTAGTTTTTTAAACCATTAAATTTCTTAAATTATAGCTTCTGTTAAACATAAAGCAGGCGATTTATAAATCGCCTGCTTTATATACTTACTATATTAATTATTTCCAAAATACTGCCTTAAAATACCTAAAATATTAATTTACTGCCGCTCGGTAAAAACAAAACGGAAAACAACTCTTTCAAAAAAAGCTTAACCTTTGGCAGCAAGTTCATAAGCCAAATTAATATTCCTTACCAAAGCTTTCACTTGTAACATATTGGTTAAACCCCCGCTTGCTTTGGCAAGCGCCGCATTGATTACAGGGTGATGGCTTTGTTTTTGCTCTATAGCCTTATTGCCTTCAGTTACTGCCGCTTCCAGCCATTCAATATTTTTTAAACGCTCCGCTTTGGGTATTGCATTCAAGAGCAGGCGGTTTCTGCCTTCCAATAAAGAATCTACCGTTTCACTCGCATAAAGGTTAACTGCAGAAGGCAAATGCATGAACATAAAACCATCACTGAGAGCACGACCATAACCCATTACACCAACCGAGTTTCCCGCCAAAATACCAAAAGTGGCAGCATAATCCATCATATCCTTAGGAGCGGTAGCTACCAAAAGCGCATCATGGTTAGCCAAAGCAGCCAAGTCGCCGCTGACACGGTTAGCGCTTACACCACCCATACCCGCAGTAACCACAATATGGCTGCCGAAGGCTCCGCAAAGCGAAAGCACTGCCGAAGCCGTTAAATAAGCATTTGCCGCAGTACCTTTTTTGAGCCTGAAGGCATCACCTTCATCATAACGTTGCCAATCCTCACGATTACGGTAAGGCAGGAATTCCTCCAAATCACCGATAACGAACTCACCATTTTCCAGCCACATGATGGCCGTATCATCGGGAACTTGCCATAACCCATCTATTTCTTCATCCGTCATACCTACCAAACCCGATCCCAAAAGCGCGCTTTCCACAATTATCGTGGCATTTTTTTTATCTTTCAACATCTTGCTGCCCCCTTAAAAGCTATTATCTCAAATAAGGCTTTACAGCCTGCCTTTTACTTACCTGATAAATATTATAGCACAAAACAAACAAAGGTATAAACCCTTAGTTTGTTTTCATGTTTAATACAAATTTTTTGTTGTTTTAGGAATCTTTGCTTGCGCTCAAAATAACAGAATAACCTTGCCCACACCCCAACTAAAAAAACCTCAATGGCCTAAACCATTGGGGTTTTTATTTATTCATATGATTATTTAGTATTATAAATAAACAGCAAACCAAAACCTTTTTTGCTTTTAAAACAAACTTCCTCAAATTTTTTGGGTTTTGGCGGGAGCGTGTGCGAGTCGAACACACCAAGCGCAGGGTCACTGCGCCGCAAACGGGTTTGAAGCCCGCGCCGGCCACCGGACCGGATCCGCCCCCATGCCTTGATAATTCTATCATTTTTTTAAAAAATTGTAAAGACCTAGCTCTGGGGAATAAAGTCCCCGTTATTTTCAATGCTTATGCCACCATTTTTATCTACGGTAACATAAGGAAAGGCAGTTTCGGCAGCCGCTTTTCCCTGCCAGATTTTGGCATTGGGGTGTTCGGTATTATCCAAAAGCTCGCTCCAAATTTCCGTGGTATAAAAACCCAGCCTCCACATAGCTATACCGCCCAAATCATATTCCTTGGCCAAGGCCGCTTTTTTGCCCAGGCTCACGCTATCTTCAAACCATACGGTATGTTTGATACCATCAGCCGCCTTATATGTATAAAACAGACATTCGCTTGCCCTGTCCCTCATGATTACGGAACCGTATTTAGCTGCTCTGTTCCTGGCACTGGTATTGGTTAAGGAAGCACCGCTTTTGCCTTCGGGCCAATCATAGCCATAGCTGCCTAAAGCAATCACGAATTTGGATTTATCCACACCTAGGCCAAGTGTATATTGGATAACGCTTTCCACCCAATCCACGCTGGCAACTGGGCCTGGGGAACCACTGCTCCAATGCTCGTTATAGCACATGATTATTATATAATCCGCAACTTGGGAAAGGCCGTAATAATCATAGCCGTCATACCAATATTGGCTATCCTTAGAACGAGGCATTAGGGAAAGGGTTATAATTTTATCTTTACCTATTTTGGCACGTATCTCTTTCACAAAGGTAACAAAATTTTCCCTTTGGCTTACCGCCACGCTTTCAAAATCCAAGTCTACGCCTTCTAAACCATTAACGTTGATAGTTTCGGCTATTTGATTTACGGTTTTGGCTCTTAAGGCAGGATCCGACAAAACCGTAGTAACGGTAGATTTACTAAAGCCGGTTATCAGCATAAGGGCATCTATATCTGCATTCCTGGTATTCTCATAACCGCCGCCTTGGCAATAGAACTTGTCCGTATCAAAATTAGCTTTTTTGGTAAAGCCGCCTTCGGCACTAAGCTGGTAGGCAAAGTGGATAACACCCGTAAGCTCATTATTGAAGGCTATGCTATCGCTCAATGAAGACTGGCTGTAATAATAACCTAAATACTGGAACTCTTTAGCTGTTTCGTTGCCGGTTCCGGTATCAGCTGTATTTTTGTTTATGGTAGCGGTTTTGGTGGTATTATCCCAATCCACCGCATAATTTATACCTTCAGCAATAAAGCGTATAGGTACCATGGTACGGCCGTTTTTGATAACGGCAGGCGATTCCAGCGTATATCCACTGCCATTTATGGTGGCTTTAGTGCTGTTTATAGCAAGTACAACTGTTTTACCGCTTTCAACAATGGTTACTTGCTTGGTTTTGGTATTCCAATCCACAGTTGCACCCAAATTTTCGGAAATTATGCGGATGGGCACCATAGTACGGCCATTTTCTATGTAAGCGGGCACATCTGGCTTGGCCTCCACCCCACCTATTATCATAGTAACCCCCGTTGCGGCCATTGCCAGAGTAGGCAGCAAAATAAGACACACCAAAATAAAACCAAAAAACATTGCCTTCTTTTTCATCAAATGCTCCCCTTTGTTTGCCAAATATTTTTTAAAAAATATTCGTTTTTTTATTAAAATTTTTGTTAGTTTATTATTTTTGCTTTTTGTTGTTTCTCTAGTATTTAATGGTAATTATACACTATTTTACCGAAAAATAATACCTCTTTACCATACTTTAAGCATTGCTAATACTTGGAAAAACTGCTAATATTAATAGTAGGATTTTCTTGAAAATGCAAAATATAAAACATGGGGTGGTGAGTTTATTGGCTAAAAAGCTCCTTATTGTTGGACTGCTTATTTTATCTATTTGTTCCCTTGCGTCTTGCAGCAATGGTAACAACACGGCAATGCCGGATGATGGTGGCGCAGTTTTGGAACGCTATTCCATAAATGCCGTGGAAGTGGAAAATACCTTGCCTACCCATATTATGGATTTGAGCTTTCTGGCGGATAAAAACCAATTGCTTATAGATAGCCTTTGGCTGGACCAGGAACGTCTGCTCGTACTTACAGCAAACCCTGCTGTAGAAGATGAAACAGACGGGGGCACTCTGCCACAAGATCTTTACTTTTATATACTGCACACAGGTGATAACAGCTTAGAGCTCATTTATAACGGCCGGCACATGGCGGCAGGCAAACTGCAAAAGCTTTCCGGCAAGCTGGTAGCTGTGCAAGCCTATGGCAGTATAATGGTGCTGGATTATAACAAAGGCAAGGTTTTAAGGGAATTTGCCCTTGATGTGAACAGCGAGCAAACTGCGGATCTGGTAGCTTCCGCCACAGGCGATCTTATGGCCTACAGCGACAGCCAAGGCAGCATACACCTTTTGGACGGCTATGGCAAAGAAGTTGACCTTATAGACCCTAATAACTTTGGCTATAATTGGCTCAGCAGCCCTATTTGGTCTAAAGACGGCGATGCGCTGGCCTTCTTCTGCGGTTATGAATCTTTCGGTGTGGATGCTATAGGCCTGCTTGCTGCCGATAACCTAACCAATCCTTATATATTGAACTACAGCAAAAGTAACGATTCCTTCCCTGCTTGGCCGCATGATAAAGACACTATCCTGGTTTTGAACAATTTCCATATGCCCGTGGCAGATGCCGCAAGCAGTATAGAGATAATAAACTGGAAAACTAATAAAAATATAAGTACAATAACCATGCCGGCAAGTGTTGAATTTGCCAGCCTGGCCTATGCCAACCCCGGCCAAAACATTTATTACCTTATTATAAATTCTAAACTGTTCCTGTTCGATCAAAAAAACAAATCTTTGGCACAAATGAATCCTGGTGAAATACAGGTATACGAAGATAATGTTAAGTTCTCCGCAAATGCCCAGCGCATAGCCGTAAGCGAAACCGATACCAATGGTTATTTGAAAAGCTTTTGCATAATCGGGCTGTCTCCTTATGAATCCCAACAATAGGAATATTTAATCAGCTTTTCTTAAAAGCGGGCAAATTGCCCGCTTTTGTTTTTTATTTTAAAAGCAAAAAGTTTTTTTATTCTACTTATATAAAAGCAATACCTTGCTTAAAACGCAAAAAAAGAGGTTTTTGTGTTAGCTTATGCATGGGGGGTTAACACTATTTAAAAAATGGCTCTAAGGTATGCTTTTGGGATTGCAGGGTACCTTTTCTTGGCTTGAAATCAAGGTTAAAAAGGTGTATAATTGAATAGGTTACAACCAATTTTTTTTAATACCATATTTTGTGATATGATTTTATTATTATAAAGTTGATTATTTTATAAAATATATATCTAAACGGAGGCTTGAAATGGCAGATTTATTCGATGACAGCGTAGAAAAGCAAATTGATGCTGCGAGCGATTACGAATTGGGCGATACCACACCTGAAAACGGTAATTATGATGCCAACCAAATTCAAATTTTGGAAGGTTTGGAAGGGGTAAGACGTCGCCCCGGTATGTACATCGGCTCCACAGGCCCACGCGGACTGCACCACTTGGTATATGAAATAGTGGATAACAGTATCGACGAAACTCTGGCAGGCTTTTGCGATACTATTACCGTAACTATTCACGCCGATAATTCTGTTACCGTAGCAGATAACGGACGCGGTATCCCTGTAGATGTCCACGCCAAAACAGGCAAACCAGCTGTAGAAGCAGCCTTAACGTTACTGCACGCAGGCGGCAAATTCGGCTCGGGCGGTTACAAGGTTTCGGGCGGTTTGCACGGCGTAGGCTTGAGTGTGGTAAACGCCTTATCCGGCTGGCTCAGGGTAGAAGTAAAACGTGATGGTTATTTATACCATCAGGAATACAAAAGAGGCATAGCCCAATATCCTTTACAAAAAGGCGAAGCTGTAGACGGCACAGGTACAGCCATTACCTTCCAGCCTGATGCGGAGGTTTTTGAGGAAATAGTTTATAACCGCGACACCCTTTCGGGCCGTTTAAGGGAGCTTTCCTTCCTTAATTCCAATGTTACCATTATTCTTAACGACGAACGGGACGATTTCAGCCGCACCTGGCACCATAGCGGTGGCTTGGCGGACTTTGTGCATTTCCTGAACAAAAACAAAGAGGTTTTACACCCTGTGCTTTTTTTCCAAGGCGAGCATAAACGTGTACAGGTAGAAATAGCCCTGCAATATAACGACAGTTACAGCGAAAATATTTCTTCCTATGTAAATAATATTCGCACTATTGAAGGCGGTACCCACGAAATGGGCTTTAAAACCGCGCTTACCCGTGTAGTAAACGAATATGCCCGCAAGCTGGGTATGCTTAAAGACAATGATTCCAATTTGGCCGGCGAGGATGTACGTGAAGGCTTAACTACTGTTATCAGCGTTAAGGTTGAAGAACCGCAGTTTGACGGACAAACCAAAACCAAACTTGGCAATACCGAGGTAAAAGGCATTGTAGACAGTGTGCTTGCCAATTCCCTAAGCGCTTATTTGGAGGAAAACCCCGCCAAAGCCAAGGTGATGATAGATAAAACCGTAAAAGCAGCGCGGGCCAGGGAAGCAGCCAGAAAAGCGCGAGAGCTTACCCGTAAGCAAAACGCTTTGGAAAAAACCAGCCTGCCCGGCAAACTGGCAGACTGCTCCGTTAAAGACCCCGCCTTTTCCGAGCTTTACCTGGTAGAAGGTGATTCTGCGGGTGGCTCCGCCAAACAAGGGCGCGACCGCAGGACCCAAGCTATTTTGCCCTTAAGAGGCAAAATTTTGAATGTGGAAAAAGCCCGGCTGGACAAGATTCTTAACAGTGAAGAAATCAAAAACATGATTACAGCCATGGGTACGGGCATAAGCAGTGAGTTTGATATAGACAAAGCCCGCTACCATAAAATAATCATCATGACAGATGCTGACGTAGACGGTGCCCATATCATGACGCTGTTGCTCACCTTCTTCTTCAGGTACATGAGAACTCTTATAGAACGGGGCTATGTTTATGTGGCTCAGCCGCCCCTTTACCGGTTAAAGGCCAAACAAGGCAAAGAAATCACCTATATTTATAACGACGCAGAACTGGAAAAGTTTTTTGCTGCCTGTGGTAAGCCCCGTGAGCAATATGCCCTTAACCGCTATAAAGGCTTGGGCGAAATGAACCACGAGGAATTATGGGAAACCACCATGAACCCGGAAAACCGCACCTTGCTTCAGGTAACCATGGAAGATGCCATAGAAGCTGACGAGGTGTTTACCATACTGATGGGCGACAAGGTAGAACCAAGGCGTGAATTTATTGAACAAAACGCCCGTTATGTAAACAACCTTGATATATAGTAAGGTGAGAGGAGAACAAAAATGACGGAACAATATATAGACGGCAATATCATTCAGCGTGATATCGGCGACAGTATGAAAAAAGCCTATTTAGATTATTCCATGAGCGTTATTGTGGGCAGGGCCCTGCCCGATGTGCGCGACGGCCTGAAACCCGTTCACCGCAGGATTTTATATTCTATGTTCGAACAAGGCGTAACCTCAGATAAACCGTATAAAAAATCCGCCCGCACCGTGGGTGATGTAATGGGTAAATATCACCCCCACGGCGATACGGCAATTTACGATTCACTGGTACGTATGGCTCAAGATTTTTCCATGCGTTACCCCATGATAGACGGCCACGGCAACTTTGGTTCTATAGATGGCGATTCAGCCGCCGCAATGCGTTATACAGAATCACGCCTACAAAAATTTGCTTTAGAAATGATGCGTGATATAGATAAAGACACCGTAAATTTTATACCAAACTACGACGGCGAGGAAATGGAACCCTCCGTACTGCCCAGCTTAGTACCCAATTTGCTTATAAATGGCTCTTCAGGTATTGCTGTAGGTATGGCTACCAATATTCCTCCCCATAACTTAAACGAGGTTATAGATGCAACCATTGCTTTAATAGATAACCCTGAGGCTGATACTGAACAGCTGATGGAGCATATAAAAGGGCCCGACTTTCCTACTGCGGGTATCATTTTGGGACGCGACGGCATTGAAAGTGCTTACCGTACCGGACGCGGTTCCATTAAAGTAAGGGCCAAAACGCATGTTGAAATAACAGCCAAAGGCAAACAACGCATAGTGGTAACGGAGCTGCCATACCAGGTAAACAAAGCCCGTTTGATAGAGCGTATTGCCAATATGGTAAAAGACAAGAGAATAGACGGCATAACCGAGCTGCGCGACGAAAGCAGCCGCGACGGTATGCGTGTAGTTATGGAACTGCGAGGCGATGCAATAGCCAAAGTGGTATTAAACCGTTTGTACAAGCATTCCCAGTTGCAGGATACTTTTGGCGTCATCATGCTGGCCTTGGTAGACGGCGTGCCGCAGGTACTCTCCTTAAAAGGTGTTTTGGAAAACTATATTCTGCACCAAAAAGAAGTTGTAACCCGCCGCTGCCGTTTCGATTTGAACAAGGCCCAGGACCGAGCCCATATTTTAGAAGGCTTGCGTATAGCTTTGGACTTTATCGATGAAGTTGTGGCCACCATACGCGGAGCCGCCAATACGGCAGATGCCCGTGAAAAATTGATAAACCGCTTTAACTTAAGTGAAAAACAAGCCAACGCTATTTTGGAAATGCGTTTAAGAGCCCTTACAGGTTTGGAACGCGATAAAATAGAAGCAGAATATTTGGAGCTCATCAAAACCATTGCTTATTTAGAGCAGGTTTTGCAAAGTGAAAGAATGGTGCTTGGTATCATCAAGGAACAGCTCAGCGGCGTAAAAGAAAAATACGGCGACCCCCGCCGCACCGTGATCAGCGGTTATGAAGGTGAAATAGCCGATGAGGATTTGATAGCACAGGAGGATATGGTGATAACCATTTCCCATACGGGCTACATCAAACGCCTTAATCTGAACACTTATAAACAGCAGCGCCGCGGCGGCAGAGGTATAACAGGCATGACCACAAGGCAGGAGGACTTTGTGGAACAGCTTTTCATAACCACTACCCACCACTACCTACTTGTTTTCACCACGCGCGGCAGATGTTTCCGCCTGAAAGTGCATGAAATACCCGAAGTTGGACGCACCGCCAAAGGCACAGCCTTAGTTAATCTTTTGGCCTTGGATGCCCAAGAAAAAGTACAAACAGTGATCCCCGTTAAAAACTTTGACCAAGGCGGCTACCTGTTTATGTCTACCTCACACGGCGTGGTCAAGAAAACTGGCCTGCGTGAATTCAACAGCCGCAACAATGGCATTATTGCCATAACCCTGGATGAAGGCGACGATTTAATAGGCGTTCAGCTTACCGACGGCAGCAACGACATCATGTTAAGTACCTCCGACGGTTTAGCTATACGCTTTAAGGAAGTGGATGTTCGACCCATGGGCAGGGTAGCGCGCGGTGTTAAAGGCATAACCCTGGGCAAAGGCGATAAAGTGGTAGCAATGACCAAAGCAGAAAGCGATGCCTTTTTACTGGTTGTTTCCGAAAAAGGTTTTGGTAAACGCACTCCCTTAAATCTGGATAACTACCGCCAGATCACCCGCGGCGGCAAAGGCGTTTACACTATGCGCTGCAATGAAAAAACAGGCTCTTTGGTATCCGTTCAGTTGGTACGCGGCGGCGATGAACTGATGATAATCACCCGCCATGGTATCATCATACGCATCAATGCCGATGATATATCCCAACAGGGCAGGATGACACAAGGCGTTACCCTGATAAACCTTGGCAAAGGCGACAGTGTAATGGATGTAGCTAAGGTAATGACCAAGGATGATGACGACAGCGCCGAAGAAACCATAAATATAATGAAAACTCAAGGCGATAGCGGCAATGCCCGTGAACTGCTTTTGAACGCCGCTGAAAAGGATGCCAAAGACGATAACGGCCAAGGCGTTCTGGATTTAGAATAAGGAGAAAAGCATTATGGTTAGGCCTTATGTAGAAATAAAAGAAAAAAAACGCATCAATATAAAAACAGGTTTTATAATATTGCTTTTACTAAGCACCATCTTGTTTGGCCTGCTGTATGCCGGTACCAAACATGACACCTTTGTGCTTAACCATATGGAAAGCTGGCTGTTGGAAGGTTCCACCAATGAGCTTAAAGTAAACAATTTGTTGTTCCAGTATAACGGAGAAGAAAATTGTTTAAGTGGCGGTACTTTGTATTATTTGGGCGAAGCCACAGGTGTTAAGGGTTACAGTTACCAAGTGATACTTGAAGATATAAACGGCATAAAAGAACCCATTACCCTGATAAGTAATATGGTAACCAGCGATATGGCAGCCTTACCTGAAGAAATAAGCATGGGGTCTATAGAGGGGCCTGCACAGAAGCTTGCTTATGAGGGTTTTGCTGAAAAGTATAAGGTAAAACTGGAATTTAAGCTAATAACCGCAACAGAAACCTTAGAACAAGAGGTATACCTGAAAATAACCGAGCTGAACAATGAATTTTTCAAGAACTAAATAAATTTTAAGCCCTGCTGTGGTGAAAACCACAACAGGGCTTTTGGGTTTTATTTTGTTTTAGAAAATATTATATAACTTTAGAGGATATTACTTTTAAGATTCCTCGCTTGGCCCAACTATTTTCAGCCTTTCCCTTTGCTCTTTCCCTCAAGGGAAAGGGGGCTTTGCACTTGGACCGCTTAGACTACAGTTTTAAAACCAGCCTAAAACGGTTTACTTGGCGCGTAAACACGCTTTGAAATTTCTTCGTTGAGTCTGCTAAAAAGCGTTGCAAATTCTTAAGGAAAACTTTTGTTTTGCAAAGCTTTTTACCTGCGCACACCGTTTTATGCCGACGAAAACTCTGCACTTTACGGGCGCGAAAAAACTTTCTACAACAAAAGCAAAACTGTAAACCCATTTTTTAAGCAGCGCATTATTGTTTTATGTTGCAATAACACAAATTATCTGTCCTATTTTACTGCAAAGCCGCCAGCATTTTTTCATTTACAGGCACTTTCAGGCCTTTTGCATGGGCCAGCTTTACAATGGCCCCAGTGATACTGTCTATTTCCAGTGGCCTCCCTGCCAATTTATCCCGCAGCATACTGGTTTGGTTTTCTGCAACCTCTTTAAGCGTGCCAAAGGATAAGGCACTCATTTCTTCCAGCGTAAAATCATTGCCATAAGCATTGGCAACCATTACACCTTCCCTAAGCAGGGCTTTTGCTAATTTAAAAACCTGGGGATTTGTTAAAATTTCTCCATTTTTGATTCTATAAACCGCAGATAGTGGGTTTGCTATACTATTCAATACCAATTTATGCCAAAGCATACTTAGTGCATCCTCTTCAAATTCAGCGATAATATCACAGTTATTCAAAAAATCACTTAAGTCCTGCGCCCGTTCCGGTTCAGCCTTTAACCAAGGTGCAACTACCGTAAGCCCTTTGCCCTTGGGCAAAACCAAACCTGCTTCGGCACAAATTGCCCCCCAGTAAGTAGAACCCACACAAATTTGTTCAGAAGGATAAAGTTCTGCCAAGGCCTCGCCGTTACCAAAACCGTTTTGCAGGGTAAAAATTGTGGTATTTTGGCCAAGCATTGGCCTAAGAGAAGGGTAAACAGCATCGTTCAAATAGGTTTTGGTAGCAATAATAAGTAAATCCTGCTCCGCCTGTGGTGGTGTATCGACGATCGGCAAATCAAAACTGCCCCAGCCTTCCACCGTTAAGCCTTTTTTACTGATGACCTTTAGTTTTTGTGGGTCATTATCAATAAGCAACGGCTCTTCCCCCGCTTTGGCCAATAAAGCGGCATAAATACCCCCTATGGCTCCTACCCCTACTATAGCTATTTTCATAATATCACCGCGGTTTCTAAGTTTAGGCATATAGGTGCCAAAATTTTTTGTTAAAATTTTTTGTTAAAATTTTTTGTATGTAATCATTTTTTTCAAATATTATTTTTAATATAGCTTGCTTATATCTTCGCCTTCTGCCATTTTAAAGCTGTGCGCAGCATCAGGGAAGGCTCCTGCCCGCACTTCCAGCGCATACTGGTGGATAGCAGCGGTAATTATTTCACCCACTTTAGCGTATTCTTTAACAAATTTAGGCTTTTTGCTGCAATTTATGCCCAATAGATCATGAAATACCAAAACTTGGCCATCGCAGCCATTGCCCGCCCCAATACCGATAACAGGAATAGCCAAAGCCTCGCTGATAGCAGCAGCCACAAGCATAGGTACACATTCCAAAACCAGCAAGCTGATACCCGCCTTTTCCAGGGCTTTGGCATCCTCAACCAGGCTTTGCGCTGCAGTTGCAGTTTTGCCCTGCACCATATAGGCGCCTGTTTTGGCAAAGCTTTGTGGTGTGAGCCCAATATGCCCAACCACAGGTATAGAGGCACTTACCATTGCTTCTATCAACGGGATACGGTTGATACCACCTTCCAGTTTAACTCCATCCGCCCCTGCTTCTTTAATAAAACGGAGGGCATTTTTTACGCCTTCCTCAACCGAAACTTCATAAGATCCGAAAGGCATATCAGCAACTACCAGCGCATTTTGCCTTCCCCTGACCACAGGACGGGTATGGTGCAGCATATCCTCCATGGTTACAGGCAAGGTGCTGTCATAACCTAAAATAACATTGCCCAAGCTATCACCCACCAACATTATATCCACATCCGCCATTTCCGCAAGCGTGGCACTTGGATAGTCATAAGCCGTGATCATCACGATTTTTCTGCCGTCTGCCTTCATGGCTTTAAGGCGTGGCCAAGTTCTTTTACTCATAATAATACCTCCCTAACTCAAAACTCCATTTCCCAAATTTTTATTGTCCTAAACCGGCTTTTAATAAAAACCTTTTATGAATTTTTTCAAAACATTGTATTTTTGAACAGGTTTTTATGAAAAGCTGTTTTAAATTTTTTATTTTTATTTGATTTCTTTAGCCACCTTGGCAAGCTCTTCCAGCATTTCCGCATAGATTTTAAAAGCATTATCCAAGGTTTCGGGATTTTCCATATCCACACCCGCGCGCCTGAGCAAGCTTATAGGGTCTGTTGAAGAACCACCCGCAAGAAATGCCCTGTAATCGTTCACTTCTTCATAGCCGCCACTCAGAACTCTTGCGGCCAAAGCATTGGCTGCGGAAAAGCCTGTGGCATATTTATACACATAGAAGGAACGGTAAAAATGTGGGATCCTGCTCCATTCCATTTCTATCTCTTTATCTACCTGAACTCCTTCACCAAAATAATCCAAATTAAGTTTGTAGTAGGTATCACAAAGCCACTGGCAGGAAAGCGACTGACCATCCTGTGCGTGATAATGGATAGCTTTTTCAAATTCGGCAAACATGGTTTGACGGTAAACTGTACCGCGGAATTCATCCAAATAATGGTTCAAAAGCATAAGCCTTTTTACGGGCTCTTTTTCTATGCTTAAAAGGTACCTTAACATCAGGGTTTCATTAACGGTGGAAGCAACTTCCGCCACAAAAATTTCATATTGGCTGTAAATATAAGGCTGGTTTTGGTTAGAATAATAACTGTGCATGGAATGGCCCAGTTCATGTGCCAGCGTGAACACACTTTGCAGGTTATTTTGGTAATTCATTAAAATATAAGGCTTGGTACTGTAAACTCCGCTGGAATAAGCACCGCTGGTTTTGCCTTTGTTTTCCATCACATCCACCCAGCCGTTTTCAAGCCCTGCTTTGGCGTCCCGCACATAATCCTGGCCCAAAGGAGCCAAAGCGGCCAAAACCATTTCCACCGCTTTTTCATAAGGAATATCCTCTTTGGTGTTTTCGGCAAGCGGTGCCTGCATATCATAAAGATGCAGTTCATCCACGCCTAGTATTTCCTTGCGCAAAGCCAAATAACGCTGAAAATGCGGTAAATTGTTCCTTACGGCTTTAATAAGGTTATCATATACTCTTACCGGTATTTCCTCATTATACAAGGCATGTGCCAAAGAGCTTTCGTAATGCCTAACTTTAGCCACAAAAACATTTTTTTTCACATTGGCCGCCAAAAGTGCCGCCAGGGTAAATTTTTGTTTTTCATAAGTTGCATACAAAGCAGAAAAAGCATTTTTTCTTATTTGTCTGTTTTTATTTTCCATAAAAAGGCTGTAGTTACCATGGCTCAGCTCTATTTCCGTACCTTCATCATCCTTGATTATAGGAAATTTGATATCCGCATTGTTGAGCATGGAAAAAACATTCCTGGGGGCGGCGCAAACATCGCCTGCCAAAGCCATTATTTCTTCCTCACCGATATTTAGGATGTGTTTTCTTAACCTGGTAACTTGGCCGATGTAGCGGTTATAAGGTGAAAGCTTTTCGCCCAAAAGCCAATTTGACAAGTCGTGCTCGGGTATGGAAAGGATTTCGGGAGCCACAAAGGCCAAAGCAGCACCTATTTCCACAGCCAGCCCTTGCACTTTATCCTTTAATTCCTGGTAAAGCGTATTTTCATTATCTTCATCCTTTTTCATGGCCGCATAAAGATAAACCAAATCCAACTTTTGGGATAATTCCTCATCATATTGCAAAAAAGCCAAAAGCTCCTGCGGCCCTTTAGTTAAAGTACCAGCATATTGGGAAGCTTTTTCCGCCAACAGCTTCAATTCCCGAAAAGCCTTTTCCCAGGCCTGGGTATCAGCAAAAACTTCTTCCACCCGCCATAGATATTTTTTATCGATCTCGCTCCTTAAGGGGAGCACTTTTGCATTAGCCATAAAAGCCTCCTTAAAAATTTTTATTTTAATTATATACAATTATGTTTATTATACCGTTTTTAATAAGTTTATAAACCGTTTTTACTGTAAGTATTCGTGGCTATTCAATCTTTTCCTGCCCAAAACCGGATTATGGCAGGATCATGCTATAACCTATTTTTTTCCGGCATAAATTTCGTTTTTTTATTTATACTAAAAAGGCAGGCCTTATAAGCTTGCTTAATATATATGCGGAAAGGAGCTGTAAACAATGAACAATATTTTCAGCCAGCTTGATACCAGCAGTTGGGCAGCCTATAAACGTTCGCTGGGTCAAGGCGTGGAAACAGCTCAGGAATTGGGAGTTTCCGACCGCACGCTTACAAACTTTGCTGCCTCTTTCGGTGAATTTTTGGCAAGAAACGCTGAGGCGGATCTGCCCGAAAACAAGGCGGTTAAGGAAATGTGGCAAGTGGCGGATACAGGCGACCAAAAAGTTTTGGCAGGGCTTATGATAAAGCTTGCCAAAAAAGCGTACCAGGAAAACCTTTAATCCCAAGGGGTGGCTTTGCCACCCTACATAAAAAAGCACCGCTTTGGGCGGTGTTTGTAAGCAAATATTATTATTATTTTGAGGTAAAACGAAAATTTTTAAGATCCTTCGCTACACTCATAATAAGATTCTGAGTAACATTATACGTTGAAAATAAAATTTATATAATATCCATTTTCAGGGATTGTACCAATAAGATATTAGTGTGGTTCTGAACAAAGTAAAGAATCTTTTATTTTATACACAATAACTTACTTTTTAACATATTTTTACACATTATACCCTGTTTTTCCACCGTCATATCTTAAAATAATAACCTTTTAAAGCAAAGTGTGGATAACTACACCACTTATCCACAGGAAAATCCTTTCGCCTGTTAAATACCTATATTATAAACGAACTTACCCACAATTTTCATAAAAACCGTCAAAAAAATAGTTTTTGACGGTTTTTATACACAGTTTTTCGGCATTTTTCACATAGTTAATTCCTGCCATAATCCGACATTTACAATTTGCTTTATTTTCACGTTAAAACAACTTTTTTCAAGTTCCGCCACACTATAATTACTAAGTGGAGTTTTCTCATAATCTTCAATTTGAGCTTTTTGCAGGATTTCCTGCCAAGCTTGCTTGGGAAATCTGCCACTCATGTTGATTTCCGCAAGCAAACGACGTACCAGTTCATCCTCCAGCATATTTACAACAGCACCTCTAAGCTCCAAGGCACAATAGCTTTTGGGCAAACAAGTATGGGTACGGCAAACTAAAGGACGGGCCGTATGTTTTTTACACTCCTTTTTGGCTTTATCCAAAAACATACAGGCACTGTCAGCGCCTCTTTTTAAGTAAATATCTAAACCGCCGTTTATTTCGGTCAAGCTTGCCGTATTCTTCAGCCATTCGCTTATGGAACACGGCTCAGTAAATAAGGTGCGCGCCCAAAAATAATCGGCAATGCCCAGAGTGGTACACGCTCCCAGCAGCAGCCGTCGCAGCCGCGGCAATCTGCCACATATTTGGTCTGGAATTCATCCAGTGCCGCTACATAATCGGCTATAGTGGCATTTTCATCGGTTATTTTTACATCATAACCAAAGCCTGCCTTGGGGAATTCGCTTAAACTTATTTCTATCATACCCTTACCTTTATAGCCTCTCTTTGGGAATTTTATAAGTTTATGCCCGCATTAGCTGCGGCCGCCTGAATAATATGCTTGCATAAAACTGCCGTGGTTACGGAGCCAACACCACCCGGTACAGGAGTAATGGCATCTACAATTGGCTCGACTGCTTCAAAATCCACATCACCGCACATTTTGCCTTCACGATCCGGGTCCGCATTTATGCCCACATCTATAACCACCTGGCCTGCCCTTACATATTCGGCTTTTACCATTTTGGCTCTACCCACTGCCGCTATCAGCACTTCCGCTTCACGGCAAACCTTGGGCAGTTCCTCCGTACGGCTGTGGCAAACGGTTACTGTGGCATTTTCACCCAATAATAACATGGTAAGTGGTTTACCTACCACCAAGGAACGTCCCAGCATGGTTACACGCTTGCCTTTTAAGGGGATTTGATAATATTTGAGTATTTCCATTACCGCAACAGGCGTGCAGGGAGCAAAACCGCTGCTATCACCTACAAATACCTTGGCGGCACTACCCAATGTAAGAGAGTCCACATCCTTGGCTACCGCTATATGAGCACGGGCAGCTTTTTCATCCAAATGCTTAGGAAGCGGGCTGAAAAAGAAAATAGCACTTATATCCTGCCTTTGGCTTATTTCCTTAACGGTTTTTTCCAAAATCTGCTGTTCTACCATTTCAGGAAGTTCTACGGTTTCACATTCTATACCTGTATCCGCACAGTTCTTTTTTATAGAACCTTCATAGTAAACATCATCCGGCCTTGCTCCCACGCGAATAAGCCCCAGCTTGGGCATAACCCCTTGTGCTTTCAAGGCCAGCACATTGTTTTTATTTTGTTCTTTCAGTACTGCAGCTACCTCTTTACCTGATAATATTGTTGCCATTTTATTCCTCCCATATTTTTTGAAAATTATTTATTGCTTCCTGCATCAAAGTATTTGCCTCATTCAGCCAAGGTAAATATTCCCGGCCTTCCTTTATTTTTACCGTATCTATAATCGCCGCCATGGCACCCGTATCTGAACCCGCTATTTGGTGCCTTATTTCCAATTGAGTTTTATAACGTTCCGCCAAAGTTACGGGGTTTATACCCTCCAGCGCAAAAATAGCAGGCAGTTTGCGGTAAATTTTAGCAGGTACACCCTTTTCGGTTTTGGCAAAAAAGTGCAATATCTCATCCGCCGCTGCTACCGCTTCATTATCCAAGCGAGCTGCCACCAATTCATCCGCAAGCGTGGGCTCAAGTTCACAGGTTACAAGTTCCATTGCCATCTCCACAAAATTATGACCTTTCCAAAGTGCCCATTTTGGAGGAATATTACAAGCCCTCTCCACCATATCCATATATGGTACGCACTTTTGAAAACACCAGCCGTTACCGCCATGCCAACATTCATCGGCATAGTAATCCAGCCCTACGGGATCTGCGCCGTGCAACCAGGCACCATAAGCAAAGGCCAGTGCGTCATCGGCATTTTCTTTACACCAAAAATAAAACTCCTTGCCCATTTGATGTCCGTAATTACGGTCTAATCCCATGGCGCTTACCAAATCGGGCAAAATACCGCCCAAAATATAAAGCTTGGTTTGAGTTTGATCCAGTTTAAGCTTGTTTTGAACAGCCAGTTGTTTATTGGCGTAGGTATGCACTATGGGAAACACTTTTATTCCTCCCTACTACTTGTCAAGGCTATTATTTTAGCCTATTATATGATTATAGCAAATATTGAAACCAAAAACCATAGCTTATCTTTTCGTTTCAGCCCATATGTTTTTATAAAAAACTGCTTCTATTTCTCCATAATTTAAGGAGGTTCAAAAATGGCTCAAGCAAACAGTGCTGCTGAAATTATCACCGAGGAAAATTTAGGAAATACTCCCTCACCTTGCCCCGTCAAAAAATACAGCTCTTTATTCTACATAAAAAGTATAACAGCTTTTTTGATAGGCAATACCGTGATTACTTTGGGCTTTACCACTTTTATATCGCCTAATGAATTCCTGGCCGCGGGCGTTTACGGTTTGGCAGGTATATTTGTACATTATTTGCCACAGTTTTCCTTTGCTCTGGCACTTTTCCTTTTCAGCCTACCCCCTTTGTTTTGGGGCTTAAAAGAGCTGGATAAATTTTTTGTGCTGATGACGGCGGCTTCTGTAGGCTTGCAAACCCTGCTTTTAACTCTTTTTACAGGTGTTTTTTCCTACACTAACGATGTTCTTTTGGCTTGCCTAGCAGGCGGCGTTTTAAGCGGTATAGGCAGCGGTATTATACTGCGTGGCGGTGGTGCTTCGGGCGGTATGGATCTATTGGCCATGATACTTCGCCGCAAATACGGCATCAGCGTTGGTACTACTTCCATGGCTATAAATATTACGATAGTAGCTTTAGGCAGCTTAATCTTCGGTTTTGAACGAGGCCTTTATACCATGGTGGTGATGTTTGTGGCAGGTAAAACCATGAATTTGGTAGTAGAAGGTATAAGCCGCAAACGCACGGCTTTTGTGATTACCAAAAAGGGTGATGAAATAGGTATAAAACTGAACAATGTATTGCAGCGCGGTGTTACCAAAGTACCTGCAACAGGGGTATACAGCGGCGAAAACAAGGATATGCTGTTTTGCGTAGTGAACGTTTTTGAAATTTCCCGCCTTAAGGAAATAGTTCGGCAAACCGACCCACAGGCTTTTGTGACTGTTTATGAAACGGTAGATGTAAGCGGCGCTTTTAACAAACATCATCTTTTTGTAGACAGGGTAGATGATTAAGCCAACTTTTATGGCTTATTAAGGCTTTGCCGAGCTGCATATACAAGCTGTTTTTATGATGAATATTTTTATTGACAGGCGTTTCCTTTTAACTAAAGGGAACGCCTTTTTTGTAAGATATCTGCCCCTCCTTTTTATGCACCCTTTTTAAGGTTTGTACATAACCTGTACTATAAAAGGCTTTTCCAAACTGCCTTTTTCAAAGGAGGGAACGATATGTGTAATAATTCGCAAAATTGTTTTTGCGGCTGCTCTTGCGGTAATAATTGGGGCATTAATTGGGGATTTAATTTCTTATTGCCTTGCCGCTGCTGCCGTTGTTGTTGCTGCCAGTGTTGCTGCTGCCGCCAGTGTTGCTGCTGCCATGACCATCATCATCACCATTGTGATTAAAGGTAGGATTATTTTCAGGTTTAGGCTTTAGCTTTGCACCCTTTATGACTAAAAATCATACTAATAAACATAACCAATAAAAAGGAGGTATGATTATGCTTAGTAGTTGTTATGGTGGAAATAACTTTGGTTATGGTGGAAATAACTTTAGTTACGGTAACAATTGTAGTTTAGGCGCCGGGCTTGGTAATTGTGCATATGGATTTGTGGGCGATTGGGTAAATATTGTGGTTACTCTTACCGTACTGCAAAGCATTTTAGGCCTGGTTTGCAATTGGAATTGCGGCGCTAATACTTGCTGCAACAACAGTTGCAATAACGGTTGCGCTGCCTGCTAGTATTTCAGTTAAGCCGTCAAGAACACTTTTATAAAAATAAAATGATTGCCAAGCAAGTTTTTTAGAATTTACGGCTGTACGCCCGCTTTATACTTGCTTTTTGCGAATCAGGTTTCTTGACGGTTTTCTGTTTAGCTTTGACTATTGCCACATCCCCACTCCTTTTTATAATATCCCTTGTGGCAATAGTCTTTTTCCATATAACCGGTGGGTTCGCCCACCGGTATTCTTGCTATTATTATATAAAGGAGGCGGCCCATGAAAAACGAAGAAATTATTAAACACCTGCAAAACCTTGGTGAAAACCTGCATCTTTTGGCCAAAGCCCTTGAAAAAGAGGAATTGCTGTTCGATGAAGAAGCCTGGCTGGAACCCGAAGCTTCCCAGCCAAAAAAAGCTCCACGGTCAGAAACGGATAATAGCCAAACAAGCGAAACGTCTAAAAAAACCGGTACCAGATCCGGCCCTGAAACTGTTAAAGCCGCACGAACAAATGCTCCGCCCAAGCAAGCCGCTTTTCCTAATTTGGGCGGTTTAAATAAGCTTTCCCCACTGCCCCCGCTACCCGGACTTAGCGGTATGGGCGGTATGGGAGCTCTTGGCGGTATAGGAGGTATGGCCGGACTTGGTGGTATGGAAAATATAAAAAGTCTTAAGGATATTCAAAATAATCCTGAGCTTATGTCCGTATTGCAAAATTTACAAAGTAATCCCGATAGCCTTAACGCTGTTGCTTCCATGAGCGGTTTAGATGCTAATACAGTCAAAAACGCTATTAGCTCTCTTACTATGTCAGCACCCAATACTGCGGAAAACACAGCACCCCCAACAAAAGGTGCAGAACCTGCAGCGTCCGCAGCACCCAGCACACCCGTAAACAGTATTTTAAATAATATTTTAAGTGGTGGGCAAGGCCAGAGCGGCATTTTTAACCAAATTTTAGGCGGTTCTTCTTCACAAGGTATTTCCCCAAATGCTCCTGTAAATCCTCTGCGCAGCGGCCAGCTTAACGGCCCCGCTTCTGCTATGACAGGAGCCTTTACTCCTTCAGGTGCTTTAACAGAACTGCTTACCCATTGGAATTGGCATCCTTCCTAATCTGGTTTTAAAAGCAGCTTTCTTTTAAGGTTTTAAATACAAATAATTTTTTTGTTTATTTTTAATGGCTTGTCCCTTTATATAAAATTCAGTATTTATTTAAAACAAAAAACGGCTTTTAAAGGCCGTTTTTTATTTTGTAAATATTATTTTATAAATTAGAACTTTTTTAATAAAGATATGGGCTATTATTGCCCAAATAGGCCAAACAGTTTTTGGCAAATTCTTCACTATCTTCGGAAGCTATTATTTCCAAGGTAGGCTCGTCTATTTTATCCCAGGCCAGCAAATCCTTTTCCTCTAAAATATGGCACAAATGCAAGGCCGTACCTGTATTACCGTGATAAAGCTCTACTTTGGGATAAAGCCTGTTCAAAATCGGCACTAAAAAAACATAGTGAGTACAACCCAAAACCAGGGATTGCTTGATTTCGGGATCCAAATAAGGGGCTAGCTTTTCTTCCAAATAAACCATGATACGCTCTTCAGGAGCTTGATATTCCACCAATTCCATCAAGCCTTCACAGCTTAAAACAGTTATGGCAATCTCACTTTTTTGTTCCTCAATCAACTTTTTTAAACGCTCGCTTTTAGCGGTAAGAGGTGTAGCCATGATAATGATATTATCAGCTCCGCTTTCCAAAGCCGGCTTTACCGCGGGCTCCATGCCCAAAATAGGTAAGTGCGGAAAGGCCTGCCGTAAATCATTGATTGCCGCAGAAGTAGCGGTATTGCAGGCAACTACTACCGCTTTTACCCCTTTTTGGTAAAGCACTTGCACTACTGCCAAGGCACGTTCACGCACCAGTTCAGGTTCTTTGGTACCATAAGGAGAATAAGCCGTATCGCCGAAATACAAAAAATCCTCATTCGGTAAAAGACAAGCCAGCTCATTTAAAAAACTGATGCCGCCTATGCCTGAATCGTAAACAGCTATTTTTGCTTCGGGGTTTAACTTTAAGTTCATTAAAATTCACCTCATCAATGCTTATCTTATACTTATTTATTTTGAAAAATTTTTTAAATTAAATTTATCTTTATCATATGCTTTATTTATATTTTTTAAAAGAATCAGTTTATGCTTTTTTAGGTCATTTTTATAAAATCATTTTAAAATACTGCCATTTTGTACTTGAAAACAACGGCCTTCCTTACTGCTCATGGGATTATTTTGATCCGTAGTTGTGATAAAAATTTGTGCTTTATCGAAAATAAGCCCCAAAAGAGCCTCTCTTCTGCCGCTATCCAACTCTGAGAGCACATCATCCAAAAGCAATACCGGGTAATCACCTTTTAAATTGTAAACCAGCTCCACCTCGGAAAGCTTTAAGGCCAAGGCAGCTGTTCTTTGCTGGCCCTGTGAACCGAAATTCCGCAAATTAACTCCATTTACGCTGATAAAAAGATCATCACGGTGAGGACCATAAAGAGTGATGCCGCGAGCTGTTTCCTGCGTCCTTTTGCTTTGATAAACCATTAAAAGATTTGTTTTAGCAGTTTGTTTAGCTTCTTCAGGCTTCATTTCGGCAAAATTTTCAGGCAAGGCTACTGAACTATCATAGCCTATTTTAAGTTTTTCCTCACCACTGCTTAAAGTATAATGGATGGAAGCGGCTATAGGAGCCATTTTTTTAATGGTTTCAGCTCTTTTTTGCATGATTTGAGCACCTGTTTCAGCCAAGCTTTCCTCCCATACTTCCAAAAGGGCTGTTTCCGTAAAATTTTTATCAAAAGCTATTTGTTTCAAAAGATTATTACGCTGCGCCAAGGCTTTGCGGTAATCATTCAAATGATTATAATAGCCGCTTATTAGCTGCACCATTTCCCTATCCAAAAAAAGCCTTCTCAATTCGGGACCTTTTTTTATCAAAAGCAAATCATCGGGCACAAAAACCACTGTGTGTAAAAAACCTGCCATTTCACTTTTTTTAGAGCAAACTATCCCGTTTTTACGCCACAAACGCCTTTTTTTACTATAGCCCATGGAAATATTATGCGGTTCGTTTTGAACAGTTACCTCAGCTTCCAAATAAAAATATTCACTGCCCCAACCCAACAAGTTTTCTTCTTTTTGCTGGCGAAAGGAATTGCCTAAGCTCAAATAAGCCATGGCTTCCAGCAAATTAGTTTTGCCTTGGGCATTATCGCCGTAAATAATGTTCAGAAAAGGGTGAAAGGAAAGCTCAAGCTCTTTATAATTACGAAAATTTTGCAGTTTTAGGCTTTCAATACGTATTTTCCTATCCCCTTTCTTAAATTATTCAATATAGACTTAAAAAGCGGACGGGTAAAACCCCGCCCGCCTTAAATTTATGCTTCTTCCACTATAAAGCTTTGTTGTTCTATACTCACTACATCACCTGTTTTGATTTTTTGGCCTGCTACTAAACAAATTTCACCGTTTAAGCTTACCAAGCCTTCTCGTATTAAGGCTTTGGCCTCACCACCGTTCATAGCCAAGCCTGCCCATTTTAAAAATTGGGTCAAAGTGATGGGTAACTTTTCAACCGTTATTTTTTCCATATGATTTTCCTTATCAGCTTTTTCAGCTTTATTTTATTGATTGCTCAAACGAATAGGCAGTAAAAGATAGGTATAGTTTTTTTCCTCCTGCGGTAGAATGATACCTGGTGTTATTACACCTGTAAGACGCATTAAAATATTTTCGCCTTCCATAACTTTCAAAGCATCTATTAAATAACGTACATTATAAGCAGTTTGGAAATATTCTCCTTCGATATTTGCCGGGATATTTTCTTTGATATTGCCCACATCAGGCGAATCTGCTGTCATTACTATTTCATTTTGAGTAAAATTCAATTTTACTATACTGTTATTATCACGTGCCAGCAGGCTTGCCCTGGAAAGAGAATTCAAAAGAGTTTTTTTAGCTACCGAAACTTCGGTTTTATATTGTTCTTCTTTTGGCATAATCGGTTCATAATCAGGGTACTGGCCATTGATGATACGGGAAATAAATACTGTATTTCCCATAACAAAACAAATATGTTTTTTGCTTATAGTTATTTCTATATTTTCTTCACCGGCAGCTATTTTAGTGATTTCAAGCATAGTTTTAGCAGGAACGACTACCTTTATTTGATCATCACCTTGCCAAATACCCTCCGCTTTTGCTAAACGGTGCGTATCGGTAGCCACCATTATTACATTTTCACCCTGAATATCTATTAAAATACCTGTAAAAATAGGCCTGCTTTCATCCGAAGCAGCAGCTATAGCCACTTCACGAACCATCCTGTTGAATACTTCCGCAGCCATATTGCCGTGGATATCACCTTCTCTGCCGGGTAAAAGCGGAAATTGCTCACCATCAAAACCCCTTATATTCAAGGAGGATTCTCCGTATTTTATGGTAAGATCAAAATCATTCATGGCAGATATATTGATATTGCCCTCGGGAAGCTGCCTTACTATTTCTATAAAACGTCTGCCGTCTGCTATTACTAATTCCCCTTCTTTTACTACATCAGCAACTACAGAGCATTCTATGGCAATATCAAGATCAGTAGATTTTATGTTCAGGCTGTTATTTTGAGCTTGAATCAATATACCACCTAGAATAGGCAAAGTGTTTTTACCTGAAATTGCTCTGCCTGCTGTTTGTATACCCATTAAGATATCTTCTTTTTGACAATTGATTTCCATTTATTTACCTCCTTGTTAAAAATAAAGTAGCTATTATTATATTTAATATTTTATACTCATATATTTTATTATTATCTTCTTACGGTAATAGTAATAATAAGGGCCTTGATAGTGTGTATATCTTTGCAAAGCCTTGTTTTTACACGGTTTGAGACGTTTAATAAAATGTGGAAACAAGTTTTATTAAATACACAATTCCCCCATAAATATCCACAGAATAGGTTTTTAACAATGTTTTAACAGCCTTAAAAAATAATTTATTCCCCAAATGTGGAAAAAGTTTGGATATATTTTTTATATAATTACTAATTATACCTTATCTGCCTCATTTACACAATACAGCTTAAAGGGGTGTTAAAAAAATAAAAGGGTGAAAAAAATCACCCTTAAAAGTTACTGATTGATTTGCTGTGTAATACTTAAAACAATCTTAGCTATGTTTTGATCCTTTATTATATCTTGTTGAACCTTTTTACATCCATGCAGTACGGTAGTATGATCGCGGTTACCGAAATCTCTGCCTATATCCGAAAGGCTGGCTCCCAGCAATTCCTGGCAAAGATACATGGCAATGTGTCTGGGACGGGTTATGGCTTGATCACGACGCGGGCTGTCCATATCGGAAGTTTTTATGTGAAAATAATTTGCTACATTTTGTTTAATGAAATCGATGGTTATAACTTGTTTTTGACTATTAGGTAAAGTACCCTTTAAGGCTTCTTGAGTCATTTCCAGAGAAATGAATGGAGCATTGGTAATATTGCTGTAATAATGTACCCTATTTAAGGCACCTTCCAGTTCACGAATATTGGAAGGGATATTGGTTGCTATGTAATAAATTGCATCATCCATTATTTTTATATTTTCCTGGTTGGCTTTGTATTGCAAAATGGCAATACGGGTTTCTAAATCGGGTGGCTGAATATCGGTAATCAAACCGCCTTCAAAGCGGGAACGCAAACGTTCTTCCAAAGTAGAAATATCTTTGGGATGGCGGTCGCTGCTGATCACTATTTGTTTACCTTGTTCATAAAGAGCATTAAAAGTATGGAAAAATTCTTCCTG
>DGYV01000006.1:19814-24503 GCA_002398485.1 Peptococcaceae bacterium UBA4997 | reverse complement strand
AAGAGCATTAAAAGTATGGAAAAATTCTTCCTGCGTACCTTCTTTACCTGTTAAAAACTGAATATCGTCAACCAAAAAAATATCGGACGTACGGTAACGGTTTTTAAATTTATAAGCTGAACCCTGACGAACGGCACTAATAAATTCATTGGTAAAGGTTTCGGTGGATATGTATACTACATTGGTATTCGGCCTTAGCATTTTTACACGGTGCCCGATGGCGTGCATTAAATGAGTTTTGCCCATTCCCGAAGGGCCGTATAAGAACAAAGGGTTATAGGATTGCGCAGGCCTGTCTGCAACTGCTAAAGCTGCGGCATGAGCAAAACGGTTGCCGCTTCCCACCACAAAGCTTTCAAAGTTATAACGTGGGTTAAAACGGCTGGTAGAATTGCTGTAACCCGCTTCACGTAGGGAAGGTCTGTAAGCGGGAGCATTTAAGGCAGAGGTTTTATCCGCTATTTCTTCATCAAGATCCGGGTTATTTATTATAAAGCTTATTTGTACTTCTTCACCTGTAAGCTTTATGATACTGTCTTTGATCAGGGGGGTATAATGATTATCCATCCAATCTGCCTGCAGTTCGCTGTAAACGGTAATGAATACAGTATCTTGATCTTTTTCCACATGGATTATGCTTTCAAACCAGCGGCTGATAGTTTCCGCATTAAGGTGTTCGGCCAAAATATCAACCACTTGTGGCCAAAGATGGTAATACATAAAAAAAGCCACCTCCCATAGTATTATTTTTATACAGACGAAATATCCACTATAAAGTGGATAATTCTGAAAAAAATCCGCATTTTTAGGTTTGTCTTATAATAATAACAAAAATTATCCACGAAATCAAGGACTTTTCCACAGGCTGAATTTAAAATTATTGAGGGATAAATCACTTTCTATTGACAAAAACTATTTGTTGGGGTATGATAAAATTTATCTGTTAGTCTGCTTTAAATTAAGCGGAGCTACGGAAAAAACCATAATAAAACATAGTAAGGAGGGAAAAAAATGAAGCAGACCTATCAACCCAAAAGACATGTACACAAAAGAGTTCATGGCTTTTTATCACGCATGAGAACTAAAAATGGCCGTCGTATTTTAAAAGCCCGTCGTGCCAAAGGCAGAAAACGTCTTTCCGCCTAAAGCAAATAAAAAAGGGGGAGAAGGAATGCTTATTTCGGCACACCGTCTCCGCAAAAGAAAAGATTTTCGCCGTGCCTATCAACGGGGCAAAGCAGTTAAAAGCACAAATTTTATTATTTATTATGCTCCCAATAAAATAGGCGCCTATAGGGTTGGTTTTTCCGTTTCCAAAAAAATAGGCAAGGCCGTAATTCGTAACCGTGTTAAAAGAAAGTTAAGGGAAGCTGTTCGCCTTAACCCGCAATGCTTTACCGCAGGTTGGGACTATATATTAATAGCCAGACATTCCGCTATAGCAGCGGAGGTTAAAAATTTGGGCGAACAAATAGTGAATGTAAGTGCAGGGCTTGGTTTAAGCCCCCGTAAAGCAAGCAAAAGGTGATGCTATGAAATACATCCTTATGGGCATTGTAAAGCTGTATCAGTTGTTTATTTCACCTTTGTTGGGTGCAAATTGCCGTTTTACTCCCACTTGTTCCCAATATGCCATGGAAGCTTTGCAGAAATATGGGGCTTTCAAGGGCAGCTTGCTTGCTTTAAAACGTATTTCCAAATGCCACCCTTGGCATGAAGGCGGTTATGACCCCGTACCGTAAAAATCCCTAAAAAATATACAGGGAGGTGAGCCCTGCTTGATTCTTAATCATAAGCAGGCAATATGATAGCTTTTGTAGGCAATATATTAGAGGGCCTATATCAATTTTCTGTTACCATAGGCTGGCCCAGCTACGCTTTGGCCATTATTATTCTTACTATTATAATCAAATTGATTTTGATTCCTCTTAATGTCAAGCAAATCAAATCGATGCGCCAAATCCAACAAATTCAGCCTTTAATGAAGGAAATTGAAAAGAAATATCCCAATAACCCTCAAAAAAAGCAAGAAGAACAAATGAAGCTTTACCAGGAGCACAAAATCAATCCCTTGGCGGGCTGCTTACCTTTGTTGGTACAAATGCCCATTTTGATAATCCTGTACCGGGGATTGATTCAATTTGAGCCCTTGAATCCCGAACATTATAATTTTTTCTGGCTGGTAGATTTAGGTGTGCCTGATCCTTCGGGTTGGATATTGCCTATTCTTATGGTGGTAACTACATTAACACAAAGCCTTACTTCAAGCGGCGTACCTAAGGATAAAAATACTAAGATGATGGTTTACGGGCTACCCCTTTTAATGGGCTGGTGGGGACGCACTTTTCCTTCGGGCGTGTGTCTTTATTGGATAGTGTTTGCCATTATGGGAACCATTCAGCAGATTGTTATCAACAGAGGTTTTGACCCCATGAAAGCTAGGGAAAAAGCTTTGCCTGCGGCTGAAGCTACCATTGATGTTACAGAACCAGCAGAAAAAACGAAAAAACCCCAGCAAAACAGATCCCGCAAGAAGAAATAAGCCAAAGTGGCGCTTCCGAAACATATAAGGAGGAAAACATGAAAACAGTGGAAATGTCCGCCAAAACGGTGGATGCTGCCATCGAACTGGCCCTGGCAGAATTGAATGCCGGATTAGACCAAGTCGAGTATGAAATATTGGAAAATGGCAGCAAAGGCATATTAGGCTTAGGTGCTAAGGATGCCCGTGTAAGGGTTACTTTTAATGAAGGCCCTGAACAAAGAGCTATTGAGTTTTTACAGCCTATATTCAAAAAATTGAATGTGAATCCCGAATACATTGCTATAGAAAGAGAAGGTGCTTTATGGATCTCCTTCAGCGGCCAAAATCTTGGTGCCATTATCGGCCGTCGCGGTGAAACCCTGGACGCCTTGCAATATCTTACAAACTTAGCTGTGAACCGCCAGTATGATGATAAAACCAGAATCATTTTAGATGTTGAAGGTTACCGCCAAACCCGTGAAGATACCTTGGCAGGTTTAGCCAGAAAAATGGCTGATAAAGCCCGCAAAAGCGGCCGTGATGTAGTGCTTGAACCAATGAGTCCGCATGAAAGAAGGATTATTCATATGACTCTTCAGGAGGAGCGCGGCATCCGTACTTACAGCCAGGGTGAAGAACCTTATCGCAAGGTAGTTATAACCAAAAAAGGCGTAAATAGGGACAACTAAATACTAATATAGAAAAATTTTTGAACTTAAAAAGCAAATATAGTTTGATGATGACCTGAAAGCAGGGTTTTAGCCTTGTTTTCGGGTCATTTTTATATATTGTTAAAAACCTTTTTAAAAGATTCTTAGCTTGCGCTTAGAATGACACAATAAAGCTTGGATAAACTAATAATGTAATGTTCAAATAAATACTTTTTCCTTAAAATTTAAACTTGCCTTTAGCTTTTTTTGACTTTTGGCTTACTTGTGTTAAAATAAACATGATAATATTTAATTTAGGAGAAAGCCTATGCTTACAGATACGATTGCCGCTATTGCCACTGCGCCCGGGGAAGCGGGTGTAGCCATAATTAGGGTAAGCGGCAGCCAAGTTTTAGCGATTTGGCGCTGTCTTTTCCGTACTGTGCAGGATCAGCCTTTACTTGATCCTGTACCGAGATATGCTTATTTTGGCAAGATCGTAGATGAAAAAGGAAAGCTCATAGATACAGTGCTTGCCTTTTATATGCAGGCTCCCCACTCCTTTACGGGTGAGGATATTATGGAAATTCATTGCCATGGTGGTTTTATGGCCCCGATGCTTATTTTGAAGGCACTTTATGCGGCGGGAGCGGTGTCGCCCGAACCGGGGGAATTCAGCCAGCGCGCCTTTATAAACGGTAAGATGGATTTAACTCAGGCTGAAGCCATTGCCGATATCATTCAAGCTAAATCTGCGGCCGCTTTGAGTATTGCTCAAAAGCAGCTGGCGGGCAAACTTGGTAAGGCGGTAGCGGAGCAGGCCGACTTGCTTTTGGATTTACTTGCCGCCATTGAAGTGGCGGTGGATTATCCTGAAGAGGAAACTGATATTTGGCAAAATATGGGCTTTACCGAAAAACTTGGTACAGCTTTGGCAGAGGTAAATCGTCTTTTAGCTGCGGCCGCGGAAGGTAAGTTGTACCGTGAAGGCATCAAAACTGCCATTATCGGCCCTGCTAATGCCGGTAAATCTACTTTATTGAATGCCTTTTTAGAGGAAGATAGAGCTATAGTTACCAATATTGCGGGAACTACGCGTGATACTATAGAGGAATATTATACGGTTTCGGGCGTTTTATTCAAGCTTATCGATACCGCCGGCATCCGCCAAAGCCACGATCCCGTGGAAACGCGCGGCATTAGCCGCAGCCTTGCCGCCATGCAGGAGGCCGATTTACTGTTGGCTGTATTCGATGCCAGTGCCGAACTGCCGCAGGGTTGGCAGGAGCTTTTGGCCAAAGTTGCAGATAAGCCCATCATCATCCTTTTGAATAAGCAGGATAAAGCTCCTAACCATGATTTGGCGCAGGTTCTGAAAGCGGTTTGTCCCAAAGCGGATATTTTACCAATATCAGCGGCTCATGGCCGGGGTATAAATGAGCTGAAAGAATTACTTTTGGCTAAATTCAGTAACCGTGAAGTCAACGCCGATGATTTGCAGGGCATGGTCAATGA
>DGYV01000006.1:17925-19628 GCA_002398485.1 Peptococcaceae bacterium UBA4997 | reverse complement strand
ATGGTCAATGAACGCCAAAAAGCTGCGCTTGCCAAGGCCAAATCCCACTTGGAAGCTGCTATCAACGGCTATGAGGCAGGTATTGAAGGAGATATGCTTTCTATAGATATTCAGGCGGCCTGGCAGGCTTTGGCTGAAATAACAGGTGCTGTGAGCTCCGATGATATAATCACCAGAGTTTTTTCAAGGTTTTGTTTGGGTAAATAAAACCGCTTAATAAAATATAGAAGATTTGTTGTTAATGCTCAAAATGACAAAATCAATGTTGCTGTATGTACACCATTTATACTCGGAATTATAAAAGCAACTTGCTTGTCCATCATTCTGAACTTAGGAGCTTTAGCCTAAACCAACTTAGTTTATCATCCTGGAAGCAGTGAAGAATCTTTAATTTTTTACTGATGCTTTAAATGATATTATATAAGGATAATTAAACAAAATTATAAGGACATTTAAATAAAACTATTTTAAAAGCGGCCTGAATAGCCGCTTTTTATTTATAGTTTTATTAAGTAAACTTTATGCCACACTTTATTGTACTGAATATTTCATACCCCCAATCATTCCCTTCTTTTTGCAGAGTACTTTTTGGGGAGGATTTTTCAAAATACAGCTTTTTATATTTTCTGTGTTGTAAAACACTCTATAATTAAGTATACAATATACTAAAAACAGATAAAAAACATAAAGCAAACAAATAAATAAAAAAAGTGTATCCCCTTTTTAGACATAGGTTTTTTCTGTATTTTTTGCCTTAAATATGTTATAATAAAAAACTAGAGATGATTTTAGATGTTTCACATGAAACATTTGCCTTAGGGCTTAAAAGGAGTATCAAAACTGTATATGAGCAAAGAATTAGAAAAAACTAGTATGGATTCTTTTGTGGCAGGCAACTATGATGTTGTTGTGGTGGGAGCCGGTCATGCAGGCTGTGAAGCTGCCTTGGCCGCAGCGCGTCTTGGCTGTAAGGTTGCGCTTATTACCATGAGCATGGATAATATTGCCCTTGCCCCCTGTAACCCTTCCATTGGCGGCACTGCTAAAGGAGTAATTGTTAGGGAAATAGATGCCCTTGGCGGCGCCATGGCCACAATTACAGATCAAACCCAAATACAAATTCGTTTTTTGAATACCGGTAAAGGCCCGGCTGTAAGAGCACTGCGCGCTCAAATAGATAAAAGCCAATATCAAGAGGCCATGCGTCAATATTTGAATACTCAGCCCAATATTTTTTTGAAACAGGCGGAAGTTTGCCGGATTTTGGCTAAAAACGGTAAAGTAACAGGTATTGAAACTCGTACAGGTGCAAGTTATTTGGCACCTGCCGTTGTTCTTACCACCGGTACTTATTTGGACGGACGGGTGATTATGGGTAATTGCTATTTTCCTTCCGGTCCCGCGGGTTTGCCGCCTGCCATACCTCTTTCCGCAAGTTTGGAAAGCCTTGGCCTTGAGCTTGCCCGCTTTAAAACAGGTACCCCTGCCAGGGTGCACAAAGACAGCATAAATTTCAGTGCTATGGAACGTCAGGATGGCGATACGGCAGGCTACCGTTTTTCCTTTATGGGTGAGCCTTTGGAACGCCCGAATGTCCCCTGCTGGCTTACTTATACAAATACTAAAACTCATGAAATAATCAAAGCCAATATGCACCGCTGCCCGCTTTTCAGTGGCCTTATTGAGGGTATTGGCCCCCGTTA
>DGYV01000006.1:6831-17760 GCA_002398485.1 Peptococcaceae bacterium UBA4997 | reverse complement strand
GAGGGTATTGGCCCCCGTTACTGCCCTTCGGTTGAGGATAAGCTACGCCGTTTCCCAAACAGAGATTCTCACCAGCTTTTTTTGGAGCCCGAGGGCCTAAACAGTTTTGAATATTATGTACAGGGTATGTCCACCAGCCTGCCGGAGGATGTTCAGATTGAATTTATGCAAACTATTCCTGGGCTGGAGAATGTAAGGATCATTCGCCCTGCTTATGCTATAGAATATGATTGTGTACTTCCTACCCAGTTAAAGCCTACTTTGGAAACCAAAAAAATTGAGGGGCTTTATACAGCAGGGCAAATCAACGGTTCTTCCGGTTATGAAGAAGCAGCGGCGCAAGGCCTTATGGCAGGAGCCAATGCAGCCCTTAAATTGAAAGGTGCCCAGCCCTTTATTCTTTCCCGTTCTCAGGCCTATATAGGTGTTTTGATAGATGATTTAGTAACCAAGGGTGTACAAGAGCCTTATCGTATGTTTACCTCGCTTGCCGAATATCGGCTTTTATTGCGTAATGATAATGCAGACAGGCGTCTTACCCGTTTGGGCTATGCGGTAGGCCTGGTAGATGATGAGCGCATGGCTGTTTTGGAAGATAAAGAGGAAAAAATAGAGGCTGAAATAAACCGTTTGCATAAAGCCAAAATTAAATATAATGATCCCAAAACCGAAGCCTTGCTTGCCTTAAGAAATTCCAGCCCGCTTGAGCGTGGTGTTTCTGCGTGGGAACTATTGCTAAGGCCTGAAATAAGCTATGAGGATATAACAGGCCTTGTTGGTGCCGAAGCACTTTCGGCAGATGAAAAAGAGCAAATAGGCATTACCGCTAAATATGATGGCTACATCAAAAAACAACAGGAGCAGGTGGACCGCTTCGATAAGCTGGAAAAGAAGAAGCTCTCGCCAACAATAGATTATTTGAGCATAAGCGGCTTAAGCAACGAGTCGCGCCAGAAGCTTGCCCAGGTGCAGCCCTTGTCTATTGGACAGGCAAGCCGTATCACCGGAGTTTCGCCTGCGGATATTTCAGTGCTTTTGGTTTATCTTGCCCAACAAAAGAGCAGGAAATAAAGGAGTGTATGTTTCACGTGAAACAAGCAGTGATTATTGATAAAAAATCTTTTACGCAGGCGTTGGAGCAAAGCCTGATGGCAATTGATGTAACACTTGCTGCCAAACAACAAGCACAAATGTCAGATTTCTATGCTTTTTTAATAGAAGCAAATAATAAAATGAACCTTACCGCCATTACTGAACCTGAACAGGTAGCAGAAAAACATATAGCAGACAGCCTTAGGTTGTTAAGCTGCCTGGGAAATGTTCAAAATATAGCGGATGTGGGTACAGGTGCAGGTTTGCCCGGTATCCCTTTGGCTATTGCTTTGCCTGAAACACAGCTGGTTTTAGTGGAATCTATGCAAAAACGGGTAAGCTATTTGCAGGAAGTAACAGCTTTTTTGAAATTGAAAAATGTAAGTATAGTTTGTGCCAGAGCAGAAGAAGCAGGACAAGACCCCATTTATAGAGAAAAGTTTGATGCTGCTATGGCCAGGGCAGTGGCGGTACTGCCTGTGCTTTGCGAATATTTACTGCCTTTATTGAAAAAAGGCGGTAAAATGTTGGCTATGAAAGGCCGCCGCACGGAGGAGGAACTATTTTTGGCAAAAAAGGCCATTACTGTTTTAGGCGGTGGTATTGCCAAACATTTTGATTATGAACTTTCGGGTGGAGAAAACCGCAGTATTATAATGGTGGAAAAAAGCAAAACTACTCCCAAAAGTTACCCGCGCAGGGTGGGTATACCTGCATCCAAGCCTTTGTAAGCTTAAAATAGCTAAAAGGCTTTAAGAAAAAATTTTATCTTAAAACCTCGAAAAACAGCGGATTTTATTAGGAGGCATTATTGTGGGCAAAGTAATAGCGGTTATCAATCAAAAAGGCGGTGTGGCCAAAACTACCTCCGTGATAAACCTTGCGGACGGTTTGACCAATTTAGGCAAAAAGGTTCTCGTTATCGATATGGATCCGCAGGCTAACGCTACCAGCGGATTGGGTATAGATAGACGTAAGCTCAAATACAGCATTTATGATGTGCTTATCAACAATATGACGGCGGAAACCTTGGTATTGGCTACAAAATTCGGCAGTCTTGCCGTACTGCCCGCTACTATAAGCTTGGCGGGTGCGGAAATAGAGCTTGTTCCGGCTATTGCCAGGGAAAGTAAATTGAAAAAAGCCATTCAGCACCTGCGTCAATGCTATGATTATACAATTATTGATTGTCCGCCTTCCTTAGGCTTGCTTACGGTAAATGCCTTGACTGCGGCCGACAGCATAATGATTCCAGTTCAATGCGAATATTATGCTTTAGAAGGTTTGGAACAACTGCTAAATACCTATGATTTGGTACGCAAGCACTTGAATACAAGCTTGCAGTTGGAGGGTGTTATTTTAACAATGTTCGATAGCCGTACCAATCTTTCCGTACAGGTGGTGGATGAGGTGAAAGAATTTTTTGGACCTAAGGTTTATACATCCATCATTCCTCGCAATGTAAGGCTTTCGGAAGCACCTAGCCATGGTAAGCCTATTAGCTACTATGACCCTAAAAGCAAAGGTGCGGAAATGTATGCAGCTTTGGCCGAGGAAGTATTGGCCAGGAACAGCGGTAAATAAAAATGCTTGAAAGCAAATTAAATAAGACTTTTGAAATAGTTTCTTCATTATTATATAATTATTTAAAAAGCTATCAATATATTGTTAGTTATATCAAATATGAAACTACAAATAATACTATATGCAGTAAAGTTAGCTTATGCTAATAAACATAACAATTTTAGTTAAAAAACTGCCTTGGTTTTGGCGGTATCATGTTTTCAAAACTAAGGCTAAACTAAAAAGCAGGAGGTATCATTATGGCAAAAAAAGGACTGGGCAAAGGTTTGGGTGCATTATTGATTGATAATCCGCAGTTGGAAGAAGAAATAAGCAGTGAAAAAGTGCTGCTTTTGCCTATAGAAAAGGTTGAGCCTAACCCGAACCAGCCCCGTAAGGATTTCCCACAGGAGTTTTTACAGGAATTGGTGAATTCTGTAAGGGAACGGGGCATTTTGCAGCCTCTTTTGGTGCGTCCTCAGGAGGGAGGCACTTACCAAATAATTGCGGGAGAAAGGCGTTATCGGGCAGCAAACATAGCAGGTTTAAAACAAATACCCTGTGTGGTAAGGCTATTTGATGACAATACTACATTGGAGGTAGCGCTTATTGAAAATATTCAGCGGCAGGACTTAAATGCCATTGAAGAAGCCCTTTGTTATAAAGAGTTGATGGATACTTGTTCATACAGCCATGCTGAATTGGCGGAAAAAGTTGGTAAAAGCAGGGTTTATATAACCAATACTTTGCGTCTTTTGAATTTGCCGGAAGAAGCATTGGAACACTTGAAAAAAGGTGAAATCAGCGCGGGACATGGACGCGTGCTTTTACAAATTAACAAATTGAGGGACAGGGAAGCTCTGCTTAGGCGGATCCTGGCGGAAAACCTTTCCGTAAGGCAGTGTGAAAGGCTGGCAAAAAACCCTGCCCTTATTTACGGGCAGCCTGAAAACAAACCCAAGTTAAAGCGTGAAAAAATTAAAAAAGAAACTGAGGAGTATGTGTTACAACCCGAAATTTTACTTAAAGCAGAAGCACATCTGCGCCAAAAGTTGGGCACAAAAGTACAAATTTTACCGCAAACGAGCAATACCGGCAAAATCAATATCGAATACTATAATAATGATGATTTGCAGAGGCTTATCGACATATTGCTGCCCGATGTAGATTTTTAATATAAAATCTTAGTATAAAAGATTTATGATTTACAAGCGGAGGTAAAAGTGATGAGTGAAAAATTTGTTTATATGGATAATGCTGCTACCAGTTTTCCTAAGCCAAAGGTGGTAGTGGATAAAATGGTGCATATGCTTACAAAAGCGGGTGCAAACCCGGGCAGGGGGGCTTTTCCCATGGCGCTGGAGGCAGCTCGCACCGTGCATGAAGCTAGAGAAAACCTTACTGGATTTTTTGGGGGCAGTGAACCAAGCCGTCTTATTTTTACCAATAATTGCACGGAAGGTCTTAACATTGCCTTAAAAGGCTGCCTTAAAAAAGGCGATCATGTACTTTATTCGCCGTTAGAGCATAATGCTATGTGGCGTCCTTTGATGAGTATGCATAAAGCAGGTTTTATTGAAGCGGAAATGGTACCTGTGGATGAAAAAGGCAATATAGATATAAGCAAAATCGAAATCATGCTAAAACCTAATACCAAAATGCTGGCCTGTGTTCATGCTTCCAATGTTACAGGTACTATTTTGCCTATTCGGGAAATAGGTAAAATTGCCCACAGGCATGGGCTGCTGTTTTTAGTGGATGCGGCACAAAGCGCAGGTTTTTTGCCCAT
The DNA here is from genome assembly GCA_002398485.1 of Peptococcaceae bacterium UBA4997. Taxonomy (GTDB): domain Bacteria; phylum Bacillota; class Dehalobacteriia; order UBA4068; family UBA4997; genus UBA4997. Next base: position 13,316 of record DGYV01000006.1, on the reverse strand, counting down.
AAATATTCAGGATATGCAAATAGATCTTTTGGCTTTTCCCGGGCATAAAGGGCTTTATGGACCTTTGGGCAGCGGCGGCCTTTATGTGGGGGAAAGAGTAAATGAAATAAAACCCCTTAAGCAGGGCGGTACAGGCAGTAAAAGCCACGATTGGCAGCAGCCGAATCTTTTTCCCGATCTTTTGGAAAGCGGCAGCCTGAATGTGCCCGGTATAGCAGGCATGAGCGCCGGTGTAAGCTGGCTCAAGGAACAGGGCTTGGCTAATATTTCCGCCCACTTGCAAAAGTTGACCCAACGGTTTTTGCAAGGCATAAGCCAAATAAAAGGCGTGGTTTTCTATGGGCCGCCTGTGGGGGAATTACGTACGCCTGTGGTGGCAGTAAATATAGCAGGGTTTTCCAGCGGTGAATTTGCTTTTTTGGTGGATCAGCAATATCATATCGGGGTGCGGGGCGGCTTTCATTGCGCACCTTTAGCGCATCGCTTGATGGGTACTGCGGAAACAGGTGCCGTGCGTTTCAGTTTTGGTTCTGCTAATACGGAAGATGAAATAGATTATGCCATTCAAGCGATAAAAGAAATTGCTATGGGGGTAGAAGAATAAAATGAGTATCAAAGCGGTTTTGTTCGATTTGGACGGTACCCTGATAAATTCACTGCCGTTGATTTTATATGCTGCAAAACTTACCCATGAACAAATGCAACTGCCTTATGATGAAGATTATCTGCGTTCCACCATTGGCCTGCCCATTGTAAATACAGCGGCTAAACTGGCGGGCAAGCGCTCACAGGAATATTTGGAGGTTTATTCGAGTTTTTGCAATCGGCATCAGGAAAAACTTATTAAAGTATATCCTTATATAAGGGAAATGCTCACAGACTTAAAGCAAAAGGGGATAGCTCTTGCAGTGGTTACGGCGCGGCGCCGCCAAAGCACGGAAACGATTTTGGGCTTTTTGGGTTTGCAGGATTATTTTCAAACTATAGTTTGTGCCGAGGATACGGAAAAACATAAACCCGAGCCTGAACCTGCCTTACTGGCTCTTGAAAATTTGGCTATAGAACCTGTTGCCGCCGTAATGGTAGGCGACAGCCCTTATGATATTGATTGCGGTAATGCAGCAGGCTGTGCTACTGTGGCAGTTACTTGGGGCATGGGGGATGAGGAAACTTTAAGTATGTTTAAGCCTTCAGCAATGTTTAATGATGCCCAAGCCCTTAAAAAGTGGCTGTTAAAGCAGTAAATTAAGTGGAATCAAATTTATATTATACAGTAAAAGTAAGTGTTTTTCAGTTGGTATTTAACAAAACAATGAAAAAGAACCGTTGCAAATATTGATTTGCAACGGTTCTTTAATTTGGTCATAAATAAATTTAATTGGTAACGATGTAAACAATCTAAAAAACTTTTATTTTTTACCAACATATTTAATAATATGCAGCTATTTTATTACAGCAAATTCTGGGCTTTTTTAAGCACTTTTACCACATCATCCATAATGCGTTCTATGATAACTGCGGCTGGTGCTTCTTCTTTTACGAGGCCTGCAATTTGGCCTGCCATTAAAGCGCCCATTTCTATATCACCTTCGGTAGCTCTGCGCAAAGCGCCTGCGCCTAATTTTTCCAACTGCTCCATTTTGTTTTCGGCACAGCTGCCTTCAACTTCCAAATAACGGGCAGTCATTTGGTTTTTAATTGAGCGAACCACATGGGAAGTACTGCGGCCTGTAATAACTGTATCCGTATCCTGAGCGGCTACTACTTTATCTTTGTAGCCTTGAGCAATATCGCATTCTTCGGCAACTAAAAAGGCTGTGCCCATTTGTACGCCTGCGGCGCCCATCAACAGCGCTGCTGCCAAGCCCCTGCCATCGGCAAAACCGCCTGCTGCCAATACGGGTATATCTACAGCGTCCAATACTTGGGGCAATAAAGCCATACTGGTCATTTCACCAATATGCCCGCCGGATTCCATGCCTTCGGCAACTAAACCTGCCGCACCTGCGGCCGCCATTTTTTTGGCTACTTTAACATTGGGAATAACAGGGAATACCTTTATACCCGCAGCCTTCCAAGCTTCCATATAAGGTGTGGGGTTACCAGCACCCGTAGTAAGGACAGGTACTTTTTCTTCTATCACCAATTCAGCTATTTCTTTAACATAGGGGCTTTGCATCATGATATTTACGCCAAAAGGCTTATCGGTAAGGCTTTTTAAAATATGAATTTGCTCACGCACATATTCGGCGGGAGCCTGGCTGGCCGCTATTATACCCAAGCCGCCGCCTTCGCTTACTGCTGCCGCCAGCCTGCCTTTAGCAACCCAGGCCATACCGCCCTGAAAAATGGGGTAGGTTATGCCCAGCATTTCGCATAATGGTGATTTTACGGTTTTTGCCATAAACATACCTCCTTTGGGGTCAAACTTTTTTAGAAACGGTTTTGTTTTTATAATTTGAGTTTTTGCCATAAACAAAGGTTTATTTAATGTATTCCAAACCGCCCATATAAGGAATCAGCACTTCAGGCACTTTAACGCTGCCGTCGGGTTGTTGGTAGTTTTCCAAAATTGCCGCCACGGTGCGGCCTACCGCTACACCTGAACCGTTCAAAGTATGCACTAGTTCGGGTTTGGATTTAGCATCCCTGCGGAAGCGTATATTGGCACGGCGTGCCTGATAATCCTGGAAGTTGGAGCAGGAAGAAATTTCCCTATAACAGTTAAAACTGGGCAGCCATACTTCCAAATCATAAGTTTTGGCAGAGCTGAAGCCCAAATCACCGCCGCAAAGAGTAACTACTCTGTAAGGCAAACCCAAACCTTGTAAAAGGTGTTCGGCATCGGCGGTAAGGCTTTCCAAATCATCATAGCTTTCTTCGGGTTTGGCGAATTTAACCAGCTCTACTTTATTGAATTGGTGTTGGCGAATCAAACCGCGGGTATCTCTGCCTGCGGCACCTGCTTCGGCACGGAAACAAGCGGAATAAGCACATAATTTGATGGGCAATTGGTTGCCTTCCAAAATTTCGCCACCAAATAGATTGGTAACGGGTACTTCGGCGGTGGGGATTAAATAATAATCGGTATTTTCTATATGGAACATATCCTCAGCAAATTTAGGCAGTTGACCTGTACCCGTCATGCTGTTGGAATTTACCATAAAGGGTGGGAAAATTTCCGTGTAGCCCCTTTTGGTGTGGGTATCCAAATAATAGTTAACGAGGGCGCGTTCCAAACGAGCCCCCATGCCTTTATATACGGTAAAGCGTGCGCCTGTTATTTTGGCGCCGCGCGCAAAGTCTAAAATGTCTAGTTCTTCACCTATATCCCAGTGGGGTTTGGGATTAGCTATTTTGGGTATGGTGCCCCAGCGGCGGATCTCTTTATTATCCTCATCGGATGTGCCTGCCGGTACGCTTTCATGGGGGATATTGGGTATTGCAAGCAGTTCATTGTGCAGGCCATCTTCAATCTGGCGCAGTTCAGCGTCTATGGCATCTATTTTTTCACCCAAATCACGCATTTCAGACATGATGGAAGAAGCATCTTCACCCGCTTTCTTAAGCTCGGCAACTTTTTTGGAATCGGCATTGCGGCGCGCTTTCATTTGTTCTACTTCTACCAGGATGGCTTTTCTGCGGGCTTCCAGCTCCAGAAATTTGTCCAAAGACAACTCAATGCCCCTTTTTCTTAATCCTTGAATAACCTGTTCGGGGTTTGAGCTGACCTGTTTCATGTCTAACATGGTTTTTCCTCCTTATTTTATTATGAATAGTTTTAAGGCTTATTATGGAATAATTTTGCCTATCCTATTACTTTTCTAGCAAACAAAGCATATTCCTGCTTGAACCTATAAAAAACAGGCTTTGAGGCAAAAAGAAAAACAGCCATAAAGATATGGCTGTTTTTGGTTGTTATAAAAATTATTTTATCCTGTGGGACATAATGGCTTTTTGGGCAGCACCAACGCCCGCGCCAAGCTCAAATTTATGTCCCAACTCATGTAAGGCCATTTCCAAAGCGGCAATAGCACCTAAAATTTCTAAGTCTTCCACATAGCCCAAGTGGCCGATGCGGAAAGCAACTTCCTGGAATTTTCCCTGACCGCCCGCAATAACTACATGATAACGCTCGTTTATCAGCTTGCGCAATTTAATGGGGTCTATGCCTTTGGGAGCGTAAATAGCAGTAACCGCAGGGGAGGCTATTTCATCGGGGGCAACCAAATCAAGCCCCAAAGCGCGAATAGCGGCACGAACCATATCCCTGCGGAAATAGTGTTCGGCTATAACATCGTCTATACCCATTTCCAAAAGCATTTTTACAGATTCATAAACTGCATAAATAGTGCTGATGGCAGGTGTGAAAGGGGTTTGGCCCTTAGCCAGGTTCTTTTTGTATTTCAGCAAGTCGAAATAATATTTGGCATTGGTATTGGCTTCCGCAACTTTCCAAGCCCTTTCGTTAACGGAAACAAAAGCAATACCGGGAGGTGCCATAAAGGCTTTTTGGCTGGCGGCCACAACTACATCAAGGCCCCACTCGTCCATCCTTAGGTCGGCAGCGCCCATACCGCTTACAGAGTCAACAATCAAAAGCGCAGGATGGTTGCCGCGAGCTTCCGCAACTTCTTTTATAGGGTTAACAACCGCGGTGGAAGTTTCGTTATGTTGAATGAAGATGGCTTTTATTTCATGGTTGGTATCGGCATCCAAAGCCGCTTTGATCTGTGCGGGATCGGCAGCGTTGCCCCAACCGAAATCCATGAATTGAACTTCTGCACCATATTGCAGGGCAATGTCCCTGAAGCGTTCGCCGAAATTACCTATAGAGGCTACCAAAACCTTATCGCCGCGGTTTACAAAGTTGGCAACAACGGTTTCTAAACCACCTGTACCGGAGCTGGTTATGGTGAAAACATCATTTTGAGTCTTGAAAACCTTTTTGACGTTTTGAGTCATTTCGTCAATCATTTTTTTGAATTCAGGGCCACGGTGGTTCACCATAGGCGCGGCACCTGCCATCAACACCTTATGCGGTACCTGCGTTGGGCCGGGTAATAATAAGCTTCCCATCAATAAAACCTCCTTAATGTTGTGTATTCCCTAACTATTAGCCTTAAGTAGGGCTTTTCCTGCTTTAGGGTTTATATTTTAATATATATCCTAAATTATACAACAAACATATTTAAATGTCTAAGCTTATTTGGTTATTTTTGCTAAATAATACCGCTTTATTCTGACAATTTAATTCAAATTAAACTTAAAACGGCTATTGACAGGCTTAAGCTAGCGCTTTATGATTAAATCATAAACTTAAAGAAAAACTGAATAGGAAAGCAGGAAAGGACGTGCTTCCATGAAAACTTTTTATGAAGAAAACCCTGCTTTAGCCGCAAAAGAAGCGGAACTTGCCCAAAAGATAGCCGAACCCGCAAAATTGGTGATTGCTCTTTCCGGTGGGGTAGACAGCAGCCTGCTTGCTACTATAGCAGCCAAATACCGCAAAGCGGGTACTACTTGCGCAATTACCTGCTCAAGTTGTCTGGTCAGTGAAAAGGAGGTAGCGGAAGCAAAAGCTATTTGCGAACGGCTGGGCATACCGCATATAGTACTGCAAACCGCGCCCTTAGCTATAGAGGAGGTAAAAAATAACGATCCTGCTCGCTGTTATTATTGCAAAAAAGCCCTATTCCGCGCTATGCTGGCGGAAGCCAAGGCTTTAGGGGCAGTGGTGCTGGCGGAAGCCAGCCATGCCGACGATATGGGTCTTTACCGCCCCGGATTGCAGGCCTTAAAGGAGCTTAAAATTTGGCAGCCCCTTTGGGAATGCGGCTTTACCAAAAAAGATATTCGTGCCTTAGCGGAAAAAGAAGGCCTGTCCAATGCCCATAAACCGGCCAAGCCTTGTTATGCTACACGTTTTCCGTATCATACCGAGTTAACGGAAGCCAAAATAGCCATGGTAAAAAAAGGTGAAGAATTTTTGGAAGAACTGGGCTTTTCCCCTTGCCGCCTGCGCTTTCAGCATGAAATAGCCAGGATAGAATTAGAGGCCTGTCAATACGGCCATGCTTTGGAAATGCGTGCGGAAATCATAATAAAGTTGAAAGAATTGGGATTCCGCTATATCTGCTTGGACTTGGAAGGCTTCCGCAGTGGCAGTATGGATAAAAATATTAGCTAAAGCTTTTATAAATAAAAGAAGAATTCTGTAAAATCATCAACTTAAATAATTTCTACGAGGTGTTTTATGAAGGCGGTTTATTTTCAGTGCGCCGCAGGTATAAGCGGCGATATGACTTTGGGTGCATTGGTAGACGCGGGGGTAGACTGGGCAAAGCTGAACAGGCTTTTGGCTATGTTGAATTTGCCTGCGTACTTGGAAAAGCAAATTGTGCTTAAGCAAGGCATCCGTACCACTTTTGTGAAGGTGCTTTATGAAAACGAAAACAAACACCGCAAGCTTGCGGATATTACTG
>DGYV01000006.1:6365-6653 GCA_002398485.1 Peptococcaceae bacterium UBA4997 | reverse complement strand
CCGCAAGCTTGCGGATATTACTGAAATCATCAATGCCGCTGAACTGCCGCTTTGGGTAAAAGAAAACGCTGTTCGTGTTTTTACTAATTTAGCCCGGGCGGAAGCTAAAGTGCATTGTGTGGATATAAGCGAGATTCATTTTCACGAAGTAGGCGCGGTAGATGCTATTTTCGATATAGTGGGCAGCCTGTGTTGCCTACATTTGTTGGGGGTGGAGAAGATATATTCTTCGCCTTTGCCCATAAGCCATGGTTGGGTGGATTGTGCGCACGGATGTTTGCCTGTGCC
>DGYV01000006.1:1239-6169 GCA_002398485.1 Peptococcaceae bacterium UBA4997 | reverse complement strand
GGATGTTTGCCTGTGCCCGTACCTGCTGTAATGGAGCTTATTCACGGTATTGCCACTGTGCCGTTGGACCTGGCGGGGGAAACCGTAACACCTACGGGCGCAGCCCTTATCACCACCTTGGCTACATCCTTCGGGGAATGCCCGCCCATGATGGTAACAACAACAGGCAATGGCAGTGGTACGAAAGATTATGGTTATGCCAATATGCTCAGGGTGATGGTAGGCGAGCTTGCTCCCGCTGCCACTGCGGATGAAGTGCTGGTACTAACGGCCTCCTTGGATGATTGCACGGGTGAAATTTTAGGTAACCTGGTAGAAAAAGCCCTGCAAAAAGGTGCTTTGGATATTTATTATACCCCTATATATATGAAGAAGAATCGCCCTGCTTTTGAACTTACGCTAATTTGCCCGCCTGCTTTGGCAGATGGCCTAGCTGCTTTGGTGCTTGCCGAGACCACCTCTTTGGGAGTACGCAGCCGTAGGGAAAAACGCTATACTTTAGCTAGAGAGACCATGTTTTGCCAAACGCCATGGGGGGAAGTTGAGGTAAAAATAGGCGGGGAAGGTATTAACAAAAATATTGCTCCCGAATATGAAAGTATTAAAAAGCTGGCCGAAAAAAATGGTGTAGCTCTAAAAACTGTATATAATGCCGCTATTGCCGCTGCCCTGCAAAAGCTGGGCCAAACCGATATTTGATTAAAGCTCTTTTAACTTTAAGAAAGAAAAAGCAGCAAATAAGGTATCTTTGCTGCTTTTGGGCAGATACAGCCCATCTCTTAGTTTTTCTACCATATAAGGGTAGATTTGTGGCTTGCGTGAGTACCGTGAAAAAATTGAAACGGGCAACATTCATGCCGGAAAGCATAAGCTTACGTAATGTTTTTTCATCTGCCGTATCAGGCCTAGGTGCGCAGATTATTTTGGTTTTCCGCATAATTAGCACTCCAATTTATTTAAAAAAGGTATGTGTATGGTTGGATATTCTTGTGTTGATTAAGTGTATCCTGTCCTTTTCTGTGCGTTTATTGTATTCTTAACAGCAATCTCAGTAAAGAGCGGTGTTGTAAAAAGCAAGTAAAACGTTGTAATAAATAACTGTAATAACAACATTTTTTTAAGAAAAGCAGAAATAAAAAACAAAGCTATTTAATTTTCAATAGTTTTGGGGCAAAGAAGCTCAACCTAAAAATACTTTTTGTATTTTGTATAACCTTATATAATACTTTGTATATAAATACATCGATTATAATAAGGAAGGAATACATTAAAATACTTTTAAAAAACACTTTGGCGAAATAAAGTTGTATAATATTTATCATAATAGCTAAAAATAAAAAGGTGTAAGTTAGCAATAAACCAGAAAAAAGCCTAAAAGCTTAGAAATAGTCTGAAAAAACAAGAAAATTGGAAATATCAGCCGCAATCTAATTGGAAGGCATTATCGTTATTTTATATAAACCACTTATTAAGCAAGCCTTAGGGTTTATTAAGCAAAAGCGTTAAATCATTAAATCGCATTGCATACAAGTATACATTTTAAAAACAGTTGCAAAAACTATGTAAATTGTCTAAACTTTTATACAAGATCAAATAAAGCAATAACATATCTTTTTAAAGTAGCTCGGCTACTTTTTTCTTGCGCTATGAAGAAAATAAAAAATTTTTATAAGAAGGCTAAGCAGTGCTAAAAGTCTTTATTATCTAAATTAACTATAAAAGTTCTCTTAAAAAAGGGTTTCTTTTCAAATATAAAAGAGGGTTTTTTGGATTAATAGCTAATATGTAAAATACATGAAAAAACAGAAAATTTAAACTTGCCTTTTATAGTGATGAATATTGTGTCAATTTTTTGTTTTAACATAAATTTTAACATAAAGATGAAAAAATTAGGGCTGTAAAAGCAAAAGCTTTTGGGTATAGGCGGTGTAACCGCATTATAATAAACTATACCGGAATAAGAGGGGAGGTAAAAAATTTGGCTTTACTCGAAACAAAGGATCTGTCCATTAATTTTGGCGGTCTGTGGGCAGTAAACGGTGTTGATTTTGAAATCAATTCAGGCGAAGTTGTCGGGCTTATCGGTCCTAACGGTTCCGGTAAAACAACATTCCTGAACCTTATTTCAGGCATCTACCCTGCTACAAGAGGTACAGCTATTTTCAACGGTGAGGACATTACAAAAGCAAAGCCTTTTGAAATTTACAACAAAGGTATTGCGCGTACTTACCAATCCAGCCGTCTTTGCTGGGATTTAAGTGTGGCCGATAATGTTATGATCGGCTTATACAAAAATCAAAAAAGTTCTTTAACACAGGCGGTTTTTCGCCCCGGTAAAGTAAACCGTGAATTGGCGGATAATCTGCAGGAAGCCATGGATATGCTTTGTTATTTTAACCCCGACTTGGTTGATCACCGTTATGATCTGACAAAGAATATCCCCCACATCGACCGGCGGAGAATCGAGATCAGCCGGGCGCTGGTTGGTCAACCCAAAATTTTACTTTTGGATGAACCTACAGCAGGCTTGAATGATGATGAAACAATGAGCATGATGCGGGATATTGGCAAAATCAAGGAAAAAATTCAGGATATCTGCATAATAATTATTGAACACGATATGAAAGTTATGAAAGAAGTACCCGAAAGGATATTTGTTTTTAACGCGGGTGAAAAAATTGCTGAAGGCACATATGATGATGTTGTTCATGATGCGGACGTTATCAGAGCCTATTTGGGAGGTGCCAAAGCATGAGTGGTCACGTAATCTCAGAAGAACACATTTTAGAATTAGAAAATATCGATACCCGTTATGGCCGTATCCCCTGCTTGATGAATATTTCTCTACACGTAAGGCAGGGTGAAGTCCTTGCCATTTTGGGTGCGAACGGCGCAGGTAAAACTACTTTGTTGAAAACCATTTTAGGTATGATCAAGCCGGATAAAGGCATTATCAGGTTTGAAAATAACGATATTACCTCCCTGGGCAGCCACAAAAGAGTTGAAGCCGGTATGGCGATTGTAGCCGCAGGGGTTGGTTCTTTCCCCAAAATGACAGTTGAAACCAATTTGCGCATGGGTGCTTATTATGCTAAAAATCAAAAAGAAGTGCAGCAGCGTTTGGAATTGATTTACGAATCCTTCCCCATTCTTAAAGAACGCTTGTGGCAAAAAGCAGGTACTTTATCCGGCGGTGAGCGCACTATGCTGAGCATTGCCCGTGCCGTACTTGCCAAGCCCAAAATCATTTTGATGGATGAACCTTCTTTGGGTCTTGCTCCTATTATGGTTGAAGAAACCTTTGAAGTTATCAAACACCTTAAAGAGGAAGGCATGACGATTTTCCTTGCTGAACAAAATGCTGATAAAGCCCTGGAAGTTTCCGATTACGGTTATGTTATTCAAAAGGGCCAAATCGTTATGGAAGGCAATGTGGAAGAATTAAGGCAGTCTGAATATGTGGAAAACCCTGTTATGTAACTAGGCTTTGCATGCAGGTTTCCAATATAGCTTAGGTTTTGATTTTTTAATACCAAAAACCGTTTTTGATTTTATGTTAAACAAAGCGGAACAATATTTGGCGGAGAATCAAAAACTTATGGTTTTAGATATTGAAACTTAAGTGGTGCCACAGGCTTTAATTGGGTCAAAAAGCTATTTGGCATAAAAAGGAAAACAGAAGAAAAGAAGCAAAAAAAAAGGAGGAGTACTTTAATGAAGCTAAAAAAATGGTTAGTTTTAGCAGTTGCTCTCATGATGGTAATCGGCTTGCTAGCAGGTTGCGGTGGCGGCACAGATGAACCAGGTGGCGATGGAGAAATGCCTGCATTGGTTAAAATCGGTTTCATGGGTCCCATCACGGGTGCTAATGCAGCTGAAGGTTCCGCAGCTCGTAATGCTTTCCAGTTAGTTTTTGATCAAGCTAATGCAGCCGGCACATTGCCGTACGAAGTTAAAGTTGTTGCAATGGACGACGCTTCCAAACCTGAAGCAGGCGCTTCCGCCGCTCAGAAATTGGTTGCTGATCCCGAAGTAATCGCTATTTCCGGTCACTGGAATAGCCCCGTTGCTGAAGCAACTATTCCCATTTGCAAGTCCGCCGGTATTCCCTTATTGATTTGGGGTGCTATCGGTACAAATTTAACAAATGCTGATAACTATCCTTATATCACCCGTATTTGCCCAACCGATGTTCAGGAAAATCAGCCTTTGGCACAAAAAGTTATTGAAGAATTAGGTTACAAAAACTTCTATATTATTTCCGATACCACTTCTTACGGTAAATCCAATACCGCAGCTTTCCAAGCTGAATTGGCCAATTATGAAGGTGCTACTGTAGTAGGCCTTGATGAAGTCCAAACCGGTACCACTGATTTCCGTCCTATCCTTTCCAAAGTTAAATCCGCTAAGCCCGATGCTGTATTCTTTGGCGGCGTATCTTTGGAAGGCGGCTTAGTTGCTCGTCAAATGGAAGAGCTTGGCATGAATGATATACTGCTTTGCGGTATTTCGGGTATTTGCTCTGAAGACTTTATCACCGCAGCAGGAAACAAAGCGGCTGAAGGTACTTATTCCATCAAACCCGGTACCGATCCCACCAAAACCGAAGCTGGTCAAAAATTCTTGGCTGACTATGCAGCAGCAGGCTTTACCGAGCCCGTTGGCGCATTCACCCCTTATGCTTACCACGCAGCACAGGTAATCTTGGCCGCTTTGGAATCTATTGAAGGCGCTCCCACAGCAGAAAAAATGGTAGATGCTATTGCCCATGTTGATATGACCGGTTTGCTAGGCCATACCACTTTTGATGAAGTTGGCCAAACCACTGAGCCTATGGTTTATTCCTTGGTAGTTCAGGACGGCGCTTGGGTTCCTTGGGAAGATTCCGAATATGCTGCCGGTACCCGTACATTACCTACTAAATAGTCTA
>DGYV01000006.1:0-1066 GCA_002398485.1 Peptococcaceae bacterium UBA4997 | reverse complement strand
CTACTAAATAGTCTAAAATCCGGTTTAGCCGGGTAAAAGAATTAATTTTGATCCAAAGCTTAAACCTCAAACAAGGAGATGCTCATAAGGGCATCTCCTTGTAGGGGGTCATTGTATTCGCGGGCATCACGTTAAGCGTGTAATAAGAATATGGGACAAGCTATGGAGAAAGGGGCGAGGGGATTTAAATGAGTGAATTTTTGTCGCAAATAGTAAATGCTTTATTACTGGGCTGCACTTATACTCTGGTAGCTATTGGTTTTTCACTTTTCTTTGGTGTGCTGGATGTTGTTGTGTTCTGCTCAGGTGATATAGCTATTTTTGGTGCATTTGCTTTAATGGGTGCATACATGATTATCGCCACTACAGGTTTAATTAACCTGCCGCTTGTGGTAATTATTCTTTTATTATTGGTCATTTCATGTGTTTTATGCGCTATTTTGGGGCTTCTCACATATCTGTTTTCAATCAAACCGTTTGAGGATGCACCGCCTTTAATGCCATTATTGAGCACCATCGCACTTGGTATTGTAATAAGGGAGGGTGTTGGTCTTTTCTTCCCTAAGGGCAGAAATCCGCAGCCATTTCCTGAATTGATCCCATTGGGATCCATTGGCGGTAATGCAGCATTCTCTTTTAGGAATATCTTTATTCTTGCTGTAACAGTTGTTATTTTGATATTCCTGTTCACCTTCTTAAAAAAGACAAAAATGGGCATCTCTATGCAGGCTATTGCTCAAAATAGAGAGCTTGCTTATATGACAGGTATCAATCTTCGTTCTACCGTTACCTTTACCTTCGTATTGGGCGGCATTTTGCTTTCCATCGCAGGTTTTTTGATCGGTTCCTACAGTGGGGTATTGCGTTTTGATGCCGGTTCTATGTACGGTATTAAAGGTTTCTCCGCTGCGGTTGTTGGTGGCCTTCGCAGTATTTATGGAGCTATCGCCGGTGGTATGCTGTTGGGCTTTATTGAGGTTTTTGTTTCAGGTTGGTTCCCCAACGGTGCCTCTTATGCTTCGGCTATTGCCTTTGTGGTCGTTGTTATCTTCATGGTTGTTAAACC
>DGYV01000028.1:13559-13775 GCA_002398485.1 Peptococcaceae bacterium UBA4997 | reverse complement strand
GCGGATGTTTTTGACCAAGCTAAAATCTTTTTGGATATAACCTTTTTAGGCAGTATCAGTATGTTTGGCTATAATACCATAAGCGGTATTTTGCGAGGTATAGGCAATTCCAAAACCCCGCTTTATTTTCTTATTATTGCAACCTTTGTTAATATTGCCTTGGTAATGCTTTTTGTAATTGGCTTTGATTGGGGTGTGGCAGGTGCTGCCTTTGCC
>DGYV01000028.1:0-13378 GCA_002398485.1 Peptococcaceae bacterium UBA4997 | reverse complement strand
GGCAGGTGCTGCCTTTGCCACCTTTGCCGCCCAAACCGTTTCATTTATTATAAGTATAGTTTACATTAACAAACACAACCCCGAATTGGGCATAAAATGGCAAAACCTTGTGTTTGATTTTACAGTATTTAAAAATATAATAGCCATAGGCATTCCCACAGGCTTACAGCAAATGACGGTATCCATAGGTTTGCTGCTCATCCAATCCATGATCAACAGTTACGGTTCCGATGTTTTGGCCGGCTTTACAGCAGCATCCAGAATAGATTCATTTGCCTTTATGCCTATTATGAGCTTTTCCGCCGCCGTATCTACTTTTGTTGGCCAAAATATAGGTGCACAAAAAATGTATAGGATAGAGGTGGGCACCAAATCCTCTATTAAAATATCCGTACTGTATTCCATATTTTCCGCAGCTTTGCTTTTGCTTTTAGCCACACCCTTATTGGGCTTATTTGATGAAAACCCCGCGGCTATTGCGGCAGGGCATGATTATTTGGTAAGGATAGTGCCATTTTACTTTATAATAGCCGTTACTTTTTGTTATAACGGCTTGATGCGCGGAGCAGGTGCTGCTGTAGTTCCCCTTATTGTTACCATATTTTCTATGATATTGGTAAGGGTACCTCTTGCTTATATCCTTTCCCAATATATGAACAGCCCCAACGGTATTTGGTGGTCTGTTTCCATTGGTTGGCTCATGGGGCTTGTTATAGTTTATACTTATTACAAAAAAGGTAAATGGCGTGGCAAATCCGTAATCGATAAAACCAAGCCACAAAGCATATAAAAATAAAATCCCACAAAAACCTAAATTGGTTAGTGGGATTTTTATTTTAAATAATTTTAAAGCAAATACTTAAATTATTTTACTTAAGAAAATTTTTCAAACGAGCCAAAGCTTCAGAATCTGTAAGCGTACCGGCTTCCCGATTGAGCTTGCTTGTTTCCACAAGCTCCTTGCGCATAACAGATATTTCTTTAGGCGCATCGATACATATTTTTACTCTTTCCGCCCCGATATCCGATATTTTAATTTCGATATTATCTCCAATTAAAAAAGATTCGGAGTTTTTGCGTGTAATAACCAGCATAAGCATCCTCCTCTATTTTAAATTAGGAAACAATTTACAGCGAATAGGATAATTGTTGTTTTCCAAAATAATTTGCTTTGCTTGCCTGGTACGAACATTAATAACTATAGGGCTTTTCAAATTTGCCACGGATTCCTCTATTTTTTCTTTAAGCACCGTTACAGCAAGAAAACAAATTTCCTCCTCATTGGGCATACCCAGCGACTTTAAATCCTTATGGGAAAGAATTGGGCTGTAATCTTTCAGCACCATAAAAGGATTGATCACAACAAATGAGGGCACATCACTGTATGCGGCCTGGAGCGACCAAATAGTTTTGGCCTCGTCCTCCTGCAGCAGAATGTAATCCTTAACATCCTCAAAGCCGTAAAGACCTTCTTGAAAGCTGATTATGATTCGCGCTGCTTTTTTGGCTTTGAGAGCACTATTTTCGCTCATATTCATTACTGCCTCCTTGCATTAGAAATTGGGCGTATACCTTTTCGTTTTACTTAGTTTACATTAATCCTAAGATACTAGGCCGTAACATCCAGCTTAAGCTTAGCATCGGTTTCGGGGTCATAATTCGGATCCGCCGAAGGCGGTATATAATTGGGACCACCAACATACTGTATTTCTATTTTGGGGTATTGTTTAACTATATACTGAACATCAGCGGGCGTATATTCAAATTGCGGATTACTGTTGGTGCGCCAGTCAAAGCTCAGCCTGTCTGTTTCATACTTCATACTTAAATCTCCTGATTCCCAGTTGATTTCTGCGGGTACTGAAGGCAAAAAAACCATAGCTGTTTCAGTTGTGTCTTGCATACGCCTATAAATAATATCAGCTATAGCATTGTTGTTCCCGCTTATATCCATTAGCATATTACCCTCCTGTACAGTTCTGGACGTGGCTTCATAAGCCGCTTGTACACCGGCTTTACCAAAATCCTGCACGGATCTGGCCACGCTTTTTAAATTCATACTGCTTCTAGCTTCATAAGTATCTACACGCAGCCTGGGGTAGCTGTGATTGATACTTAACGAGCCTCTGCTCCTGGTCATTTCATAGGAAGCTTTTTCAGTTGAAATTTCTGCTCTGGCCCTTGTGCATTTTAATTCCACTTGCATGGGAATAGCTTTTATTTGTATTAATTGTTCCATTTTTTTCACCTCACTCAAGAAGCTATCTTTTTCAATATTTTTGAATAGCTGCTATGTAAAAGTGAACCTCACTCCTTAAAAATTATTATAGCTTACTTCATAAAATCCAAAAAAGTTGGCTGTAATATATTTGTACCTATTTGCAAAGCCGCTGTATATGTATATTGCTGCATTTTATAATCCATTATGGCATCTACAGGATTTTCATATTCAACTTTATCTATTTTGGCAAGCAGGCTGTCTTCCATATTCTCCAAACGTTTTTGAGTATACTCCAAGGTATCAGTCCTTGCACCTATATCCGTAATTTTGGTAAGCAATTGCTGCTGTGAATCATCAAAAGCATTCAAGTAAGGTTTAACATTATCCATTGAAAAACCCCCTGATTCAAGCTGGTCGGCAATTTTACCCAAAAGCGAATAAATATTTTTAGGTGTACCGTCCGCATTGGTTCCGTAACCCAAATAAGCAATACCCGGCATAGATATGTTAAAAGCACTTTGCGCCTGTACATTATTATTATTCACATTAAGCCCCAAGCCTAAATCCACATAGATTTTCTCATTGGCCAACGCGTCTAAATCTACAATATTAGATATAGTAGATTTTACCATGTTACCGCTCACAAATTCGGAAGTTTTTACAGTGGCACTTGCATTACCGCTTACAGTGATTTTCGAAAAATCCATACCGGCTGTACCGATGCCTGCTGCTGTAAAAGCATTGTCCAGCTGATTTTGCAAAGCAGTTTGCAGCTCACCATTATTGCTACCTTCTGCGTTCAAGGTAATGGCTATATTACCACCGCTTACATTTATGCTTTCAATACCGCGCCCCAAATTCAGGCCTTGCTCTATAGTTATCGTATAACCGTTAAAAAGATCAGTATTAGCCACACCAAAGCAAATTTTGGTACCGTTGACATCAGAAGTTGCTCCTGCAGAATTTTCCCCCGTATTTACATTTACGCCTCTGTAAAGCAGATTACCGTTAGCATCCAGCGTAAAGGGAGCGGATGCGGCACCCGAGCCGCCAAAAAGATAATTGCTACCCAATTGTGTATTCATAGTAGATACTATGGCTTCCTGCGTAGCACGCAGCTTAGTTGATACAATTTTTTTATCATTTGACGCCATAGTTGAGGTTATGGCTTTAAGTATATCCGTAGAGTTTACTTCCTGAGCAATATTGTTAATAGTAGTTACTGAACTTTCTGCAGTTTCCAGCATACTTTGGGCAAGACTTAAATTGGATTGATAATCCTGGTTTTGCTGATATTCACGCCTTAACTGATAAGCTTTGGCAGCGGAAAAAGGATCCTCCGAGGCCTTATTGAACTTCCTGAAATTAGTCGTTTTATTACCTGCCTCATTAAGCGAGCTTAAATTACTATTTAAATTTTTACTGTATTGTTTGGATATCATAGTCATAGTAACACGCATATTTTCACCCCTTTTCAACGCCTAAAAAATCCATAAAGTATCCTACCTGCCTACAATGCCCATTTTGCTTATAACATTATCAAGCGATTCATCCAAGGTTGTCATAAACCTGCAGGCAGCAGTCATAGCCTGGTTATACATAATAAGATTAATACCCTCTTCGTTTATGTCAACGGAAGAAACCGAAAGCCTTTGTTTATCTATAGTGGCAAGAGTAGTGCTGTAAGTATTGTTTTGACTGCTTATATTCCCTTGCTCCAAGCCCAAGGTATTGGAAAGATTGGTAACAAATTCCTGAAATGTACCCGTAAAAAGCGACACCCCATTTTCTGTTTGAAAATCAATATCCGTGGAAAACTCTTTGATCATAGCCAGGATATTATCGGTAGCCTTGGAATTATCTTCCACACCGGAAGGTTGCTTGGTTGTTGTAATATACGCCCCTGTAGAATTTTCCCATTGCGAAGATAAAGCTATATTAGAAGCTGTTATTTGCTCACCCGCTACCGAGGAAGCAAATAAAGGCTTATTTTCAGTACTGGTACTATTGGCCGCATTCATTACCGCTGCCAGCTTTTGGGCAAGGGTATCCAGCGATAATTGGTAATAGCCTATGCCATGGCCACTGGCAGAGCTGGTTTCACCTGTAGGATTATATGATACAGGGTCTATCACCGCAAAACCGGCATCATATTCGCCGTTTTCATTAAGTATTTTTAAATAGCCGTGAAAAACACCTGTCGATAATTCACTGTTTATGGTTTTGGTACTGCCGCTTAAATCGGTTAAGGTTACATTAACACATTCCTTGCCTGTAGTAGCAGAAGTTCCCATTCCAAAACCAAATTTAGCGTATTCTTCATTATTTATTAAAGTATGTTTAGTACCGCTTGCGCCCACCAAATAAACGGAAAGCTCGTCTACTGTCCTGCCCGAGCCTATATCAACACTGTTTTTTTGGATTTCTATATTTACATATTGGGAAAGCTCATCCAGCATGGAATTGCGCTGGTCTTCCAGCTCCAATGCTGAACTGCCTGAGATTTCAGACATCCTGATCTCTTCGCTAAGATGTGAAATATTGCCTATAAGCTGGTTAACCTTATTAACAGCATTATCTTTCAAATAGCCCTTTTGCTGATTTCTGATAGAGCTTAACTGTTCGGAATAATTATTGAACATATTTACCAATATAGAAGCGGAAGTTTTAACCGTACTTTCCGAAACACCGTTGCCCGCATCCTCGCAAAGGTTCTGTAATTGCGAAACCAGTGCCTTCATTTGAGCTTCCAAACCATCTGTTTTCACTTCATCCAGCACATTCTCAATATCACTCATAGCACTGAGCTGAGTTGTAGTATCACCAACCTTAGCATTTTCCGAACGAAAGCGGATATCAAGATAAGGATCCCTTAACTGGCTTACTCCTGTAGCCATTACCCCCGCTCCTACCGCAGCAGTAGTGGAAGCATAGCGCATATTGTTGCCACTTGAGCCAACGGAATAAACATCCGCCCGCTGCCTTGTATAGCCATTGGTGCTGACATTTGTCATATTCTGCCCCGTAACCTGCAACTGAAGCTGCGAGGTTTGAATACCGCTTAATGCTTTATAAACTCCTGCGAATGTTGAACTCATAAGAGAACTCCTTTACAAACTTTTAAGGTTTTTAGCTTTAAATTTTTGGTTTACACTTTTTTGGAAACCATACTAATAGGTTCCTTGCTTTTTTGCGCCTGTTTGTTATAGGTTTCTGGCTGGTCATTTTGCTTTTCCAGACTATCCAAATAATTCTGCACTTGACGCAGTTTTATTTCCGTTAACTGATTACAACAGTTATTGACCTCTTTCATCTCCAAAAGAATGGCCGATAAGCTTTCAAAATGCTGTTTAGCCTGTTCCCTTACCGACTCATCCAATAAAGGTATCAGTTCTTTGAAGGTAGCATTAGGTTTTTCGGTTTGCCCTACCAGTTTAGTGCGTTCAGCCTCCAAACCTTTTGCTTTCATCATATAAACCTGTTCATCCTTAACATGTTGGTCAATAGAGCTTAGGATATTGTTTAGTATATCATTATATTTATTGGCTTCGAGCTCTAAAAAACTTTCATAAAAGGAAAGACAGCGCTCAAAATATGAGATCAGCTCATCCGATAAGCTCTTGTTTATCATTAGCAATTTCACTCCATTTAGTAGATTGAGCCCTTACCCGAAAAAATCAAAACTTATTGCCGGAATCATTCGTTATCAAGCATGATGCGCGACAATTCTTCCACATCGACCTTATACTGTCCTTGGTCTACCTGTGACTTCAAAGTCTTAAGATGTTGAACTTCCGCATCCTTGTTCACATCATTTACGATCATGTTTTTAACATCCGTAATGGTTGAAGAATCCATGACAGGACGATAGGAAATTTCAATAGTATCCACCTTATTGGCAGATAAAGAAGGATTGGGTTTTGTGTTTGTACCCGAAACCGAACTATCTGTTTTATTTAATTCAACTTTATCCGTTTTTTGAGAGGAATAGCTGTTAGAGACCATATTAGAATTCATACTAATATTTTTTATCATTTTTTTCACCTCACAAATATTATCGGCAATCAGACGAGAAAATTTAGAAAAATTTACTGCTATTTTCATATTTGGGCATAAAAATATTATTTATATCTTATATTTATATCTAAATTAAGTTTTTGGCAAGACTTAACTTTGATTTTGCTATAAATATTCTATTCACTGGCATAAAGTTCGGAGATCTGGTAAAATTTCCTTTCTACTCTTAAAAAAGCATCTACTATATCAGGATCAAAGTGCTTGCCCGAATCATTCTTTATGATATTAACCGCTACATCATGCGGAACCATATTTTTGTAAACCCTTCTGCTAATCAAGGCATCATATACATCCGCAACACTCATAAGCCTTGCCGAAAGGGGAATAGCATTGGCTTTTAAGCCTTCGGGATAGCCGCTGCCATCCCAGCATTCATGGTGTGAATATACGATTTCTTTAGCAAATTTTAAAAAAGGATTGGGATATTTGGCTATCTTTTCAGCTGTAAGTATAGCATCCCTGCCTAAAACAGTATGCGTTTTGATAACATCAAACTCCTGCTGGGTAAGCACAGTAGGTTTAAGCAGGATATGATCAGGAATACCAATTTTGCCTATATCATGCAATTGTGCAGATTTAGCAATCATTTTTACATTTTCTTCAGTAAGTATATGATTGAATTTTTTATAATTGGCAAGCTCAAAAGCCAATTCCTGCACATAAAGCTGGGTGCGCATAATATGGCCTCCGGTTTCGTTATCTCTATTTTTGACCAGTGAAACCATAGCCAGGCTGAAGACATCCTGCATTGTGGAAATGTTTTCAATACTGGAAGCAAGTTTGTTTTCAAAATATTGAGTAGAGGAATGTAGTACATCCTTGATTTTTTTAAAATTAATATGTGTTTTTACCCTGGCAAGCAGCAAAGCCCGGTTTATAGGTTTATTAACGTAATCCACACCACCTGCTTCAAAACATTTGGTTTCAAAATTCACATCCTGTTCATCAGTTAAAAAAATTACTGGTATATCACTAAAACGCTCATTATGTTTTAAAACACGGCAAATCTCATAACCATCCATACCGTCCATTTCTGTACCCAGCAATATCAGATCCGGCGGTGCGATACGGGATATTTCCAATGCTTTCAAACCATTATCCGCTATTTTAATTTTACAATCACCTTTTAATATGCCCGTCAACAAATCAATATCTACCGGACTGTCATCCACGACAAGAATCGTCGCTTTATATTCGTCCATAAGTAATCGCATCCTCCTTCTTTGCTGCTCTGTTGCCTGGTACTGAAACCGCAAAAAACCAAATTTCGTTCCCATAAATATATTATCGGTAGTTTTACCCAAACCAGAGGATGGCAGGCAAAACCTTTGCCAAACCATTCCCCTGTCCCGGGCTGTTTTAATAGTAAAACTCGGCGCTGAATCAAATTCTTTATTTTATTATCAATATTTATCAAAAAAGTTATTGCTTTGATTGAAAACAGATTCTGTATCTTTTATATACTCATCTTTTACATTTTCATCTTCTATGTAATCTACCTCTTTTGTATCTTCAGGCTCAAAAAATCTATCTTCGTTATTAAAGTTTTCCTCATTAAAGCTTTCCTCCACTACCTGTTCTTCTGTAAAACCTTCTTCAGCTTCAGCTGCTTGAACGGGCCCAGTCAAAACTTCTTCAAATTCAGTTTTCTCAGGCTTTTCAGGCATTATGTCGGCTTCAAATCTATTGCTTGTATTTTTGCCTTTATTATTTTTAAGCTTGAACCTGGATACCTGTTCATACATAATGGCAGCCTGGCCGGAAAGCTCTTCGCTGGCTGCAGCGCTTTCCTCGGCGGTTGCAGAATTGTTTTGAACGACTCCGGAGATCTGTTCTATACCCTGCGTTATTTGGTTGATTGCGGAAGCCTGTTCAACCGAAGCTTTTTCTATATCATTGATGGACCCCGTCATCTTATACATTTTTCCGGATACTGATGAAACCGCCTGACCCGCTTCATCCGCAATTTTAAAGCCGTTTTTAACTCTTTCTATAGAGGTTTGAATAAGCTCCGATGTTTGTTGTGCTGCGTTGGCAGATTTACCTGCCAAATTGCGTACCTCATCCGCCACAACGGCAAAGCCTTTACCGGCTGAACCTGCCCTGGCCGCTTCCACAGCAGCATTCAAAGCCAGGATATTGGTTTGGAAGGCTATATCATCTATAACCTTGATGATCTTGCCTATTTTATCTGAGGCTATTCTTGTTTGCTCCATAGCTTCGAGCAATTCCTGCATCTTGCTATGAGCACCTTCAACATCGTCTACTGTTTCCTGGATATATTTCTTCATATCTGTTACATTATCCGTATTTTGACGTATCTGCTCGGAAACATCGTTAATGGAAGCAGAAAGCTCCTCTATGGAACTGGCTTGTTCTGTTGTACCCTGGGCTAAGGCCTGAGAACCGCTTGAAACCTGTTCGGCACCGCTCGCCACCTGCTCTACAGCTTGGTTTATATCCGAAAGCATAGTATTTAGTGAATCGGATATAGTTAGCATAGCATCTTTTATGGGTTTGAAATCACCCACATATTCCTGTTCTATCTCTGAAGTCATATCGGCATTTGCCATATAATTAAGTTGGGTAGAAATATCGTTAACATACCGGTACAAGGTTTCCACTGTTGTTTTTAAGGAAACTGCCAGCTCACCTATTTCATCATTAGAATTATATACAAAGCCATCGGCATCCAAATCACCGTTGGCAAGCCTTTTAGCTAAAGCAGACATTTTACTTACAGGTGCAGCAATGTTCTTTCTGGAAAAATTGGCAAAAACCGCTACCATAACAAAAGTAACCAAAAGCACTATAAATATAGCAATAAAATTAGTTTTGGCTTGCCTGGCTTTGATGTCGGTTATGGGATTGCCTCCCAAAAAAGCACCTACAACTTCATCATTTTCATCCAAAATGGGCTGATACATGGTATAATATGTATTGCCAAAGGCCTTGATTTCACCCTCGTAATTTTGTTTTTTCTCCAACACTGCCTTGGCAACCATTGGATCCATTTGGGAATTGATTTGCCTTTTGTTATCTACCGTAATAGTTGTATTTATTCTGGTATCTTTAAGAAAAATAGTAAAATCATTGGCTGTTATTTCCTTAAGCTTATCCAAAAAAACCGTATTATCAAGCTTATAACCTACGGAAACAGCACCTACTATTTGCTCTTTATCATTTTTTATAGGTGCAGAAGAAGTAATGGCAAGCTTTACCTGGCTGCCTTCTTCATAATAAGAACCCGTATCCCCCTGAATGGCTTTACTTATACTTTTTAAAGAAGCCGCAGAATCACCTACTGTCATGCTATCTGTTCTGGAAAGTACGGTACCCTGGCTATCTGTAATCACTACAAAGTCAGCATTGATTTCACGGCTTTTCATTATCATCTTCACTGCGTTTACAATAGCAAACTGGCTTTTATCTTCCACCGCTTTAAGAGCAGTACTGGAACGGGCTATTTCAGCCGCCAGTTGAGCGGAAGATTTTTTCATATCATCGGTTTCATTTACAATGGCAGTTAAAGCACTTTCAGAATCACTGTGCAAAATATCATTCACAATCACATTATTGCCTATATTCAAAGCTATTATGGCAGCGATTGCCGTAAATAGTATACAAATACATGCAACTAAAATAATTTTTGTTCCTATTTTCTTTATCATCATCTGCCTTGTCTCCTCTTTATATATTTACAGAAAAACACGCCTCGCAAATACGGGCGGATTTTCGGTAAGCTTTGCCAACCGCCATAGGTTTTTAAATTTGTTTTTAGGTTAAAACAACAAATAAAAAACCTTTTTTGGAATTAAACAGTAATTAAGTGCTCCTCATCACTTAAAAACTTTTGGCAAATTCTAAAATAACTATTTAAACTTTGGTTTTTGATCAACTCTCCCTTACCTAAATTATTGTTTTAGCTGTTTAATGATTATTCCAGCTATATCCTGATATGAAGCCTGTTTAATTACGGCTCCTATATCATTTGCCACCATGGGCATTCCGTAAACAACGGAAGAACGTTTGTCCTGCCCTATGGTATAAGCACCTTCATTTCTCATTTTCAGTAATCCTTTGGCACCATCCTTTCCCATACCGGTAAGGATTACTCCAATAGCATTTTTGCCTGCTGTTTCGCCAACCGAATCAAACAAAACATCTACAGAAGGGCAATGTCCGCTTACTTTATCACCGGCATAACATTTTACAAAATAGCCCTTGGCATCCTTTTTTAAAACCATGTGTTTATCACCGGCTGCTATAAGCGCCTGGCCCTGCTTTACACGGTTGCCGTTACTGGCTTCCGCAACTGTTATACTGCACAGCTTGTTCAACCTGTCGGCATACATTTTGGTAAAGCCTGCGGGCATATGCTGCACAACTACGATCCCTGGTATATCAACAGGCAGATGCTTTAATATTTCAAGGGTAGCTTCCGTACCGCCTGTGGAAGCCCCAATAGCAATTACAAGATTATGGATGTTGGCATTATTAAGCTTGGTAGGAGAATTCGAGGTGGTTTTAATAGTTTTTCTTTGAATTTTGGCAGTGGCGGCAACTTTGATTTTAGAACAAACCTCAGCGCAGAAACTTTCAAATTCGTTACCATCCAAAGCAGCGGGCTTTTTCACAAAATCAATAGCTCCCGCATCCAAAGCCTCAAACAATCCTAAATTTAAGGCGCTTACCAACACTACAGGTACAGGGTTTACCGGCATCAGTTTTTTTAAAAAATCGGTACCACGCATATTAGGCATTTCCACATCCATGGTCACTACATCCGGTTTAAGTTCCTCAATTTTCTTTTCCGCTTCCAAAGCATTCGCAGCCGTACCTATTACTTTAAGCTGAGGGTCTGTACCAAGAGCTTTTTGCAAAACCGCACGAAAAAAAACGGAATCATCCACAATCAAAACTCTTAGGATTTTTGATGTCATATTTTTACCCTTTTACTTTTTTATCCTTTCTGTTCCTTATTCCAGCCTAATCCTTATACTTTACAAAACCCTATTCTTTATGATAAATAGAAGGCTTTATATATTTAAAATCAGTACTGCCATTCTGTATGGTTTCGGAATGTCCTATAAATAAATAACCTCCCGGGTTAAGCACATTATAAAATTTTTGAATCAAGGCTTTTTTGGTAGGCTGGTCAAAATAAATCATTACATTCCTGCAAAAAATCAAATCAAATTTGTTTTTAAAGATAAAGCTTTCCATTAAATTAAAATATTTAAAAATAACTTCCTTTTTGACATCTTCGCTTAGAATATATTGATCGTCCCCCTTTTTTATAAAATATTTATTTACCCACAATTTGGGGATATTTTGCAAAGCATCTTTACTGTAAACAGAATTTTGGGCGTTTTCAATAACACGGGCCGAAATATCGGTTGCCAAAATCCTATAATCCCATTTTTGAAAACCAAAATAATCCTTAAGCACCATAATGGCTGTATAAGCCTCCTCACCGGAAGAACAGCCAGCACTCCAAATACGCAAAACCTTTTCTTTCTTTTCCTTTTTCCAAACAGGTAAAAGATTGTTTTTTAAAAACTCAAAATGGGTTGGTTCACGCATAAAATATGTATGATTCGTAGTAAGCCTGTTCAGCATCACCGTGATTTCAGCGGAATTCCTGCCTCTTACCAAATTAAAATAATCGGTAAAGTTATCCAAATTTCTTTCGAATAGAATTGGGTACATGCGTGATTCTATAAGCTGTTTTTTTTTGGATAGATCGATACCATAAGTGGCTTTCACATAGCTTACTATGTCATAAAATTCCTGCTCAGTTAAACGTATCATACGTCCTCCCTATTTAATTGCACGCTGCTTTACTAAACTGCGGCGCCAAAAGAATTAACGATGTTATAAAGGTTGTGCAGCTCTAAAATCAGGCTTATACTGCCATCCCCCAAAATGGCGCAGCTTTCGATGCCCGTATTTTTGATTTTATATTGGGTCAAATAAAGAGGCAGCGGCTTCACCACTACCTGCTGTTCACCGATCAAAGCATCGGCAAATACACAATACGCCAAATCATGTGTTTCCACCATGATCATAATACCATCATCGGCAGAGGTGATTTTCGTATCAATATCATAAAAACCGTGTAGTCTGATCACAGGATAATAGTTATCCCTAACTTTAATAATTTCATTGCCCTCCGTATCAAACACTATATCGCTTTCCTTGGCTTTAAAGGATTGGCGTATATTATTTACGGGAATAATGAATACGGTTTCACCCACCGATATTTTCATGCCGTTGATTATAGCCAAGGTAAGCGGTATTTTACATACAACTTTGGTACCTTTACCCAATTCACTGGAAAGTGAAATATCCCCGCCATTTTTAATGATGGTGGATTTCACCACATCCATGCCCACACCCCTGCCTGAGTATTCGGTTACCACTTCATTGGTAGAGAAACCGGGCATAAGCAGGAAATTGAATATTTCCTGTTCCGTATAATCCTTTTCCGGCTTGTACAAAAGATTTTGCTTTTTGGCTTTAGCCAAAACCGCTTCCTTATCGATACCGCGGCCATCATCCGAAACGGAAATCAAGATTTCACCGCCTGTATTTTGAGCGCTTAATGTAATGGTACCCACCTCTGCCTTACCTGTTTTAGCTCTTTCCTCACGGTTTTCTATACCATGATCCATAGCATTACGCACAATATGCATAAGCGGGTCGGACATGCTATCTACAATAGTTTTATCAACTTCAGTTTCCTCACCAACCAAAACCAGCTTTACATCTTTGCCCTGTTCCTTACTTATATCCCTTACGATACGGTTCATTTTTTGAAAAACACTGGAAATGGGCACCATACGTATAGACATGATGATCTCCTGAAGCTCATCGGTAAGCTTACGCAGCTGCCTGGTAGCCTTGGTAAAATTGTTATCAGCACCATCTTGTTGCATCCCCGACATAGCGGTTACCATAGATTCCGTAATAACTATTTCACCCATTAAATCCATAAGATTATTAAGTTTGCTCAAGTTCACATTGATCAAGCTTTGCTTAACAGGATGATGGATTTTGAAGAATGATGATGAAATG
>DGYV01000022.1:15532-15729 GCA_002398485.1 Peptococcaceae bacterium UBA4997 | reverse complement strand
TGTGCCATGATACCAATATTTCTAGTATTTTCCAGTGAATTTTTTCTGGGCATTTTACCCTCCCATTAATTAATATACCAAATGCCTTAAAGACAAAGTTTCTACCAACGATAATGCGCAAATGCTTTGTTGGCTTCAGCCATTTTGTGAGTGTCTTCACGTTTTTTAACGGAAGCACCCGTATTAGCCGCAGCATC
>DGYV01000022.1:15079-15337 GCA_002398485.1 Peptococcaceae bacterium UBA4997 | reverse complement strand
TAGCCGCAGCATCCATAAGTTCCGCAGCCAATTTTTCTTCCATGGTTTTACCTCCGCGTTTACGCGTATAGGTAACAACCCAACGAATACCTAAGGTTTGACGGCGGTCTGTACGCACCTCAATAGGAACCTGATAGTTGGCACCGCCTACACGACGAGCCTTTACTTCCAGCACAGGCATAACATTTTTCATTGCTTCTTCAAAAACCTCTAAAGGATCTTTACCGGTTTTATCTTTAATAATATCAAATGCACCCG
>DGYV01000022.1:11138-14892 GCA_002398485.1 Peptococcaceae bacterium UBA4997 | reverse complement strand
AATATCAAATGCACCATATACTATTTTCTCAGCTTGGCCTTTTTTGCCATCGAGCATTATTTGATTAATGAACTTAGTAACAACAGTGCTATGATACACCGGATCCGGCAAAATATCTCTTTTGGGTACTCCACCACGTCTGGGCATATCTTTCCCCCCTTTACAGCTATTACTGTATAGTCAGCCCTAAGG
The DNA here is from genome assembly GCA_002398485.1 of Peptococcaceae bacterium UBA4997. Classification (GTDB taxonomy): domain Bacteria; phylum Bacillota; class Dehalobacteriia; order UBA4068; family UBA4997; genus UBA4997. The sequence goes on along the minus strand of DGYV01000022.1, from coordinate 14,700 downwards.
CTTATCAATTATTTTTTTGCGGCACCTTTTGGTTTTTTGGTACCATATTTAGAACGAGCTTGATTGCGATCATTAACACCGGATGCATCTAAAGCACCACGTACAATGTGATAACGAACACCGGGCAAGTCCTTAACCCTGCCACCACGCACAAGAGTTACAGAGTGTTCTTGTAAATTGTGGCCGATACCGGGAATATAAGCGGTAACCTCAATACCATTGGTTAAACGAACACGAGCTACCTTACGCAATGCAGAGTTTGGTTTTTTCGGGGTAGTTGTATATACCCGAGTGCAAACACCTCTTTTTTGAGGGCATTCTTTTAAAGCGGGCGCCGTAGATTGTTTTACTATATCATGGCGGCCTTTTCTTACTAATTGACTAATGGTAGGCAAAACGTCCACCTCCTTCCCCGAAATTCAAAAAAATTTTATTTCAGCAACCCATGGCTTTATAGTCCGTTCCCGACCAAAAACCAAAACACTTTGCTATTTAAGCAAAGCTACGGAAGCAGTACCTACGTCAATGCCACAGGCTTTGCCCAATACTGCTTTACTTGCCACCGTAACGGTGGCTACACCTTTGGATGAACACATTTCCTGCAGGGGAAAAATAACACGCTGGTCAGCATCTCCGGCGATATAAACCTGCAAGACAGCGTCCTTGGAAAGAGCGCGCAGAGTTTGTTTTGTGCCAACAACAAGCTTGGCATTTTTTAACTCTTCCAGAGCCATATCCATAAACCTCCCAAAATAGCGTACTTTATTATTTTATCACCTAATTTTAACAATGTCAACAAAAAGAAAACCACTGCAAAGGCCTGATTCTAAGCTGTTTTCAAATTTTATTTATACTTTCGAAAAGTAACGGGAGAATTTCAAGCATTTATTATGCCCAAAAATCCTCCCGTTATGATTAGTTGTGTTTATTCAGCTCTTATTTCTTCCAAAACGCTATTTCCCTTTTCGCAGGTTTTAGTCTCAATAGCTTGAACATCTATATCACGATAACGTGAAAGGCCTGTGCCTGCCGGAATAAGCTTACCAAGAATAACATTTTCCTTAAGCCCCAATAAAGGATCAACCTTACCTTTAATGGCGGCATCCGTAAGAACTCTGGTAGTTTCCTGGAAAGATGCTGCCGAAAGAAAGGAATCAGTAGCTAAAGAAGCTTTCGTAATACCTAATAACACCGGTATACAAGTAGCAGGCTCAAGACCTTGAGCAACAACTTTTTCATTGGCCTCTGCAAAGTCAAATTTATCAACAAAAGTACCGGGCAGCAAATGAGTATCACCGGGTTCATCTATTTTGACCTTTTTCAGCATCTGACGAACCATGACCTCAATATGCTTATCGTTGATATCAACACCTTGCAAACGATAAACACGCTGTACCTCACGCAGCAAATACATTTGAACTCCGCGCGGCCCTTTGACCGTAAGCAAATCATGTGGATTTACAGAACCCTCGGTAAGTTCATCGCCGGCCTCAACCTTTTGGCCTTCAACAACCTTTAAGCGGGAACCGTAAGGCACCATCATTTCAGCTTTAACTTCATCCTTCTGTAAAATCATGATATGGCGTCGGTTATCAACATTTTCTTCAATATGAACAGTACCGTCAATATCACTAATAACACCCTGGCCTTTAGGCTTACGCGCTTCAAACAATTCCTCAACACGCGGTAAACCTTGAGTAATATCATCACCCGCAACACCACCTGTGTGAAAAGTACGCATGGTAAGCTGAGTACCAGGCTCACCAATAGATTGAGCGGCGATTGTTCCCACAGCTTCACCAATATCCACCATGCCGCCTGTTGCCAAGTTCCTGCCATAACATTTACGACACACCCCATGACGGGTACGGCAGGTAAGCACGGAGCGAATATTGATTTTACGTTCATCTATGGGCAAGGTAGCCAAATATTTTTTAATAATTTCAGCGGTAGGCAAATCGATCATATCACCGGCTTTAACATAAACTTCGCCTGTTTGTTTATTAACTATATCACTTACAACAATACGGCCTTCAATGCGTTCGGCAATATCCTCAACGTCTTTGATCTCATCAACCCAAATACCATGAGTATCACCGCAATCATCTTCACGTACTATAACATCCTGCGCAACATCTACGAGACGGCGGGTAAGATAACCCGAGTCTGCCGTACGCAATGCTGTATCAGCCAAACCTTTACGAGCACCGTGAGTTGAAATAAAAAATTCCAAAACCGTTAAGCCTTCACGGAAGTTCGATTTAATGGGCAAGTCGATGATACGGCCTGATGGATCTGCCATCAAACCACGGCATCCTGCCAACTGACGAATCTGCTGTACATTACCGCGAGCACCTGAATTGGCCATCATAAAGATAGGATTGAATCTGTCCAAACGGGTCATCAAATGTTTGGTAATATCTTCTGTAGCTTTGGACCAAATTCCAATTACTCTGTTATAGCGTTCATCTTCCGTCATTAAGCCCATGCTGTACTCATCTTCAACATCTAGTACCATTTTTTCTGATTCATCTATAATGGTTTTCTTTTCCGGAGGGATCTGAATATCCATCATACCTACGGTAATCCCGGCTTTGGTGGAATACTTATAACCAAGCGCTTTGATTCCATCCAATAATTCCGCGGTACGACTCACACCCAAACGCCTGTAGCAACGATCCACAATAATTGCAAGCATTTTTTTGCCTATTTCAATATTATAAAAACCCATCTCTCTGGGCAATGGGATTTCATAGTTGAAAATCAACCTTCCCATGCTGGTAACTAGACGCTTGTAACGTCCACGCTCATCCTTAGCAAAAGGTACTTCATCATCATTGGATATCCATATTTTATCCCATTCTGCAGGTTTGGGAATCTCGATCCAATGGTGCATATCAATATCACCATTGATATATGCACGCAATGCCTCGTTATAGCTGGCAAATTTATGGGTTGTCTCGGGTTTATATTCATGCTCTTTCCTGACCATAGTAAGATAATATGAACCCAAAACCATATCCTGAGTAGGACAAGCAACGGGCCTGCCATCCTTGGGATTTAAAATATTATTAGAGGAAAGCATAAGCAAACGAGCTTCGGTTTGTGCTTCCGCAGACAACGGAACGTGTACAGCCATTTGGTCGCCGTCAAAGTCTGCATTATACGCAGTACAAACCAAAGGATGAATCTGTAAAGCGCGGCCTTCAACCAAAATAGGTTCAAAAGCCTGAATACCAAGCCTGTGCAGGGTTGGTGCGCGGTTCAAAAGCACAGGGTGGCCTTTGATGACCTGTTCCAGAACATCCCAAACTTCCGGGCGTACTCTTTCTACCATTCTTTTAGCACTTTTGATATTATGAGCATAGTCATCATGCACCAAACGCTTCATTACAAAAGGCTTGAACAATTCCAAAGCCATTTCCTTAGGCAAACCACACTGGTGCATTTTCAATTCAGGCCCTACAACGATTACGGAACGGCCCGAATAATCAACACGTTTACCGAGCAAGTTCTGACGGAAACGCCCTTGTTTACCCTTAAGCATATCGGAAAGTGATTT
>DGYV01000022.1:10350-11008 GCA_002398485.1 Peptococcaceae bacterium UBA4997 | reverse complement strand
CCTTAAGCATATCGGATAAAGATTTCAAAGGACGGTTGCCGGGGCCCGTTACGGGACGGCCGCGACGTCCGTTATCGATCAAGGCATCCACCGCTTCCTGGAGCATACGTTTTTCATTACGAACGATTATATCAGGAGCACCAAGATCCAATAATCTTTTTAAGCGGTTATTACGGTTAATAACACGTCTGTACAAATCATTTAAATCAGAGGTAGCAAAACGCCCACCATCCAACTGAACCATGGGACGCAATTCGGGAGGTATAACAGGCACTACATTCAAAATCATCCATTCGGGCTTATTGCCCGAAGTAAGAAAGGCCTCTACAACTTCCAGGCGCCTGATGGCTCTGATGCGCCGTTGGCCGCTCACATCCTTCAATTCCTGGCGCAGTTCTTCCTCCAATACATGCAAGTCCATAGAAGCAAGCATTTCCTTGATGATTTCAGCACCCATTCCCGCACGAAAAGCATTACCGTATTTTTCACGGTTTTCCCTATATTCGGCCTCCGTAAGAATTTGTTTTTCCTGTAAAGGTGTATCACCGGGATCCACCACTATATAGGAAACAAAATATAATACTTTTTCCAGCGCGCGGGGAGAGATGTCCAGCAATAAGCCCATACGGCTGGGGATTCCTTTAAAATACCATATGTG
>DGYV01000022.1:10066-10200 GCA_002398485.1 Peptococcaceae bacterium UBA4997 | reverse complement strand
ACATCTAAAAGCAACCCCATACGACTGGGTATACCCTTAAAATACCAAATATGGCTTACGGGAGCGGCAAGCTGAATATGGCCTAAACGCTCACGCCTTACTTTAGAACGAGTTACTTCTACACCACAGCGATC
>DGYV01000022.1:9015-9782 GCA_002398485.1 Peptococcaceae bacterium UBA4997 | reverse complement strand
GTACGATAATTAATGGTTTCCGGTTTTTTTACTTCTCCGTGGCTCCATTCCAAAATTTGTTCAGGAGAAGCCAAGCCTATACGCATACTATCAAAATTACGGACATCCAGCAAAGGGTAATCCCCCTTCCAATAAATACTCTATAACCAACATTATGTGCTTAATTACTTGCCTGATTGTTCTTGTGTCTATTCATTCAAATCATCATCCAAAGCAGGAATTACTAAATCGTCATCATCATCCTCATCTTCCAACATAGACATCTGTTTAAGCTTTTTCAAATTCAGCTCGATGGCATCTATATCATCAACATCAATTTCATCCGCTAAATCCAAATTATCTTCCACGTCAACATCACCATCGTCTTTTGCTGAATCAGTCTTATTGCCATCAGGCAAATTTCCACCAACAGGCGTTTGAGTTGGTAAGCCAATATCCAAATCCAGTTCTTTAGCTGTTTCAACTACATCATCATCATCTTCTTTGATTTCAATGATCTTGTTATCTTCAGAAAGGATATTAACATCCAAGCACAAGCTTTGCAGTTCTTTGATCAACACCTTAAAGGATTCCGGCACACCCGGCTCAGGTACATTTTCACCTTTAACTATAGCCTCATAGGTTTTAACACGGCCAACAATATCGTCGGACTTAACGGTCAAAATTTCCTGCAAGGTATAAGCCGCACCATAAGCTTCCAAAGCCCAAACTTCCATTTCCCCAAAACGCTGGCCGCCAAACTGAGCTTTACCACCCAAAGGCTGCTG
>DGYV01000022.1:8486-8817 GCA_002398485.1 Peptococcaceae bacterium UBA4997 | reverse complement strand
TTACCACCCAAAGGCTGCTGTGTTACCAAGGAATACGGGCCCGTAGAACGAGCGTGAATCTTATCGTCTACCAAGTGTGCCAATTTAAGAATGTACATATAACCAACTGTAATCGGGCTGTCAAAAGGTTCACCAGTACGGCCGTCATAAAGAATAGTTTTAGCGTCATCACGCATACCCGCTTCCGCTATCGTGGAAATAATATCATCTTCTGTAGCACCGTCAAATACAGGGGTAGCAACATACATACCAAGTTTTTTGGCAGCCATGCCCAAGTGACATTCCAAAACCTGCCCAATGTTCATACGGGAAGGCACACCCAAGGGATTCA
>DGYV01000022.1:7811-8235 GCA_002398485.1 Peptococcaceae bacterium UBA4997 | reverse complement strand
TATTACCATGACGACCTGCCATTTTATCCCCTACGGAAATTTTGCGTTTCTGGGCAATATAAATACGCACCAAATGGTTTACACCGGGAGATAATTCATCTCCTGCTTCGGCACTAAACAAGCGTACATCTACTATTTTACCGCTTTCACCGTGAGGCACACGCAAAGAAGTATCACGCACTTCCCTGGCCTTTTCACCAAAGATGGCACGCAACAAACGTTCTTCTGCAGTAAGTTCCGTTTCACCTTTAGGGGTAACCTTACCAACTAAAATATCCCCGGGACGAACTTCCGCGCCAATACGGATAACACCGTTTGCATCCAAATCCTTTAAGATATCCTCACCAACATTAGGTATATCACGTGTAATCTCCTCAGGCCCCAATTTGGTATCACGAGAATCACACTCATATTCTTCAATATG
>DGYV01000022.1:7289-7541 GCA_002398485.1 Peptococcaceae bacterium UBA4997 | reverse complement strand
TTATAGCCTTCCCAGGTCATAAAGGCAACCAATACATTACGTCCTAAAGCCAACTCACCATGATCGGTTGAAGGTCCGTCAGCAATAGGTTCACCCTTGATAACTTTTTGCCCCAAACGTACAATTGGTTTTTGGTTTATACAAGTACCCTGGTTAGAACGACGGAATTTCAACAGCTTATGCATTTCCAAGCTGCTGTCATTGCCCTTTATGATTATTTCATCACCTGTAACACGAGAAACTACGCCATCT
>DGYV01000022.1:0-6973 GCA_002398485.1 Peptococcaceae bacterium UBA4997 | reverse complement strand
CCCATCAAAGCACGGTTGGCATCGTCGTGTTCCAAAAATGGAATCAAAGCTGTAGCCACAGAAACCAACTGCTGAGCACTTATTTCCACATAATTGATCTGGTTTACAGGTACCACCAAAATTTCATGGCCAAAACGAGCATTGATACGCTTGTTGATGAAATTATTATTTTCATCCATTGGCTCATTTGCCTGAGCAACTACATATATATCCTCTTCATCGGCAGTCAGATAATCAATAATATCCGAAACATGACCATCCGCAACCCTGCGATAAGGTGTTTCAATAAAACCAAATTCATTGATCCTGGCATAAGTGGATAAGGAACCTATCAAACCGATATTAGGACCTTCAGGAGTTTCAATCGGGCACATCCTGCCATAGTGGCTATGATGAACATCGCGCACCTCGAAACCCGCACGCTCCCTAGATAAACCACCGGGGCCCAAAGCGCTTAAACGGCGCTTATGCGTAAGCTCTGCCAAAGGATTAGTTTGATCCATAAACTGGGATAACTGACTGCTACCAAAAAACTCTTTAATAGCAGCTTGTACAGGGCGAATGTTGACCAAAACCTGTGGTGTTATAACATCTATATCCTGAATGGTCATTCTTTCTTTTACTACTCTTTCCATACGAGCCAAACCAATACGGAACTGGTTTTGTAAAAGCTCACCCACACTGCGTAAACGACGGTTACCCAAATGGTCTATATCGTCGGCATCATGTTTGCCATCCATCATTTCCAAAAAGTATTTGATTGTACAAATCATATCAGGTTTGGTAAGATGGCGGATATAGCTATGTTCTTGCCCCTGTTTTACAGGTGCTTCGTCAACATAAGCCTGCTCCTCATCAGACCAAATTTTACCTTCTTCATTTGTATAACGCAAAATTCCATGCTGTAATTTTTTATTTATTTTATAACGCCCAACATTACCAAAATCATAACGTTTGGGATCAAAGAAAAAGCTGTATAATAAAGACCGCGCGGAATCTACTGTAGGCGGTTCACCCGGACGCAAACGTTTATAAATTTCAACCAACGCTTCATCAACGGAATCCGTAGCGTCTTTTTCCAAGGTTGCCTGAATCGCGGGATGATTATTGAACAACTCTAAAATTTCATCATTATAACCATAGCCCAATGCCCTTACCAAAATAGTTGCAGGTATTTTACGCATACGGTCTACCCTTACATATACATTGCCATTTACATCGCTTTCCAGCTCGAGCCAGGCACCACGATTGGGAATGACTGTTGAACCATAAAGTTTGGCACCGCTGGGATCCATATTTATATGATAATATACACCGGGGGAACGTACAAGCTGGCTAACCACAACCCTTTTGGCACCATTAATAATAAAAGTACCTTTTTCAGTCATTAACGGGAATTCTCCCATAAAAACCTCTTGCTCCTTAAGTTCGCCCGTTTCTTTATTGATCAAACGAACATTAACTTTAAGAGGCGCCGCAAAACTAACATCTCTTTCCTGACATTCTTCAACATCATACTTTGGTTCACCTAAAGAGTAACCTACAAATTCTAAAACTAAATTTCCGGTAAAATCTTGTATGGGAAAAACATCCTCAAAAATTTCCCTCAAGCCATCCTCCAAAAACCATTGATAGCTGCGCCTTTGCACTTCAATCAAATTCGGCATTTCGATTATCTGCTTAATGCGGGCATAATTTCTGCGCTGCCTTACCGTACTGGCTACGGGATTGTTCATTAAATAACTCACCCCTCATCAAATATAAGCCTTCAAAAACACTTCCAAAAACAGGAAAACACTACTAAAATGGGCAAAGTACCTCTTATACTACGCTAAGCATTTGCTAATAGTAAAAGATATAATTCACCATTTTAGCAGTAACAATAATTTTAGCATATTTAAATAAATTAGTCAAGCAGATTGAGTGATAAAAAACCACAAAAGTTATTATATATACCCAACCCCCTCAAAACAAGCAAAAAACACCCCCTTTACAGAGGGTGTTTTATTATATAAAAAATTATTTGATTTCTACGCTTGCGCCTGCAGCTTCCAATTTATCTTTAACAGCATCAGCTTCTTCTTTGGCAATTTTTTCTTTAATAGGTTTGGGAGCGGCTTCTACCAATTCTTTAGCTTCTTTTAAGCCTAAGCCGGTAATTTCACGAACAGCCTTGATAACATTTACTTTCTTTTCGCCAAAAGAAGTAAGGATAACATCAAATTCGGTTTGAGCTTCGGCAGCGGCACCTGCAACAGCACCATCACCGGCAACACCAGCTACTGCAACAGGAGCAGCGCTTACACCAAATTCTTCTTCAAAAGCTTTAACAACATCAGCCAATTCTAGAATGGTCATGCCTTTTACCAATTCCATGATTTCGTCAACTTTAGACATATTATATACACCTCTTATTCTTTCTTTTTAGTTTATGATTTACTATTCAGCGGCAGTAACCGCTTCCTGTTTTTCACGGATCTGATCAATAACTCTAACAAAGCTATACAATGAAGATTGCATAGAACCAAGCATTTTAGCAAGCAATACTTCCCTGGAAGGCAATTTTGCCAAGTTTTTAATAACATCAATACCAACAAATTTACCATCCAACAAACCTGCTTTGATTTCCAAAGCCTTATGCTTTTCCGCAAATTCAACCAAAGTTTTGGCAACCGCAATAGGATCTTTAGCAAAAGCAATAGCTGTAGGTCCTGCAAAATGAGAATCCAAATCTGTTATTTCCAAATTATTGGCTGCTCTTTTAATTAAAGTGTTTTTAGCTACCTTGTAACCAACTTCATTTTTACGCAAGTTTGCTCTCAATTCCGTTACTTCAGATACAGTTAAACCACGGTAATCCGTCAAAACCACGCCTGAACTTTCAGCGATCCAGGATTGCAATTCCGCAACCTGATTTTCCTTAACTACTAATTGGGGTTTATTTTCCATTGTTACACCTCCTTAAAAGTACATATCCATTAAATAAAAAATATAAAGCTCCTTACCGTACGGTAAGGAGCTTTATATCAAAAGATATTTAGCGCTTACCTCGGCAGGCGTATTACCTTTAATCCTAAGAACCTGCTGTCTGCGGTATAATGCTTGTTTATTATTGCTTGATGTTGACTTCGTCAAAACCTAAGCTATAAATATAAAATATAAGCTAATTCACTAGATGAAACATCTAGCATTTCGCTTTATTATAACTTATTTACCTGTAGGTTTCAAGGGATTTATTTTTACCCCGGGACCCATAGTAGAAGATACAGTAACATTTTTCATATATTGACCTTTTGCCGAGGCGGGCCTGGCTTTGAGCAAAATTTCAATAATAGTAAGATAGTTTTCCAGTAATTTATCAACATCGAAAGAAGCCTTACCCAAACGAACATGAATGTTCGCTGCTTTATCCAAACGATACTCAACCTTACCGGCTTTAACATCGGCAATAGCACGTGCAACATCCATGCTTACGGTACCGGTTTTGGGGTTTGGCATTAAACCTTTGGGACCCAAGATACGGCCTATTTTACCAACAACACCCATCATATCAGGTGTGGCAATAGCTACATCAAAATCAAACCAGCCACCTTGGATTTTGGTTACCAATTCTTCAGCACCAACATAATCGGCTCCGGCCTCTTCCGCTTCTTTAGCTTTTTCACCTTTAGCGAAAACCAAAACCTTACGGCTTACACCCGTACCATTAGGTAATACAACAGCACCACGAATCTGCTGGTCGGCCTGACGAGGATCCAAGCTCAAACGAACAGACAACTCAATAGTTTCGTCAAATTTTGCTTTAGCATTGGCTTTTACCAAAGCCAAAGCTTCTTTTGGTTCAAATAAATTAGTGTTATCAAAAGATTTTACTGCATCTAAATATTTTTTGCCATGTTTCGGCATATAAAAACCTCCTTTGTGGTATACGGAAAATTCCTCCCACATTATTTAAACAAATGCAATTAGTCGGTAATTGTAATACCCATACTTCTTGCAGTACCTTCGATCATACGGGTAGCGGCTTCAACAGATGCAGCATTTAAGTCTGCCATCTTGCTTTCAGCTATTTCACGAGCTTTAGCTCTGGATAATGTAGCAACCTTGTCTTTGTTGGGAACGCCTGAACCCTTTTCAATATTGGCCGCTTTTTTAAGCAATACTGCTGCAGGGGGAGTTTTCAAAACAAAAGTGAAAGAGCGGTCTTCATAAATAGTGATTTCCGCAGGGATGATCAACCCAGCATCTTTCTGTGTTCTTTCGTTAAACTCCTTGCAAAAGCCCATGATATTCACACCATGCTGACCTAATGCAGGGCCAACAGGGGGTGCGGGATTTGCTTTACCGGCAGGAATTTGCAATTTTACTATTGCCATTACCTTTTTTGCCATTTGGACACCTCCTCATTCAAAATGTGGTCTGGCGGAGCATTAGCTCCTCCCACTAACTGCTTAGGGAAAACCCCATGCAGGGAAACCCATTGATAAAAACTCAAAATGATTTCTAAATCATTTTTTCTATTTGGGGATATTCCAGTTCAACCAAAGTATCCCTTCCAAACATGGATACGGAAAGTTTTACCTTACCTTTATCCGGGAAAATTTCCTCAACTACACCGGGCATACCCTCAAAAGGCCCGTTTACTACCCGTACATTTTCACCCACTTCAAAATTGACTTTCCATTTTTGCTCGGTATAACCCATTTGAGCAAGAATCATCTCAACTTCATCATGAGCCAAAGGCACAGGTTTTGAACCGGCGCCAACAAAACCTGTAACGCCGGGTGTATTACGCACAACATACCAGGATGTATCCGTCAATTGCATTTCAACCATTACATAACCGGGGTATACTTTTCTTTTTACAATTTTACGTTTGCCGTCTTTGATTTGAACTTCATCTTCCATAGGCACAACAATACGGAAAATGTTTTCCTCCATATTCATGGATTCAACACGTTTTTCCAGATTTGCTTTTACCTTGTTTTCATACCCGGCATAGGTATGGATAACATACCATTCTTTTTCCATAATTATTGAGGCGGGCTCCCGCAAGAAACCGCCACACCTCCTTAACAGGCAAAATCACTCATGCCAAAAGCTTAGATAACAAGCCCCAAACCCAAGGAAAGAATCATATCTAAAATCCAAAAAAATACGGCCATGATAATTACAGTGGATAATACAACAGCAGTGTATTTGACCACTTCTTTTTTAGTTGGCCAGTGGACTTTTTTTAATTCACTCCAAGTGCCGCGAAAGAAATTTTTGCTTTTTCGTGCTTTTTTAGTTTTGCCGCTTACAGCCACTTCTTTAGCCATTGGCTCACATCCTAACTTCTTGCTTATTTAGTCTCTTTGTGTGCAGTATGAGTTTTGCAGTAACTGCAATATTTCTGTAATTCAATACGATCCGGCGTGGTTTTTTTGTTTTTTGTAGTAATGTAATTACGCCTTTTGCACTCGCTGCATGCCAGGGTTATTGCTACCCGCATCAGTGCCACCTCCCGTCAAAAACACAATCTACCTATCATAATAAATCCGTATAAATTCACATAAATTCACCTAGATACTTTAACATATTTTACCCTGTTATGTCAAGCAGTAAAAGAAGGACAAATAAAACCGAAGCAGGAGAACCTGCTCCGGTTTTTTATCTGGCAAATTCAATATAGGATTTTCAAATTAATTCAATCTTGCTTTTAGCTTCGCTAAAACCTAAGCTGAAAATATAGCTAATTCACCGGATGAAACATCTGGCGTTTAGCTTGATTATTTAATAACCTTGGAAACAACACCTGCGCCAACAGTATGGCCGCCTTCGCGAATAGCAAAACGCAAGCCTTCTTCAAGAGCAATCGGCGTAATCAATACTATACTCATTTTAACGTTGTCCCCTGGCATTACCATTTCTACGCCTTCAGGTAAATTGGCTACACCTGTTACGTCTGTGGTACGGAAATAGAACTGAGGACGATAACCGTTGAAGAAAGGGGTATGACGGCCACCTTCTTCTTTGGTCAGTACATATACTTCACCTTCAAATTCGGTATGGGGATGAATGCTGCCCGGCTTTGCCAATACTTGGCCGCGTTCTACTTCTTTACGGTCGATACCGCGAAGAAGGCAACCAATATTGTCGCCTGCTTCCGCATAATCCAAAAGCTTACGGAACATTTCTACACCCGTTACTACCGTTTGTTTGGCTTCATCCATCAAACCTACTATATGAACGGTATCACCTACTTTTACCTGTCCGCGTTCTACACGGCCTGTTACTACCGTACCACGGCCGGTGATAGTGAACACGTCTTCTATAGGCATCAGGAAGGGTTTGTCTTTATCACGCTCGGGAGTGGGAACATATGCGTCTACCGCAGTCATCAATTCCCATATAGGTTTGCAGGCTTCGCAGTCTTTGCCGCCACAGCCGCATTCCAAGGCTTTCAAGGCAGAACCGCAGATGATGGGTGTATCATCACCGGGAAATTCATATTCGTTCAACAGCTCACGAATTTCCATCTCTACCAATTCCAATAATTCAGGATCATCTACCTGGTCTGCTTTATTCATGAATACTACTATATAAGGTACACCTACCTGACGGGAAAGCAAAATGTGTTCACGGGTTTGGGGCATAGGGCCGTCTGCCGCGCTTACTACCAATATAGCTCCGTCCATCTGAGCTGCGCCGGTGATCATGTTCTTTACATAGTCGGCGTGCCCGGGGCAGTCAACGTGCGCATAGTGACGAGTTTCAGTTTCATACTCTACGTGTGAAGTATTGATCGTGATACCACGTTCCCTTTCCTCGGGTGCGGAGTCGATTTGATCATAAGCTTTTACTTCTGCACCGCCTGCTTTGGATAAGCACAATGTAATTGCTGCGGTCAATGTGGTTTTACCGTGGTCTACGTGACCAATGGTGCCAATATTAACGTGTGGTTTATTGCGTTCAAACTTTTGTTTACCCA
>DGYV01000055.1:9866-10542 GCA_002398485.1 Peptococcaceae bacterium UBA4997 | reverse complement strand
CTGCAAACTGCGGAGAAAATCAGGCTTTTGTACAGGATATTTGCAATAAGCTGAATGCTAAAGCCATGCAAAGCTGGGAGCTTTTGAAAATGGAAAAAATAATTTGGCAGGCAGTAAAGGATGCCTGCATTGTGGGTGATTCTTACCTATTCTTCTATGACGGCACGGGAGCTGTTCAGCAGGTGGATAATACAGCGGTTTACCTTTCTGATGAAGGGGAAAGAAATTTGCAAAAACAAAAATATATAATCATCGCGGAGCGGCGCTGGGTGGATGAAATCAAAAAGGAGGCCCGCCTAAATGGCTTGAGCGAGGAGGAGATAGCACTTATCAAAGCGGATACAGATAGTGGAACCGAATTCCCGGCCGCTGAAAACGAAGTGGATGCAGACAAGTGTTTAAGCCTATTAAAAATGTGGAAACAAAACGGCGGTGTGCATTTTTGCCGCAGTACCCGTACGGTAGTGTATCAAAGAGATACCGCTATAGAGGGGTTGAGATTGTACCCCTTGGCAAACTTTGTGTGGACGGTAGAAAAGGGTTCTGCACGTGGTGTGGGTGAGGTAAAGCCGTTGGTAGCGAACCAGGTGGAAATAAACCGTAATTTGGCCAGGCGTTTGATCAATGCTAAGGTAACTGCTTTTCCCCGTTTGGTTTATGCCAAAGGACGTTTGGC
>DGYV01000055.1:9411-9595 GCA_002398485.1 Peptococcaceae bacterium UBA4997 | reverse complement strand
TTGAGGATACGGTAAGCGCCATAGGCGAAAGTGTAGCTTATTTACAGCCTGTGGCCATGAGCGCGGATGCTAAAAATTTATCCGATGAGCTGGTTTATTTGACCCGTGAATTGGCAGGTGCCGGTGAAGCCGCAACAGGTGCGGTGAACCCCGAAAATGCCAGCGGCGCCGCTATTATAGCGGC
>DGYV01000055.1:8863-9260 GCA_002398485.1 Peptococcaceae bacterium UBA4997 | reverse complement strand
AGCGGCGCCGCTATTATAGCGGCACGTAATCAGGCGGTTTTACCGCTTAATGAGCAAATGGCCGATCTGAAACAATTTGTAGAGGATGTAGCACTGATTTGGTATGATCTGTGGCGGGCTTATAACCCCAACGGGCTTACTGTGGTGGCAAAGGTGGGTGGCCATACCGAGGAAACGGTGCTTGCACCCAGGTTTTTGGCGGAGTTGAAGCTGAACATCCGTATAGATATTTCCCAAAACGATCCTTTTAGCCGCTATGCTCAGGAGCAGGCCTTAGATAAGCTTTTTACTATGAAGGAGCTTAGCCTTGCTGAATATGTGGAGGCATTGGATGATGCGGGCAGTGTGCCCAAAGGCAAATTGCAGGATATTTTACTCAAGCGTTCTTTGCCGGAGG
>DGYV01000055.1:8376-8671 GCA_002398485.1 Peptococcaceae bacterium UBA4997 | reverse complement strand
GGGCTGATGCAAGTTTGCCCTTATTGTTTAACGGAAATAAAGGCCAAGGTTTTTTTTACTGAAATAAGCAAGGCGGAAAGCTATGATTGCTGTGAAGCAATTTGCGTGAACCAAAACTGCACAGGTTACGGGCAGGTAGTGGAAAGCCTTAAAAAAACAGTTTGTTGGGAAAGAAGGAGGATGCTTGATGGATAACACAGCCATTAACATAAATACAAGTTTAGCTAAAAATGAGGATAGCATCACAAGTGGTATAAGAACAGCTTGTAACACATTAACCGATGTGCATGAGCCG
>DGYV01000055.1:7295-8182 GCA_002398485.1 Peptococcaceae bacterium UBA4997 | reverse complement strand
TCGTGGCGGCTCAAAACCAAACCAAGCAAGGGGAAGCAACTAAAACCGCGGGGCTTTCCCAAAGCTTTAAGGATAATAAAGCCGCCAAAGCCGCACGCTTGCAGGCAGAGGCGGAAACAGCCAAAAAAATGCAGGCCAAATATAGTGAGGATATAGCAGACTTAGGTATAGTTGACCCTGCTACAGGTGAAATGATTGCCAATTTTGAGCGTTTGTGTGCTGTTTTGAAGGAGCAAAATTTGGCTAAAGCTCCCTTAGGTGATAAGACTGAACCGGGGAGGACCGCAATTGGTACAGAGGGAGAGAAAGCTCTTGCCCCTTCACCTGAACAAATACAGCTGCAAAAACTGCAAACAGAAAACACTGTTTTGAGGCGTTTGGCCCATGAGCGTCAGTTTGCCGAGGATTTGGCCAAAATCAAGGAGCTGAATCCCAAGGAAAGTGCCCAAAATGTGTTCGATTTGGGAGAAACCTTTTTTACGCTAAGGCGTAGCGGTATAGAAGTGCAAACAGCCTATGAGGCAAGCCGTGCGGAGGCTTTAAGGAATACCCTGCCCGTGCCTGCTGCCATAGGTTCCGTGAACGGAAACCTTGGGGTGGAAAAGGATTTTTATACCCCTACAGAAGTAGACCGCCTTACGGAAAAAGATTTTGAGCGTAACCCAAAGCTCTTGGAAAAAGTGCAAAGATCCATGCGGCTTTGGCAATAGGGGAAAACCCTTAAAAAACAAAACGGCTTGGTGCCGTAATGATGATAACAATAATAATAAGGAGGAAAAATAAATGGCATATAACAATTTTAAAGCAACGGTTTGGAGCCACCACATTCAGCGTGAGCTGGAAAAATATACGGTAATGGAAGAATACTGCAACTATGATTTTGAGGG
>DGYV01000055.1:5816-7118 GCA_002398485.1 Peptococcaceae bacterium UBA4997 | reverse complement strand
GAAGCTAAAAAAGGTAACAGAGTAAAAATTTTGGGCGTTGCCCGACCCACCATCGGTGATTATACGGGCGGATCCATAGGCAGCCCTGAAAAAGTGGCCGATAGCAGCGTTTATTTGGATATAAACCAGGCCAAATACTTCAACTTTTTGGTGGATGATATAGATAAGGCGCAGTCTTCTGGCGAATTGATGCAGGCACTTCTGGCAGAAGCTGCGGCAGGGCTTGCGGAAGCGCGCGACAGCTTTATTGCCAGCATGGCGGTAGATGCGGGCTTTATTAGCCCTTCCTTACAGATAGCTACAGCGGAAGCGGCCAAAAAAGCGGTGGACGATGCTTTCGTTTGGTTATGGAACAACAGTGTTAAAATTTCCGAGGAGCTTTGCATCACCGTGAGCCCCTGGTTCTATAACCTGCTTAAGGATAAGCTAACCGATATTTATACCGATAACCGCGATCTTATCAAAAAAGGTGTTATTGGTAATTATAACGGTGCTATCGTTAAACTATCCAATAACCTTTACAGCGACGGTACCGATGAATATATGATGATACGCACCAAAAAGGCCATTGCCTTTGCCGGGCAGATCAGCGAAACTGAGGCCTACAGCCCTGAGGACTTGTTCGCCGACGCCGTAAAAGGTTTGGATACATACGGTGCCAAGGTGGTAAGGCCTAAAGAATTATATGTTGTTCGTGCCCATAAATAGTTAAAGGCAAGGAATTGTTTATCTGAAAAAAGGCCTGTTTGGAAAAGCGGGCAGGCCTTAGCAAAAAATAAAATCACAACTATATAAGGAGGAAAAATAATGGCAGCAACTATTATAGAAAATACAGTAATGAAGCATAACCAGGCAGTTTCTATGCCTGTGGCTGCGGCAGTGGACGCAACCGACGGCGCAGTGGTGAATTTCAACGCGGCGGATCAAAAAATACTGCTGATTTTGCAAAACGCCAGCACCAGTGTTCCTAAAACCGCAACTGTAAAAGCGGGCAACGGTATTCAGGGTGTAAATGATCTGGTGATAACTTTAGAGGCTTCCACAACCAAATTAGTAAGCCTGGAAAGCGGTAAATTTATGAATATGAAAGGTACTGCTAAAGGCAAGGTGATAGTAAAAGGCAGCGATGCCAATGTTAAGGCGGCCTGCGTGGTATTGCCTTAAAGACAGGGCGGGAGGGGCCGCATTGAGGCGGCCCCGCAGTCTTCCTCAGACCAGAGGAAAAGGAGGTAAAAAAATGAATTTGGGTGAAGCAAAAAAAATAGTGCTTAAGCTTTTGGATGAATATTCAACAGGCGGCAG
>DGYV01000055.1:4892-5618 GCA_002398485.1 Peptococcaceae bacterium UBA4997 | reverse complement strand
ATTATTAACGATCAAGATATAAATTTAAAAATGAATGCTTATTTTGATATAGGTCAAAAGGCTTTGGCTACCCGTAAAAGGATAGTAAAAGTTTATGAAATACCCAAAACCAAAGCCCTGAATGGAGAAAAATATTTGAAATATACCATGCCTGCGGATTTTTACGGTTTGAGCAGGCTATGGGTAGATGAGGAGGTAGCAAGCGGGGTTTGGCAGGGCAAAAGATTGATTTTACCCGCAGAGGAAACCCGTAAGGTGGAAGTGGAATATTATGCTTACCCCACTACTATTACAGGGGCTACGGCGGATGATTATGAATTTGAAATAGAACAGGATGCCCAGGAATGCCTGCCCTTTTTTGTAGCGGCACAACATTTGGTTACCGACCTGGTAGTGGACAGCAGCCGCATCTTGCGGATATATGAGGAGCTTGCCGCAAACCTGCGTGATACCTTGCCGCCTAATCCTATTCGTGTGGTAACTGTTGGGAGGTCTTACGGTGGCGGCAATTAAAACAACGGTTTACAGTAAATTCAAAGGTGTGGATTTTTCCACAGACCCCAGTTTGGTTGAAAGTTGCCGCAGCCCGTATGCTCCAAACTTGGTGGCTGATTTGGGTGGTATGCCCGAAAAACGGGTGGGCTGGCGGGTGCTCCATACTTTGGAAGCACCTATAAACGGTATATTTGAGGGCACACTTGACGGTACGCATTATTTTGTGATTCA
>DGYV01000055.1:4042-4684 GCA_002398485.1 Peptococcaceae bacterium UBA4997 | reverse complement strand
GCAGGTACCAAGTTGTATTCGTGGGATGGTGCAAATGCACCCGTACTCATTAGGCAAAATGTTAATAATGCTAAGTCTACGGGCTTTTTCTTTAATGTTATGACAGATGTGGATAGAGAAATAGCTCGCATCAACGGCAATAAAGCCAATGACTTAAATAACGATGCCACCACAAACCTTATCAAGGGAACTGATTTTATCTTTATTCTAACGGGCAGAGAAATTTTGTATTTTGGCAAAAAGAAAACACTGACAGCAGTTGCAACGCATTCGGCAAGTGTTGATTATACTTATTTGGCAGGCGGTAAAATTTTTACGCAAACTTGCACAAGCACATCCAACGCCTACACCGAAGCATTAACTTGCGGCAATGTTTCTGATATTGCTCATATACCGCTTACCAAGAGCCTGGGTACGCCTTATGAAAAAATAAACTTGGTGCAAACCAAAAGAAAAATCACTGTTACGCCGGGCACGGCAGACAACACGCAAACCATAGACATAAGTATAAAAGACTTAGATGGCACAGATTTTAGTGCTGACGGCACAATAGAAGTAAAATTTGTTTTTAGTTCTCATACAGTGCACCTTGCAGAAGTGCCAAGCAGTTTACGGGCTTGGTTGGCACCCAATATCTTCCCT
>DGYV01000055.1:3301-3874 GCA_002398485.1 Peptococcaceae bacterium UBA4997 | reverse complement strand
GTTGGCACCCAATATCTTCCCTGTTTTATGGTGTAATTTTTCAGCCGACAGAAAAAAAGGAGTGGTTTATATAAAAACCCCCGCAGGCGAAGGAGTTTTCGGCAGTGGCTTCTTCGATACGGGTGAGTATGCTAAAGGCTATACGGTGGAGGTCATTTTCACCAAAAACGTTGTAGGTTACGCCGACAGAATAAATAAATGCACCGTAAACACTATCTATGGTTACAATTCATCTGACAGGGTTTTCTTTACAGGTAATCCCGATTACCCAAATTATGATTGGTACAGCAATTACAAAGACCCTACATATATAGAGGATCTATCCTACGCTACTGTAGGCGCAATTTCTTCCGCTATTGTTGGCTATGCTCGTTATGGCAAGTATTTGGCTATTTTAAAAGCCGATACGGGTGAAGATAGTACTATGTACCTGCGTTATGGTGAGGTAGACAGTGGGGGCAGAATCACTTTCCCTACCTTTCAAAGTGTTGTCGGTACGGGGGCAATAAGCGCTAAAGCCATAGGTACGCTTTTGGATGAGCCGCTATTTTTGAGCAATACGGGGATTTATGC
>DGYV01000055.1:2040-3085 GCA_002398485.1 Peptococcaceae bacterium UBA4997 | reverse complement strand
ATAGTTTCCAATAATTTAACGAATGAGCGCACTATTCAAAACCGTTCTTATTTTGTGGATAGCGTATTGACTAAGGAAGCCAATTTACAAAATGCTATTAGTACAACTTGGAACGGATATTTTATAGTATGCGTGAACGGGCATTGCTATTTGCTGGATGGCAAGCAGGATAAAACCTACAAGGATAAATCGGGCAGTAACTATGTTTATGAGTGCTACTATTGGACAAATATCCCTGCTGTATGCTTTTGTAATTATAAAGAGGGAGCGCGGGAGAACATTTATTTTGGTACTACCGATGGCAAGCTTTGCCGTTTCAATGACGATATAGCAACTCTTGAACGCTTTAATGATAACAAAGCGGCCATAGCTTGTGCCTGGGCTACGCTTGCGGATGATGACGGCGACATCACCTTAAATAAAAGCATGCTAAAAAAGGGTGGTTGCGTAACCATAAAACCTTATCAAAACAGCTCTGCCAAGGTATTTTTCCGTACGGAAAAGGAAGCGCAAGCGCGGCTTGTATGTGATGAAAAGGCAGATATATACAGTTGGGTGAATTTGGATTTTCAGCGCCTTACCTTTAATTCAAGTAACAGCCCCCAGGAAATATTCTTTAACAGCAAAATAAAAAATTACCGCAGTTTGCAAATCATCATTGCCAATGAAAACCTGAACGAGGGTTTTGGCATATATAACATCACTAAGCATTATGTGGTTGGCGGCTTTGGCAAATAGGAGGTGTTGATATGGATATTTTAAAATACCACCTGCCGCAAAGCAGCTATAAAAGGCCTACTATTCGAATAGCTCCCCGTTACATAACTATTCATTCTGAAGCAGGTTGTACGGCACGGGCCAAGCTTAAAGAACTGGCGGCGGAGGCCGATCTGCACCAAAAAAGTTACCATCTTTTGGTGGATGAGTGTGAAATCATTGAGTGTATACCGCTAAATGAACTGGCTTATCATGCTGGGGACGGGCGAGGCAGCGGCAATTACTCAAGCATGGGCCTGCTTATTTGTACAAGCGGTAATGATATTTT
>DGYV01000055.1:1405-1853 GCA_002398485.1 Peptococcaceae bacterium UBA4997 | reverse complement strand
GCTTTGGCCAAGGCGGCCAGGCTTACGGCCTGCCTTTTGTATCAATATGGCTGGAGTACTGAAGCTGTGGTACAGCATAACCGCTGGAGTAGCGTGGATTGCCCCAAAGCACTGCGGCAGGGCTGCAAATGGCATAAGTGGCTTAGGGATGTGGAAGCAGAAAAACGCAGGCTGGAAAAGGCCGATGAAATACGCAGGCGCATTCATGCCTTATAAAAGGCAAGTTTTTATACAAAGGAGGTAACAAAATGGCAAGTGTTAAGAATTACAACGCAAAAACCAATTTTAAAAATCAGGAAAGTTATTTAAAAAACTTACAACAAAAAGGTAATATAGGTGAAAAAAAGTGGGCAAATAAGGAGCTGAAAAGCCTTTGTGAGGCGGCAGATAAAGTGGCAAGAGAGAGTGCCTACAGTGTGAATGCGGGCACAGCACAAGGGGTGGACAG
>DGYV01000055.1:962-1228 GCA_002398485.1 Peptococcaceae bacterium UBA4997 | reverse complement strand
GCTTATTTGTTTGGCAGGAGCTCGGGCTATGGTTTGGCGGGTGTGGTGAACCCTGCAAATAACGGGGCCGAAGCTTATTATAAAAACTATAATGCCTACCGTGATTATTATGAACAGGCTCAAGAAGCCAAAGCCCAAAAAAAAGCGGCGGCAAATGCTGTTAACAGCATACAAAGCCAAATGCCGAGCCTGAACAGCTATTATGATAAATTACAGAAACTTAACTTAGCCAAACAACGGCAGGAAGAAAAAAACCTGCCGCAAAA
>DGYV01000055.1:0-802 GCA_002398485.1 Peptococcaceae bacterium UBA4997 | reverse complement strand
GAAGAAAAAAACCTGCCGCAAAAGCTTGCAGCCGCAGGTTTGACGGGTGGGCAGGAGGAAAATGAGCTTGATGAGGTGCAAAGCAATTACGAAAGCCTGTTCAAGTATAATGAGGCAGCACGCAAAGCCACTTTGGCGGAAATGCAGGAAAATATAAATGCCATAAAGCTTAAGGGCAGCAGTTCTGTTAGCGAAAATGCTGCTAAATGGCAAAAAAAGCTGGCCGAACTTTGGCGTGGATATGAAAGCCTGCTCAATGCTTAAAAGCCTTGCTTAAGCTAAATAATTAAAGATAAAAGTATTTGGGCGGATAATTGGGAAATTTTCAAAGCACCCGGGTTTGGGTGCTTTGATTTGTTGGTAAAAATTTTTGTGGTATAAGCCTAATTATTTGCACGCATACAGAGAATATGCTATAATATTCGCAGCGTAAAAAGCGGTAAAGGTGGTAAATATGTGGATATGAAAGCCAAAATGGACGAATTGGGCAGAGTTTGGAAAATAACGCAAGGCTTGTTTTTACTGTTTTTGGCTTTGTACGGGGTGATTTATTTTGCCTTGGGTGCTTTATCTGCAGCTGCTTTTTATGCTTTTACGGCTTTTGGCATTGTTACTGTGGTTGCACTTATAGTTGGTTTTGTGCAGAGAAACTGGTTTACCATATTGGTAGATGGGGTTTTAGCCTTTTTTATAATTATGGATTATGTGGTAAAAGCGGGCATGTATTAAGCTATTGACTAGCTTGTTCGCATGCGGTAAAATAATGTAGCATATTTGTTCTCGTAGCTCAGCAGGATAGAGC
>DGYV01000064.1 GCA_002398485.1 Peptococcaceae bacterium UBA4997 | reverse complement strand
TATCCTGCCCCGCGGCACCGCTGAAGGGCTTAACGGTAAGCTCCGTTTTTTCTTTGGGCGTATCATCCGGTATAAGGCCTTTGCTTAAAACCACATCATCACGAATTTTATTGATAACGCCAATACTGGTTATAGCACCTTCAGCTATAGCTACCAATAAATCGTCCGCCGTAAAATAACCGCATTTTTTTGCTATTTCCAAAAGTTTATCTGACTTAAAAAAAGGTACAGGATCCAAATTTTGCTTTTGTAGTTCCTTTTCCAGCACTTCCTTGCCCTTTTGCAGAACGCGCTCATCCCTGCCTTCTTTACGGAACCATTGACGTATCTTGTTTTTAGCCTGTGAAGTTTTGACTATTTTTATCCAGTCCCTGCTGGGCCCGCTGCCACGTGTAGTCAAAACCTCCACTATATCACCGTTTTTCAATACAGTATCCAATGGCATAATCCTACTGTTTATTTTAGCCCCTACACACTGATGCCCTACCTGCGTATGCACACGGTAGGCAAAATCGATGGGGTTTGAACCGTAAGGCAGTTCATAAACATCACCTTTGGGTGAAAACACAAATACCGAATCACCGAATAAGTCCACCTTTACGGTTTCCACAAATTCCTTGGCATCCTTAACTTCCTGCTGCCATTCTACCATTTGTCTAAGCCAGGCCAAACGCTGTTCGGTATCGTTATTATATCCACTGCCGTTTGTGCCTTCCTTGTAACGCCAGTGGGCAGCAATACCATATTCCGAAACCCTGTGCATTTCCCAAGTGCGTATTTGCACTTCAAAAGGCTGCCCGTTAGGGCAGATCACCGTAGTGTGTATAGATTGATACATATTGGCTTTGGGCATGGCAATATAATCTTTGAAACGGCCCGGTATGGGCTTCCAAAGAGTATGCACAATACCCAAAGCGCCATAACAATCCTTAACGCTGTCCACTATGACGCGCACAGCATGAATATCATAAATTTCACTGATATCCTTTTGCTGTTTTTTCATTTTATTATATATACTGTAAAAATTTTTAGGCCTACCTTTAATATCAGCTTTGATGCCAACAGTATTAAGCTTTTCACTTAATTCCCGGCACAGGCTTTCTATATAAGCCTCTCTTTCCTGCCTTTTCATGGAAATCATATCTACCAGGCTGAAATAGGTTTCCGGCTCCAAAAATCTTAAGGAAAGGTCCTCAAGTTCCCATTTTATTTTATAAATACCAAGACGGTGTGCCAAAGGAGCAAAAATTTCCTGGGTTTCCAAAGCTATTTCTTTTTGTCTAAGCTCAGAATGATGGCTATCTAAGGTACGCATATTATGCAGTCTGTCCGCTAGTTTTACTAAAATTATCCTTACATCCTGTGCCATGGCCAAAAACATTTTACGTAGGTTTTCCGCCTGATGCTCCTGTTTGGAACGATAAGAGAGCTTGTTCAATTTGGTAACGCCATCTATTATCTGTGCCAAGTCATCGCCAAACTCTGCCCTTATATCATCCAGTGTAAGCTGGGTATCCTCCACCACATCGTGCAGTATACCGGCTATTATAGTAGTATCATCCAGGGAAAGTGAAGCCAGTATCACAGCTACCGATAAGGGATGAGTAATATAAGGCTCCCCGCTGTCCCTTCTTTGATCAGCGTGCATGGATTCCGCCAAATTATAAGCACGGCGAATCAGGGCTTCATTACAGCCCGGGTTATAGGTTTTGATTTCATTTATCAAAAGATCTATAGTTGGCAGGCTAACTATTCTATTCGACATGGTATCACCCCTAAAAACCTTATACATGTAAATTAGGGATACCCCAAACAAATGGAGAATCCCTAAAATACTTTAATATTATCCTTAAGGATATATGAATATCTTAATGAGAATCCTGGATACGCTCAAGTTCTTCCAATAAATAATCGTTCAAAATGCGGATATAAGTACCTTTCATACCCAAAGAACGTACTTCCACCACACCGGCACTTTCCAACTTACGCAAAGCGTTAACGATAACTGAACGGGTAATGCCTACTTTATCGGCAATTTTGGAAGCTACCAACAAACCATGGGTATCGTTCAATTCCTTGAATATATGTTCCACAGCTTCCAATTCGGAATAAGACAAAGTATCGAAAGCAATGCTTACTACAGCTTTTTGGCGAGCAATCTTTTCAATTTTTTCAACTTTGGCACGCAATATTTCCATACCTATCATGGTTGCGCCATATTCAGCCAAAACCAAATCGTTATCATCAAAGGTATCTGTCTTGGAAAAAATAATTGTCCCCAAACGCTGGCCACCGCCTAAAACAGGCACAACTGCAGAATAACTATAAGGACGGTAGCAACTATTGTTAGCGCCCAAAACGCATTTATTTTCTCTGTTGATGTTAATTTTAGTTTCGGTAATGGTAAGTATATCATTATTATAGTCATCGGGGAACTGTAAGTCTTCTTTTACTATTTCATCCATTGTAGGACAATAAAAATTAGCAATAAAAGCATAGCCCAATACTTTACCTTTTTTGCTGATTATATATACGTTTGAATCTAAGTTTTCACAAAGCTTTTCCGCCATTTCGCTGAAACTTATGGGGTGCCCTGCTGCTTTTTGGATAATCTTGTTGATATCACGGGTTTTTTCTAATAAGGACTTCATAGATTTTCTCCTTTCGTAATCTAAACAATACAATCATCTCACACAACCATCTCTATCCAATTCATGGTAAAGCACAAAAAAAGTCTATCCTAGACATCATTGTGTATTATAGCATACCTCAGTACGAATTGTCAAAATATTTTAAGTTGTTTTTTACAGTACACAGTAAAAAAGATGCCCCAATAGGGCACCTTTTCAAAAACCCGATTTCTATTTGCTTCTCATAAAGGAAGGAACCTCAATATCAGGGAAGCTTGGAGTTGTAAAAACAGGTGTTTCTCCAGAAAAAGAGGCAGCTACAGGGTTAGGTAAAGTAACTTTCCTGCTTTTGCCCTCAAAACCGGTTGCGATTATAGTAACCATAACAGCGTCATCAAGATTGTTATCATAGCCCGCACCAAAAATAACCTTGGCATCAGGATCAGAAGCGTTGTAAATGAATTCAGCCGCTTCGTTAACTTCCATCATGCTCATGTTTTCACTGCCCGTAATGTTGAAAAGTACACCCTTAGCACCATCGATAGTGGTTTCCAAAAGCTTGCTGGAAATAGCTTGGGTAGCTGCTTCGATAGCCCTGTTTTCACCCGAGGCAATACCTATACCCATCATAGTGGTACCTGCCGACTTCATAATGGTTTTAACGTCTGCAAAGTCTAAATTTATAAATGCGGGCTTGGCAATCAAATCGGAAATTCCCTGTACACCCTGGCGTAAAACTTCATCGGCATAGGAAAACGCTTCGTTCATGGGCGTTTTTTTATCTATTATTTGCAGTAATTTATCATTGGGAATAGTGATTAAAGCATCCACCTTTTCTTTTAAATCGGAAATGGGCATTACCGATTTAAAAGAAAAGGTGGAT
>DGYV01000021.1:9316-12105 GCA_002398485.1 Peptococcaceae bacterium UBA4997 | reverse complement strand
GCTCATCTATCAATGGCCCTACACAGCTGTAATCAGCTGTGGAAAGGGAAATCATGCCTATTTCATCATAACCGGTTGCAGCTATAGCTTTATCAGCCTGTTCCAGCAATACCTCCATACTTTTTTCCCTAACAGGGCGGTAAATTATACCCGCTTGGCAAAAACGACAGCCCCTGTTGCAGCCCCGCATCACTTCAAGCATCACCCTGTCATGCACTACCTGCGTAAAAGGCACTATGCCATCTGTAGGGAAACTTACATTATCAACATCCCGAATCAACCTTTTTTGAATCACGGGCGGAGCAAAAGGCTCATTTTGCATACCTACCAATTTACCTGCTTCAGCATAAACAGGCTTATAAAAAAGTGGTACATAAACACCCTCTATAGCTGTTGCGGCTTTTAAATAATCAAGCTTATTACCACCTGCAGCCTTAACTTTCATCCACAGATCCAAAAGCTCTATTATAGCTTCCTCGCCTTCACCCAACACAAAAAGGTCGATAAAATCGACCAAAGGTTCAGGGTTATAAGCCCCCGGTCCTCCCGCTATAACAATAGGGCCCTCAGAACGTGCGGAAGCTTCTATGGGCAAACCTGCTAAATCCAACATATTAAGTATGTTGGTATAGCTCATTTCATATTGCAGAGTAAATGCTACAAAATCAAAGTCCTTGATAGCCGTATAGGATTCCCAGCTAAAAAGTGGCACTTCTTTAGCCCGCATCAGTTCTTCCATATCTGTCATCGGAGCAAAACTACGCTCCATAAGATAATCGTGCTTTTCATTAACCACCTGATAAAGCACACGCAAACCTAAGTGCGACATTCCTATTTCATAGGTATCGGGAAAACAAAATGCTACTCTTGCTTTAACGGTATCCCACTCTTTTTTAATACTATTGAATTCACCGCCCAAATACTGGGCGGGTTTATTGATGTAGGGCAGCAAATCCTGCTCTATTTCTTTGGTTAAAATATGCTGTGTAACCTTTTTGGCCATGGTTTCTCCTAAATATATAAATTTCACATAACTTATATATTTTCCACAAGACTTTCCTAAATCCTTTAATAACGCAGCCAATTACTAATTAAAATTCTACCTTCAATATTTTTGCCGTTCACCCTCACCGTATTATGCCAGCCCGGGGACATATAATAAATTGCTTCCCGCAAATTTGTACGGGAAGGCAAACGAAAATATCTCTCCCCAAAACCTCTATTGTTACCAAGAATCAAAGCTTGAATAAGTACATAAGGAGCTTTTGCCTTTTCCTTATAGCTTAAATAAAAAATATAAGCAGCAAAAACCAACCACCAAAAAGCTCCATTTTTGGCCCAATAGATGGCTGTACAGGCTATTATACAGGCTACAAACTCTCCTATAGAAGATAAAATTTTAGTAAGCTTGAGCCAGCTTATATATTTGCTGAAAATACCTCTTAAAATTCTGCCCCCATCCAAAGGTAAAATAGGCAAAAGATTTACTAAAGCTACCAGCAAATTTGCCTCATAAACAAAAGCAGAGCTGGAAGGCAGGCAAAAAGTAAAGAAAGATGCAAGCAGCAAATTTGCTAATGGGCCTGCCAAAGCTACCACGCTTTCCTTTAAACCATGGCAGTTATAATGCGCCTCCAGGCTCAAACCGAAAAATAAAACAAATTTAAGCTTTACCCCCAATAAAGCTGCCATAAACCAATGCGCCGCTTCATGCAATAATATTGCCGCCAAAAAACAGCTAAATATCATCATTTATACTTTGCGGGCCCCCCAAATACAAAAACGGATCTACTGCAGTACCGTTTTCTTTTACGGCAAAATACACAGAAGCCTCACCAACCGTACCTATCACATTGCCTTTGCGCGTGCTTTCTCCCGCAGATACTTTGGGTTCACCAATACCACCGTATATACTTTGCACATTATTTATATGATTAATTATTATATAATAGCCGTTTTCTTTTTTTTCCACACTTTGAACCGTTCCATCAGCGGCAGCTTTTACTGGCTGCTCAGCAATAGCCGCTATTTCAACACCATCAGATGTAATATTCCCTTCACTGTTTGCTTGCCCAAAGCTTTTTGCCAAAACTCCGGAGGCAGGCAGAATCATTAAAAGATCACCATCTTCAAAAGAAAGCATTTTATCTTCCTGCTGTTCAGGCTGAACCCCCATAACAGGAATGCTTATACCTTCGGTTTCCATGGCCCAACTCAATGCCGTACGCATATCGTCCGCATAATCATTATTTAAATTGCAGGCATAACTTATGCTTATGAACAATAGCACAGCTGCCAGGCTTTGCGTAAACAATCTGCCAGTAATTTTTAATTTGCGCTCTCTGTAAGTATTGGTTTTATAAACTTTACTTTGTTCGGCTGTTTTATTATTTAGTAAATCCTTGATAGTCATAACACACCTCCCAAATAAGACAATCTCTATTTAATATGCAATTATTTTTCGGCTTATGACTAAAAAGATAATAGCTGTAAAAAAATAAAAAACTGCCCTTTGCGAATTGTTTGAACCGCAAAAGGCAGCTTAAAATTTTTGTTTGATAAGAATTTTTATTAAACCAAGGCTTTTAAGGCAGCAATATGTTCGGGAGTAGTACCACAGCAACCGCCCAAAATTTGAGCACCTGCCTTTAAGCAATCCGCCATGTTAGCTGCATAATCAACAGGGGACATATTATAACTGGTAACTAAATCCACCAATTCCGGTTTCCCCGCATTTGCCTGCAAAATCAAAGGAGTATCTACCGCTTCCTTCATATTGGCAATAATGT
>DGYV01000021.1:8667-9133 GCA_002398485.1 Peptococcaceae bacterium UBA4997 | reverse complement strand
TCATATTGGCAATAATGTTGGCTAAATCCTTTATATCTATATCACCGCAGTTAGTGCCAACCACACAGGCACCCGCTTCAGTAAATTTTTTGGCACAATCAGCAGCGCTGTTACCCATAATGGTTCTGCCACCCTTGGCAGGAGTGGAAAAAGTAACTGAGGCCACTATAGGTAGCTTACTTACTTCTCTAATGGCTTTGATGGCAAGCAAAGCTTCCTCCACATCAAACATAGTTTCCACCATAAAACCATCCACGCCTTCATCAGCCAACACTTTGGCCTGATCTTTGTAGGCAGCTAAAATTTCTTCAGGCTCTCCCAAGCCTAATGGCTTGAGCATTAAGCCCGTTGGGCCTAAATCACCGAAAATATAAATTTTTCTTCCCGCATTTTGAACTGCTTCTTTAGCTGCTGCTACACCCATGATATTGGCTTGTTTTAAGTCAATATCCAAATTATGGGTATC
>DGYV01000021.1:7910-8405 GCA_002398485.1 Peptococcaceae bacterium UBA4997 | reverse complement strand
CTTAGCCCTAAGCCTTTTTTCTCCAGCATAGTACCCATAGCACCATCAAAAAGCAAATGCTTACCTCTTTGAACATCCTCCAAAAAACTCATAAAATATTCTCCTCTCATAGTTGCTTGCCTTCAATCAAGTGCACAATTACCCAATTGATTGAAAAGCCTTAAAAAATTATCTGCTTATGGCGGAGATTTACACTCAAAATCAAGCCTATTGAGATCATATTCATAAGCATACTTGTACCACCGTAACTCATCATAGGTAAAGGTAAACCCGTAACGGGCATAACACCTATGGTCATACCTATATTTACAAAAATCTGAAATGCAAAAATAGCTGTAATACCTGTAACAATAAGAGTACCGAACATATCTACCGCATTTAAGGCTATACGTACAGCTCTGCTTAAAACAACCAAATAAATGGCCAATAAAACTATGCAGCCCACAAAACCAAATTCCTCGCCAACTACAGAAAAAATAAAATCCGTATGATGCT
>DGYV01000021.1:1117-7768 GCA_002398485.1 Peptococcaceae bacterium UBA4997 | reverse complement strand
AAAATAAAATCCGTATGATGCTCAGGCAAAAAATTACCTTGTACCTGGCTGCCATTGCCAAAACCCTTACCCAGTAAACCGCCTGAACCTATGGCAATGTGTGATTGGATAATATGGTACCCTGTATTCAAAGGATCCATATCAGGGTTGATAAATATAATAAGCCTAGTAAGCTGGTATGGTTCAAGGGGCAAGGGAATAGGAAGTTCTTCAGGCGTATGCTTATACCCATCCGTAGCAATCCACAAAACCCCAAAAATTAAAATAATCAAAATAGCTAAAATAATTAAAAGCGCTATCATCCTTTTGGAAGGTATACCTCCAACCCACATCATCGCTAAAAGGATGGCCGAAAAAGCAAGCGCTGTTCCCAAGTCGGGCTCTATCAATACCAAAAGCATGGGAAAGCCCACTACCAAAAAACAAATAAAGAAGGTAGACCAAGCCTGCATTTTTGGCCCCTGCCTTTTGGCAAGAAATTCGGCAAAACAAATAACGGTAAGTATTTTAGCAAGCTCTGAAGGCTGAAAATCCATAAAGCCCAAATCATACCAACGGTGAGCGCCTTTTTGTTCAGGCATAAACAAAACACCGATAAGTATTAAAATCATAAAAATATATAAGGCCTTAGAAAAGCGTTCCAAATTATGATAGTCGAACCATGCCATAAAAGCCATGGCTACAAAACCAACACAAATCCACATTATTTGACGCTGCAAATAAAAATAAGGGTTGCTGGTGACCACATTGCTGGAAGCGCTGGTAAGCACAATTAAGCTTACCCCCAATAAAATCAAAATGAAGGCAAAAAAAACTCCATCTAAATTTTTTAATAAACGTTTATCCCACATATATGCTCCCAATACTTAAAAGTGGTGGCTGCAGCCACCACTTTATTTTTACTGAATCAGCCAACGTTTCTTTTTATCCTTACCACAGGAATATTGGCAACAAGTGCTATTTCGGTATCACTTTTGGTAAGACCAACATCCAAAGCACCTTCATCAATATCCATATATTTGGTAATCACTTTTATCATTTCTTCCCTCAGTGCCAGTAAAACATCCTCCGGAAGGGCATTGGCACGGTCGTGAACCAAAACCAGACGCAATCTTTCTTTGGCTACATCTTTACTATTAGCCACCTGATCTTTGCCAAAAAACTTATTAATCATATCACTAAACGCCATTTTGCCACCTCCTATTTACTGCCAAACAAAGTTTTCAGTTTATCCAAAAACCCTTGCTTTTCCTCTAGGGACATTAAAGGTACTTCCTCGCCTATAATACGGCGCGTAATATTACGGTAAGCCTGTCCTGCCTTGGAATCTTCATCGGTTACCGCAGGTTCACCGCGGTTTGTGGAAATAACAATTGTATCATCATCAGGTACAATACCCAATAAATCTACAGCTAAAATTTCCATCATATCATCCACAGCCATCATATCACCAGCTTGAACCATTTTGGTACGAATACGATTGATAATAAGCTTGGGGCTTTCTAAACCAGAAGCTTCCAAAAGCCCGATTATCCTATCAGCATCACGCACAGCAGATACTTCAGGAGTAGTAACAACTATAGCGTGATCAGCACCTGCAATAGCATTTTTAAAACCATGCTCTATACCAGCAGGGCAGTCGATGATAACATAATCAAATTCGGCTTTTAATTGTTCAGCCAAAGCTTTCATGTGCTCTTCCGTTACAGATGTTTTATCTTTAGTTTGGGCTGCAGGCAATAAAAACATGTTTTCAAAGCGTTTATCCTTGATCAGTGCCTGTTTCAAACGGCAATTACCGCGTACAACATCAACAATATCGTATACAATACGGTTTTCCAAACCAAGCACAACATCAAGATTACGCAAACCGATATCAGTATCAACCATTACAACCTGTTTGCCAAGCATGGCTAATCCTGTGCCAATATTGGCAGTAGAGGTGGTTTTTCCTACGCCGCCTTTACCGGAAGTTATAACTAAAACTTCTCCCATATTATCTGCCTCCCATAACTATTGTTTAATTTATGTTAACTTTATTTAGGTACAACATATTTTTCTATAACTACCACACCATTTCTGATCATGGCAATTTCAGGATGTATTATATCAGGCGCATCCGTACCATCAGGCGACCTTGTGATATGGGTGGCGATCCTTAACTGTGTGGGTTCCAGCTGAAAAGCTGTTATAGTAGCAGTTTCATCCCCTAAGGCCCCCGCGTGTACCACACCCCTTAAAGCACCCATTACAACTATGTGCCCCCCGGCAATTATTTCAGCTCCGGGGTTTACATCTCCCAAAATAACAACATTACCGGGAAACTCAACAGTTTGCCCCGAACGCAAGCTCTTCTGCACTAATATAGTGTTTTCACCCGCTTCATCCGCTTTTATTATTGCTTCGGTCAATATAGCCACCCCTTGCCTGTAATTAAAATATACAGCCTTTTCAGCCTTGGTAACTTTCTACAAACAGGCTTGGAAATCCTGCAAGGCTTTATAGTTTTATTCAGGCAAAATCCACTATTTTATGGCAATTATGGTTATTATAAAATAAATATTTCTTTAATACTATCGCAAAAAGTCGTAATTAAGCATTATTATTCTATAAGACCCCTGCCAGTAATAATACCTATATCCTCTTTAGCCACATTCAAACCGAAATATTCATTGAAAACATTCTTGCAAACATAGCCTGCCGATGTAGAACCATGATAACCATATTCTATCACACCCGCAAAAGCCACCTGTGGATCATCATAAGGAGCAAATGCCACGAACCAGCCATGATAATCCTTGGCTTTATCATCACCTGCCAAACCTGTTTGCGCCGTACCGGTTTTTGCAGCCACCTCTACAGGATAATTACCGAATAAACCATAACCTGTACCACCCTTTTCGCAAACCGCCCTCATAGAAGCCTGTACTGCCGCTATACCGCTTTGGCTTATATCAATAGATGCTACCTCCTTAGCGGAAGCACTGAATAAAACCTCATTCTCAGGGCTCAATATTTTATCCACGATATGGCTTTGCATCCTTACCCCATCATTTGCTATAGTTGCTACATAGTTTGCCATTTGCAAAGGGGTATACATATTATAACCCTGCCCCATGGACATATAAAAAGTATCATAATTACGCCATTCGGATTCCCAGCCCGTAAAATTCTCTGCTTTCCATTCGGGGTTAGCCAAAGTACCTTTTGCTTCACCTGTCAATTCAATACCTGAAAGCTGCCCCAATCCTAAATCCAAACATATTTTATAAAGATTATCTATACCTGTACGATAGCCTGCTTCCTGGAAATAAGCATTGCAGGATTTTGCCATAGCTTCTTTCAAATCCACCGTACCATGGCTATATGGACATTTTGCCCTGGGAGCACGCCACATAGCAGGAGAACAGGTAACCTTAAAATCCTTAGTAATAGCACCCACAGCCATAGCCGCCAGGGCTGTAGCCGGCTTAAAAGTAGAACCAGGCGGGTAAGCGCCCGAAATTGCCCTGTTAAAAAGCGGCTTGGTATCCTCATCCCAATAATAGGCTGCCCTTTCCGTTGATAAACCTTTGGAAAAATCATTTGGATCCATGGTAGGATAAGAAGCCATAGCAACTACCCCACCTGTTTTTACATTTACTAAAACAGCCGCACCTGCCTGACATTTAGGACGAGTTTTAGCTATTCTTTCTATCGTTTCCTGAAGTGATTTCTCCATGGCAGCCTGAACTTTACTATCTAAAGTAAGTACTAATGAATTGCCCGAAACTGCGGGATGTTCCGAAATAACGCTTACCTGGCGATATTTGGCGTTAACTTCTATTTTTTTTATACCCCTTTTACCACGCAAACCCATTTCTATACCGTTTTCATCAGTAAAACGTTCCATGGCTTTTTCAAGTCCGGATTTACCTATCCAGTCGTTCATCAGGTAATCGTATTTTTCAATAAGTTCTTCATCACCTTCACCCAATAAACCTACCTGCCCTATAATATGGCCTGCCAAGTTACCTAAAGGATAATTGCGCTGAGGTTCTTCCGTGATCATAAGGCCGGGCAAAATCTCCCTGTTTTCTTCAAGCTTAGTAATCAAGGATATATTATCATCATAAGGTACCCTTTTTATGACCACAGGCTCATATAACCTGGCTTGACTGTTGATTTTTTCCTGGATAATTTTCGCGGTTATTTCAGGATCATTTAATAAAGCCGCTAAGTTATTGCTTAAGGTTTCTTTATCTTCTTTGGATATACCGGAGCTTGATACACAAATAGCAAAAACCGTTTTACTGTTTGCCAACTCCAGCATATTTCTATCATAAATATTGCCCCGCCTTGCGGTTTGGGAAACTATCCGAACCTGGTTTTGGTCAGACATTGTAGCATATTCGTTGCCTTTTACTATCTGAAGAGTAAACAGCCTTATCGCAAGTACACCAAAAAGAATGGCAATACAAAGCCAAAAAACCCACACCCTTTTGCGCAGGTGCTTATCGATCGTCTTTTCTGTTCTGTCTTCCAAATTAGGCCCCGACAAGGCTTTTGCCTCCTTTATTTTTATTCGGCATCGCTTAACAATCTTTTTCTTAAAAGCCCTTCCGTAAATGATTTATAAACAGGAACATAAATAACCATTGCTAATACACTGTTGATAATAACAGCAAAAAATATATTTTTGACAACAGCTAAAAATGACGGCCAATAGCCGCCTAAAATACCCATAAAGAACAAATAAATAAGCTGGCTTGAAATTACTGTAATGGCCAAGGCAACTACAGGTACCAAATAATTTTCTTTATATAATTTGGCACATAAAAACCCGGTAAACCAGCCTGCCGCACACCAACTTAAAGCATTTAAACCAATATACTTACCAACAAATATATCCCATACCAAGCCCATTAAAAAACCCCAAAACATACCTTTTTGCGGGCCTTCCAAAAGAGCCGCAAAAACAGGAAAAAGCCATAAAAGATTAGGAGTAAAAAACCCGCGGCCCAAAGCGTTAATAAAACCAAATTGTAAAACAAAAACAATTAAAATAAGTAAACAAAGCAAAAAATTCCTGCGCCAATTCAACTTAAGCATGGCAAAGATCCTATAATTGGGTGAAGCTTCTCCGTTCATTATGCTCCCCCCTCTGCAATTTTAGGTGTCAAAACCATAACCTCTTCCAGTTTATTGAAATCAACAAAGGATTTTACTGTACACTTGAGCATCAAACCACCCGATTCTGTTTCCATATCAGTAATGTAGCCTATACGTAATCCCTTAGGATAAATACCCCCTAAACCTGAACTGATAACAGTTTGATAAAGCTCGATTTCGGCATCATAAGGCACATGAATCAAATAAAGCTCATCACTTGCACCATCCTTGCCTTCAACCACACCCACCGTACGTGTATTTTGCACCATAGCACCAACAGCACCATAGGCATCCGAAATCAATACTACATCGGAACTGGTTTTACCTACATTTACAATACGTCCTATCAATCCCTGGCCATTAATAGCAGGCATATCTTTTTTAAAGCCTTTATCCTCACCGCCGCGTATTGTTATAGTACGATACCAGGATGCGCTTTCTCTACCTATAACATCCGTAACCACAGGCGTCCATTCTTTATTTACCGTATCATATATGTTAAGCAAATCCTTTAAACGTTCATTTTCCTCTTTTGCTTCCGTTAAAGAAGTAACTTCATTAGTAAGACGATAAACTTCATCATATAACTCATTATTTTGTGTTTTCAGCCTTTCGATACCACCAAAATAATCAGGGATAGCTGAAAATTTGTCATAAACAACCATAGCCCCAACCTGGATCGGGGCTAGAACATTGCGAAAACCATTTTCAATGCCACTAAGATAAGGACGCACCGCTGCTGTTTTACCCGCAAGAATCAACAATACAATAACAGCTAAGCTGATAAACAGGGCAGTTATCCTGGTGCGCTTTTTCCCTTGGGACAAAGCAACTCACACCCTTCTTTAATCCTGTGCGAAATTAAAAACCTTTAATACCTTTACTTTTCATAATATCTATATTATCCAAAACTTTACTGGTACCAAGCACAACCGCATATAAAGCATCATCGGAAAGATGTACGGCAATATTGGTTTCCATGGATAAAAGCTTGGGTAAACCACGCAGCAAGGAACCACCGCCTGCCATAACGATACCACGATCCATAATATCCGCAGCCAGTTCCGGGGGTGATTTTTCCAAACAGCTTTTAACAGCATCAAGAATAGCAAGTACAGGCTCCATTAAAGCATTGTTTACTTCCACTGCGCTTACGGCAATAGTTTTTGGTAAACCTGTAAGCAAATCCCTGCCTCTTATTTCATAGGTTTCATTCTTTTCATCCTCTTCCAAATAAGCGGAACCGATGTTGATTTTGATTTCCTCAGCTGTTCTTTCCCCAATAGCCAAGTTATAGGTTTTCTTGATATGATTTATTATAGCCTCATCCATTTCATCACCGGCTACCCTTAAGGATTTAACGGTAACCAAACCACCCAAGGAAATAAGCCCTACTTCCGTAGTGCCTCCGCCAATATCAACTATCATATTGCCAACAGGCTCCATAACGGGAAGACCAACGCCAATAGCCGCAGCCATTGGTTCTTCAATAAGATAAGC
>DGYV01000021.1:0-945 GCA_002398485.1 Peptococcaceae bacterium UBA4997 | reverse complement strand
ATTGGTTCTTCAATAAGATAAGCCTCTTTAGCGCCCGCATTTATGGCAGCTTCTCTAATTGCCCTTTCTTCCACTGTAGTAACACCGGAAGGCACACAAATGACCACACGCGGACGTGTAAGCATAGGTTTGTTTTT
Source organism: Peptococcaceae bacterium UBA4997 (assembly GCA_002398485.1). GTDB lineage: Bacteria > Bacillota > Dehalobacteriia > UBA4068 > UBA4997 > UBA4997. The sequence continues at coordinate 808 of DGYV01000021.1, read as the reverse complement.
CAAGGCCTTCTGAAAAAAATATTTCAGCATAGCCTGTGTAACATCAAAATCCGCAATAACACCATCCTTAACAGGACGTATAGCCTGAATATTTCCCGGTGTACGGCCTATCATCTGCTTGGCTTCACTGCCTACAGACAAAACTTTTTTTGTATTTTTTTCTACAGCCACTACGGAAGGCTCTGTAATAATATCTTTGCCTTTAAGATAAACCAAAGTATTGGCTGTACCCAAATCTATACCAATATCTACTGTAAACACAAAAAACCCTCTTTTCTTTACTTTTTTCCTATTTAATTTAAACTAATTGTTGAATAATCACATTTGCATTACATTATAACACACTAATAAAAGTCATGACAAGCTATAAAACACCTGTGGAAAATATTTCACAATTGTTTATATATTTTGCCCTAAATTCATTTTTTAATTAAAGGATTTTTTATTTTTAAAACCTGCTAAAACCAGCATATCCATAACTTTTTCAGTAGGCAAACCAACAATATTGGTATAATCACCTTCCACTTTTTCCACCAAAACGCCTCCTAAACCTTGAATACCATAAGCGCCTGCTTTATCCAAAGGCTCACCTGTAGCAACATAAGCCGCTATATCCTTTTTGCTCAGCACTTTAAATTTTACCCTACTTTCCACACAACGTGTAATACATGTCCCATCAGGCTTTATTAAAGCTATTCCCGTAAAAACACTGTGCCAATTATCGGATAGTTTACCAAGCATTGCCATAGCATCTGCCTCATCTTTGGGTTTGCCCAAAATCTCCCCGCCTATTGCCACTACAGTATCG
>DGYV01000049.1:16964-17804 GCA_002398485.1 Peptococcaceae bacterium UBA4997 | reverse complement strand
TCCATGAAGGATACACCTTTACCCTTAATGGTATTTGCCAAAATTAGGGTAGGAGCATTTTTGATTTTTTTGGCATCAGCCAAAGCCAGCACTATTTCTTCCATATTATGACCGTCTATTTCCAATACCCGCCAGCCAAAGGCGGTAAACTTTTTATCCAAAGGCTCGGGGGACATCACGTCTGTGGTCCTGCCGTCTATCTGCAAACGGTTCCTATCCAATATAGCAACCAAATTATCCAGCTTGTAATGCGCGGCGAACATGGCGGCTTCCCAAACCTGACCTTCCTCGCACTCGCCATCACCCAACATCACATAAACACGGTTTGGCTTATCATCCATTTTCATAGCCTTAGCAAGGCCGCAAGCCGCAGATATACCCTGCCCCAAAGAACCTGTGGAAACTTCTATGCCCGGCATTCTGGCGGCACAGGGATGGCCTTGGAACTTACTGCCCATTTTACGCAGGGAAAGCGTATCACAAACAGGGCAAAAACCTTTTAAGGCAAGAGCAGCATATAAAGCAGGTGCCGCATGACCTTTGGAAAGCACAAAATAATCTCTTTCCTCCCAATGTGGGTTTTTAGGATCGATTTTCATTTCGTGAAAATAAAGAGCGGTAATCAAATCCGCTGCGGAAAGGGAACCGCCGGGATGCCCCGAACCCGCGGCACTGATCATCTCAATAATAGCACGACGGAGCTCCGTTGCCTTTTTCTCTAAGACGGATACATCAATCATTCTTTTTCCTCCCAATTCCCCCAAAGGGGACTTATATAATAATATCGTCTTATACTCTTCTTTGCCTTTAAGCCTTTTTCCTGCTGCCATAAACTAAATT
>DGYV01000049.1:0-16795 GCA_002398485.1 Peptococcaceae bacterium UBA4997 | reverse complement strand
GGTGCTTTATAGCACTAATCCGTTAGAAACCAACAGTCAAATTTAATTTCAATAAGAAAACAATATCTTATAGCCTTTAAAATCCAAATATATTAAACCAGAATACCAAAAACCTCTTTCAACCACAAAAAAAGCCCGCCCTTTGCTTTATTTAAACACAAAGGGCGGGCTTTTACTGATTCGCTGATTTCTTATTCAACTTATTATATCTTATTTTTATATAGAATTTTTTCATCATCCTATTATATTAATCTTTTTATTATACTTCAGTTTCAGCAGGGAGCGGCAATTCAACACCATTTCCATTTTCGTTTTCACTGCCGTCATGGTATTGAATTCCGTTGTCATAGATATTTACGTGCTCTTGGAACCAGTTCCTGCCCGTTTCCTCGGTATAACGGTCCATAACTTCATTGAAACCCCACAAACCCAAGGAAGCCATGCCTATCAGCAATACTAAAACGATGCTTAAAAAGTCATATTTTATTTTCAGCTTTTCAGGTTTTCGGTTTGCCACTACGGCATATAAAAGCACCTCTACCCCTAAAAAGATAATGATAACAGGCCATAACCGCATGGCCCAATAGCCGCCGTTAAAAATCCCAAACAAATCCAAAAGCAGAAAAATACCCAACGCTATCAAGGCAAAACCCATGGTAAAAGTACCAACACGCCATTCACGCATTAAATTTCCTCCTCCCTATTATCCTTTTCGGGAAGCTGTTTTTTGCCCGTACCACGCACCAGTATAACAATACCGCCTATTACAAATACTACTGCCAGTATTACAGTACGAATCATATTGCTTACATAATATTCATCCCATAAATAGCCAAAGCTTTCGGCTAATTCGGCCAGCCTGTGCATCAAAGGATCCCAACCCAATTGGCCCAAAGAAAGCACACCTATTACTATAAGTGCCCAGCCCACCCATTTATGCCAATTTATGTTCAGGCCTTTGCCGTTGTCCCAAGCTTCCTGGTTTTCGGCATCCGCTCTATGCCAGGCATCAAAAATAGCATAGAACCAAAGCACAGGTAAAATAAATTCCAATACGGAAATATTAAAGGAATTGCAAACAGCACTTACACCAAAAAAACCCAACAAAAATGACAAACCTTGATTTTTCAGCCCCAAGTATAAATGTCCCAAGCCTGGCACCAGCGATAATACAGCAGCGGTAGCACGGCGGCTTATCTTCAATTCACCAAGTGCCTGCATACCTAAATCCAACTCGTCTTCTGTCATATGCGGCCTTAAATTGTTTATTTTGAAAGCGTCTATCATAGCTAACAGAGCAACTATGGGCAAATAAATACACGAAAGCCCCATGAACATATCAAATATATTTACGCGCCAGTAAAACTGCTGCATAATGACATTTAAAGCCACCACACCCCAAAACATCAGCCCGAAGCGTATTGCCCTTTCCTTGGCTCCCACATAAACATGCGCCAAACCGGGCACAAAAGAAAGTAAAAAAATCAAAAACCCACTTTTTTTAGGCATTATAATTCCTCCCCATTAAAACTTTATCAATCTAAAATACTTATAAAACCAGTTTAATTAAATTTTCCTCAAGAACCTACTATAGCATATCAATATTTTTTAGTTCTTTTCAATAGTTTTTATTACTTTTATTGTTTTTCACCACCGCTTTTAAAAGCGTTATTAAAAAGTTCTTTTATACCCGCTTTTGCCTCATTTGAAGAATCTTGAATATTAGTTAAAAAAGCATCTAATGCGTCAGCTATTTTTTCCTGTTTTTCGGTAATCGGAGCAGGCTCTTTACCGGGTAAATCCTCGCCGGCTTTAGCTATGGGCGAAAAAGCGCCGTTCCAGGATAAAAACAAGGTAAGGCTGGCTACAGTGGCATAAACCACTATATATTGCCTGCGGTTCAGCTTTTTGGCGGGCGCCTTTTTCGGCCTTGGCCTTACAGGTTCACAGGTAAGCCTATGCATCAGCTTGGCCGTAAAGTCCTTAGGCACCCAGTTTTCTGCTTCCTGAACAGCTCCTTCTTCCTCCAAAAGGCGGAAGAAAAGGCCACGGCATTTTTCACATTCAAGCAAATGCTCATCTATGGCAAAGCGTTCAGCTTCACTAAGCAGATCATGGCTGTATAAAAACAATTCATCAACATTATAATGTTTGTTGTTTTCTTTTAGCATTTTTTTCTTCCTCCTCCCATTTGGTTTTGAATAAGAGCCTTCCCCTGTATAAACGGGAATCCACCGTTTTCAGGGCAATATTATGTTCGGCCGCTATTTCCTTGGTTTTTTTGCCTTCCAAGTAAAAATCCTTTAATATTTCACCGTAGATAGAAGGCAGTTCCGCGCACGTCCTGCGCACCCTTTCTTCTTGCTCTATAAACAGGTAAGCCGTTTCAGGCTCATTTATTTCCTGCCCTGCCACAGGCAAACTTTCTAATTCCACCCAATCCTCGTTACAAAGCCTAATGGCAGCTTTGCGTCGGTGATCTATGGCCTTGCGCATGGCAATGGTGGCTATCCAAGCTTTAACGTTCTCTTTGCGGCATTGAGAAAGAGAGCGATAGATTTGCAGAAAAACTTCCTGGGCAATATTTTCCACCTGGTCAGGATGTGATTCATAACGCATTATAATGGCAAATACATAGGGCTTATACATATTCACCAAATCGGCAAAAGCAGCATCGTTACCGGCTAAAGCCAGCTCCACACAGCGTGCTGCCAAATCCATAACCCTCCTCCTTCCTACTTTATCAGACGTTCAAATTAAACTTTCAACTGCAAAGAACAAAAAACTATTTTACAGCTTTATTATACAATAATTTTTGTTTATGGCATACTGCCTGCACAAATATAAAATTTTGATTGAATTTTATTTTAGCCTATGCTATACTCAATACAGAACACATGTTCGGTCAGGGGAGGCAGGCATTATGTTTTCTGAAAGCATAATCAATAAAGTTGCTGTTTTGGGGATGTCTGCCCGTTACGATGCCTCCTGTTCTTCTTCGGGCAGCAAAAGGCAGAATACGGCAGGCAGCACAGGCAACGGAGCTTTTGCGGGCATTTGCCACTCTTGGTCGGATGATGGCAGGTGCGTTTCGCTTTTAAAAATCTTACAAAGCAATGCCTGCTCCTATAACTGTGCCTACTGCATAAACCGCGCCAGCAACCCTATAGAGCGTGCCAGTTTGGAGCCGCGCGAACTGGCTGCCATCACTATGGAATTTTACCGCCGCAACTATATAGAAGGGCTTTTTTTAAGCTCCGGCGTTTGTGGCAACAGCCATAATGCCATGGAACGCATGGTGGAAACCCTACGCATCCTCCGCAAGGAAGAACGCTTTAACGGCTATATCCACGTTAAAGCCATCCCCGGTGCAGATACGGCACTGGTGGAGAAAGCAGGCAAGCTGGCAGATAGGATAAGCGTAAACATAGAACTGCCTTCGCAAAGCAGTTTGGCTCTCTTAGCTCCACAGAAAAAACGTGAAGCCATTATAACCCCCATGCGCTATATTTCGGAAAGAGTGCAGGAAGCCAAAGAAAACAAACGTCAACATGGGCGACCCACTCCTTTTGCTCCCGCGGGTCAATCCACACAAATGATTGTGGGAGCTTCGCCGGAAAATGACCGGCAAATTATGGAACTGGCCGGTGCTTTTTACAGGCACTATGGGCTTAAGCGGGTATATTATTCCGCTTATGTGCCCGTAAATAAGGATGAGCGTTTGCCCGCCTTAAGCGCGCCGCCGCTGTGGCGGGAACATCGCCTTTACCAGGGTGATTGGCTTTTGCGCTATTACGGTTTTAGTGCAGATGAGCTATTAAGGGGTGGGGAAGGCAATTTTTCCCCTTATTTTGACCCCAAAACCCAGTGGGCACTGGCCAACCTCCATTTTTTCCCCGTAGAAGTAAATAAGGCAGATTACGAGCTGCTATTGCGTGTACCGGGCATAGGTGTAAAATCGGCCAAACGCATAATCACGGCCCGCCGCGTCTGCTATTTGAATCATGACGACCTAGCCAAGCTGGGTGTGGTAATGAAACGGGCCTGCTATTTTATAACAACTAAAGGCAAATATTGCGGGGGCTACCCCATGGAGGCCGATATTTTAGCCAAAGTACTGCGTGATCGCAAAGCGCCGCAGATGTTCCAGCCCTCATTGCAAATGGTCCTGCCAATATAAAACCAAATTTTTCATCTTTATTATTTTGAGTTTAAGCGCAAAGACTTAAAATATTTTTACCCTTTCCCTCAAGGGAAAGGAAGTTTTGTGCCCTGACCGCTTAGGCTACAGTTTCCAAATGCCGCTAGGACAGTGAGCTGCTTGGCACGCGGACACGCCTCCGAATTTCCCCGCCTGACTCTGCTAAACAGCATTGCAAACTCTAAAGCAAAACACTAAAACCCGAAATATACTTTTAAAAATGCTATTCCTTAACCCCTATTAACAGGCAGGGAATAGGGTAGATATAGTTTTAAAAGTTTGCTTTGCTCCAAAACACAAACTAATGGTGATATTATGATAAATTATCTTTACGATGGCAGTTATTATGGCTTTTTGTGCACAGTCTACCATGTGGAAAAGTCTACCGCCTACCCTGCGGGCATCCACCAAAATGCGGTGCCGTATTTAAGCGGATTGTACCAAACCAAGCATATAGAAACCAACCCCGTATTGGGTGAACGCATGCACAAAAGAATACAGGAAAAAATGGGCAGGGAAACCACCCGTTATATTTACTATGCCAATTTGGCAGGTGAAACTAATGCGCCAATTTGGCTTTATGAATACCTACTGCGCGGCAAAGCGCTGGGCTTGAACTTGAACAAACACATTGCAGACAATACCGTTTTCAGGATTCATAAACTTTGCCAAAAAGTAACGGGAGAGCGGCACAGGCTTTTGGGACTCATTCGCTTCCGCCTCAGCAACAACGGCTTTTACTATTCCCAAATCAGCCCCGATCACAGGGTTTTGGAATTGATGGGTCAGCATTTTGCCAGCCGCCTGGCCAACCAATGCTGGATCATCCACGATACCAAAAGGAACCTGGCTTTGATAGGCCAAACAGGCCAATATAAAATAGTGCCATGGCACTTAGACGGCAACGAATATATCGAAAAGGACGTTATTGAAAACGCCTGGCAGAAATATTTCAAAAATATCGCCATTCCCGAACGCATAAACCCAAAATGCCAGGCCAACTGTATGCCGCGCCGCTATTGGGATAATTTAATAGAAAAGCCACAGGAAGAACGCTGATAAAAGCGTTCCACCTGCGGCTTACTTATAATTTTCTTTTTAAGCCTGTATAAGTTTATTTTATATACGCAAATTTATTTTTGCAGCCACACCTTTCTGGTTTGTCTGCCCCACTTAAGAGCAGTTTCATGGCCTTTCATATAAATATCCAACTTTTTGCCTTTAATAAGCCCACCCCTATCTTCAGCTATTCTTGTGCCAACACCCTCAATATAAATAGTGGAACCCATTGGTATAATTCTAGTATCTACTGCTACCGTTTGCGAAACCTTTGGTACAGTTCCGCTTGCCGTATACTTACCGCCACCCTCTCCACAGCAAATGGCACAACTGCAGTAAGCGGTTATCACGAATTCACCCAAATAGGTGCCCTTATCATCAGTATGTGGTATGGCCATTGCTGCTTTAGTTGCTGCTTTAGCTTCCTTTTTAGCCGCCCCAGCTGCTACTTTGGCTTTAGCCTCTGCCTGCGCTTGGGCTTTAGCTTCGGCTTCGGCTTGGGCTTTAGCTTCGGCTTCGGCTTCGGCCTTTGCTTCTTTTTGCTTTTGTTCGTCGGCAAGCTTTTTTGCCAATACCTTTTGACCTGTTGTCAAAATGAATTTTTGGTTTACATATATAGATTCTGCATGTTCAGTTTCTGCCATAGCCCAGGCTTCATTGCTGAAAGCGAGCATATCTATAAAAGTGCCGCTTTTTTCCGCACCCCACAAGGGTATGGCCAAAACCACTAAAAATACCAGTAAAGCCGTGGTAAATTTTTTCATTTTGGGCATCCCAAAGCCTCCTTTTAAAACAAAACTTTAACACAGTTTCTCAACTCAAGAAGTTTACAAAAAGGCTTTTACAAAAAGCCATTATGGCCCCTATTTTGCTTTATCTTAAAATGCCTGCTTGTAAAAGTCAAACCAACAAATACTAGTTTATCAGGTATTTTATACTTTAAAACTAAAATTTATGAGCTTTTTTACTGCTTTAGCGTAATACAAACAAGCTTTTTTATATAAAAATACCATAAAGGTCGGAAAATTTTCCCTATTTTTTTATGGTATGTATTATATGCAAAAAATGTTAAAAAATACATATAAAAACCACCTTGCTTAAGCAAGGTGGTAAAAAACAAATGTATAAAATTAATTTTTTACAGGCCTTCATCTTCAGGATGAACACCTTTTATCAAATACATAGTCCATTCTGCCACATTACCCGCATGTTCAGACATAGTGGAAAAGTATTTGGCCACAAACATAAAATTCACTGCCTGATCAACAGTACTTACATCTTCCTTCATTAGGGCGCTCATATCATCCACCACACTTTGGAAACGTGTTCTAACCTCTTTTAGAATTTCCATAACCTGTTGGGCCTGCTTGATGTCCCTGTGAATATAAGCATTCAAAGCTGCCGTAATCATTTTGGAAATCATTTCTACCATAATGGGTATATGACGCAAAGGGCGCACAAATTCAACATCTGCCAAACGTAAAACCACACAGGCAATATCTACGCTGCTATCGGCCATACGCTCTAAATCGCCCACCACTTTAAGAGCTGTGGTAACAGTACGCAAGTCGGAACCAACAGGACGCTCTACGGCAATGATCTTCAAACAACGCTGTTCTATACGTTTTTCCTGATCATCTACCAAATCATCACCGTTTATTACATTTTGAGCAAGCTCTTTATCTTTTTGGGAAAGAGCCTCCAAAACCGAATCGATAGCCCCTTCAACCAAACAACCCATAGTAATAAGCTCTTCATGAAGCTGTTGCATAGCCTTATCCAAATCCTTATCCAACGCAAACACTCCCTTCAAACCTTCCACCTTTTTAGTACTATTCTAATTCATCTTGCCAAATCCTTTATTTTTCGATTTTTTTAGCCTTTAAAATTTATTTTAGCTGAATTTAGTACTTTATCAAATTATTTTTAAATATATATTTTACCAAAGACTGCTAATTTAAGCATACCCTATAAATTATAATTTATTTATATGCAAAACCAGAAGCTTAAACCCACAAAAATAAAATTGCCTGCCGCGGCACTAAAACTGCGGCAGGCACAAGGCAAAACATTTTTATTGATAAAATTTTTAATTATTAAACCTTTACTATATTAAAAGGTTTCGAAATACTGGTTTATTGTTTTTCAAATATAAAACTGTTTGGTTCTTAAAATCCTGTTCAAATTACTGTCCTTTTTACTGTTCTTTATTTTCAGTTTCATCTGCAGTTACTGTAACTTCTGCTTCATTATCCTCATCATTAACATCTATATCCACTACATCTTCCACATCATCTTCAACAGTTTCGCTTACTTTTACAACTTCCGGCAACCGGGCACCGCAATTGGGGCAGAATCTGCATTCGCCCTCTATTTCAATACTGCATTCAGGGCAAACCACAATACCTCTTTGCTGGTTAAGCCTTTCTTCCAGGCTTTCAATCTCTATATAACGTGCATCTATTTCCCCGCAAAGCTCAGCCATTGCCGAAAAGTCAGCTGAATTTCGGTTTTCATAATAAACTTTGCCCAATTTGGTAAAGCTGTGGCGTATAGCCTTTTTTTCATCGGCTATAGCAGATTTTAAACGGCTCGTTTCAGCAACGTTTTTGGATTTTGCGGCGGTAACCTGGGCCAGCTTTTTGGAGCTGTCTACAGCTTCCTGCGCCAAAGAACTTACTTTTTTACCAAGGTTTTCAAATAACGGCATTTTATCACTGCCTTTCTTTGTAATTTTTTGTTGTGATTGTTTTCGATATACTTTACCGCGCAACTTGTTCTTCCCTGTTATCGAAATTGGTTTTTACCAATTATCTGCTTTTTATATAACTGGTGTATATAATCAATTTTACTATAAAAAAAAGTTTTTTTCAACAAAATGTGCATCTAAGCACATTAAGCCTATATATTATATTAATTTTACCCCAAAATGTGAAAATTATCTGCGGTATAAAAACAAAAAAAGACGTCAATATTTTTGTAACGCAAAATCAAGTTAATGGGCTTTTTTTGCCTTTACAAAAATCCCTTGATGATGTAAGCTATAGTAGAAAATTATAAGGAAGTGAAATAATGGATTTTATTGAGATTATCAAAACGATCTTTTTAGGAATAGTACAGGGCATTACGGAATGGCTGCCTATCAGCAGTACCGGCCATATGATCCTAACCGATGAATTCATTCATTTAAATGTAAGCCAGGCTTTTATGGATATGTTTTTAGTGGTTATCCAACTGGGCTCTATTTTGGCAGTACTGGTGCTTTACTTCCATAAGCTCAATCCTTTTTCTCCAAAAAAAAACACAGTAGAAAAACAAGAAACTCTTTCCTTGTGGCTTAAGGTTATAATAGCCATCATCCCCGCGGGCGTTATCGGTGTTTTATTTAACGATAAAATAGATAAACTATTTTTCAACTATCAAACCGTTACCATAACCCTTATCCTTTACGGTATTTTATTTATTGTTGTTGAAAATTACAATAAGCGCAGGACACCCAAAGTGGATACCCTTGAAAAACTGGATTTCAAGACTGCCTTTTTGATAGGCTGTTTTCAAATACTCTCCCTTATACCCGGAACTTCCCGATCGGGTTCTACTATTTTAGGTGCTATTTTAATAGGTACTTCCCGTAATATAGCGGCAGAATTCAGCTTTTTCTTAGCTGTTCCCATTATGTTTGGTGCCAGTTTAATCAAGCTTTTAAAATTCGGCTTCAGTTTCACCAATAATGAGCTTATTATACTGCTAACGGGTATGATAACAGCTTTTGTGGTTTCCATTCTTGCTATCAAGTTTTTGGTTGGCTATATCAAAAAGCATGATTTCAAAGCCTTCGGCTATTACCGTATCATACTGGGTTTAGTGGTGATAACCTATTTTGCCCTTTTCGCCCAATAAATTAAAAGCAATCCCTACAAAAATAAAGATCCAAACTGTAAAGCTTTAACAGCTTTGCCGTTTGGATTTTTTAATTTAATTCAAACATAATCTTCTGATTTTTAGTCATTTGTTTTATTTGAATCAATACTAATTTTTTCTATTACTTCTTGATTATCCAAATATCTTTTAGTTATATTTATTATTCCCTTATCATCTATGCCTTCTAGATAAAAGTAATATTTTTCATTACCATCAAAAAAAGTTTGTTCATTTTTACTTATGAAATTAAAACCTGCTATCGAAAGTGTATCTCCATAAGATGCTGGAAAACCTTCTGTCTGATTTATTTCAGGCATAAACTTATGTTTCATATATATTACATGTTTGTAATCAGGTGAAAATAATGGGTATGCATCATCATAAGTATCACTGACAACAGTTGAATAACTAAAATTGCCTATTGATTTCATTTCTTTAATTGATACAACTTCACATTCCCGCAGTATATCAAAACCACTATCTATCAGCACAAATTGACAATCAGGTGAAAATGAAATATTACTCATATTATCTATTTTCTTACCAATATCTATCGGCTTATCTTGGTTAACCTTCCATATAAAAACTTGAGCTGATATCTCATCTCCCTTAGCATAAATAACATATTCTTTATTACCGGGCTGTTCTACTCGAAATACTCCTTTTTCCTCTTTGATTTTACTAATTATACTTTCTAAAGATAAGCCACCTTGTGTTTTTGAAGTTAGTTCAGCATTGTTATTAAATTTATTATCTTGACAACCATATAAAGATAAAGAAATTATAAAAAGTAGTAAAAAGAACAAATATGATTTACTTTTGATATACATACATTTTCTCCTAAATATAATATATACTCGTGTATTGAGTACCTTCTACACAACGCCAAAAAGCCTCTCACTAAATATCTAGGAGCAGGCTTGCAGTAAAAATACAGGCAATACTTATTTAAGTAAACTATTAAATTTCAGGCACATTCCTGTTATCACGCTTTATATTGATATTACCGTTTATGACCGCGCCTTCCTGAACTACCAAGGATTGAGCGGAAAGATTGCCCAAAAGCTTGCTTTCATTCCTAAGAGTAACGGCAAGAACCGCATCCACAGAACCTTCTATTTTGCCGTTGCTGTCTAAACGTTGGCATTTAACATCACCTATCAATACCGAACTCTGGTCCATGCTTATATCGTCTTGGCAAATTATATTGCCCTTAACATGAGCATTATTCAAGGCAATACTACTACCCTTAACATCACCTTCAATAGTACCTGCTATAAATATTTTTGCTTCACTGGTTACATTGCCGTTAACAATACAGTTAAGGCGAATATCGCTTTTACTGGAAATTGAACCATCAACAACCACATCATCAGTTATAACAGTACCGCCACCGCTGTAATTATGTAAAGGCTGTTTTTTTAGGCTAATCTCAGGCATTACCCTTGCTGTTTCAGGTACTTCGGGTTCTGCTTCTTCAATTTCAGGCAAATCGATGCTTTCTTCTTTAGGCTTAATTTCATCCTTGTGCTTAATGTCTTCCTTAAACTTATTACCCAATAATTCCTGTAAAGCCATCTTAAAGTTGCTTTGGTTTTGCAAATTGTTGTCCGGTTTCTTTTCACTCATTACAATTACCCCACCTTATTTAAGTTAGTCGGTATACACAAAACAAATCGGCGGCACTGTGGCATCCAACTTGTCAAAACAATAACCCTGTTGTTGCAGCTTTTCTATAATAGCAGGCAATGCCTCAACCACACATTTCTTGTTTGAGCTGTCATGGAACAAAACTACAGGCTCGTTAAAGTTTTTAACCTTGGGCACTATATTATTTGTAACACTTGTTTTAGTAGGACTTTTGCCGGTATCGCCCGAAGACACATTCCAATCATAATACACAAAACCTCGGCGTAGCATTTCCGCAATGATTTCCTGATAAATAGCGGCATTATAAACATTTACACTGCCGCCGGGAAAACGAAAAATTTGCGGCGGCACACCTGTAGTATCATAAATAAGCTGATAAAGCCTGTTGAAATCTGCCAAGTAGCTGTCTACAGAAGTATATATCTCTTTATATTGATGGCTATAAGTATGTACACCTATGGTATGGCCACGTTCAACTATTTCCTTATAAATCGATTTACTGAATTCATCTTCCTTACCTATCACAAAAAAAGTTGCCTTTACCCCATATTCATCCAAAACATCCAATATTTCAGGAGTTAATAAAGAAGGCCCATCATCAAAAGTAAGGTATATCACTTTCTCTTGCTCAATTTCTATATCAGATACAGAAATTATGCCTTCAGGCTTTTGGGCATAAAGTTGTGGATATTCCTGCTGATACGGTATAGGTTCACAAATACTTTTCACGGCTTCATCAGCGGAAGCCGCAATATATTCATCCGCCAAAGCCAAACTTTCAGACATTTTGGCACATTTAATACCAAAAAACAGCACCAAGGTAATCAAACCCAAAATCATCAAAGTTAAAGCGGTAAGTAAAAGATGCTTATAAAAAACCACACTGCCTATATAAGACTTCACAAGCCGCACTCTCCCCTAAATATTTTAGAAAACATGTGTTAAATAATCGGCTGCTTATATACCCTGCCCATTTTGTCCGCCATAACTATAGCAGCCGCTATTTGCTTAGGAGTAATAGAAGCTCCGTCATGGCACATATAAGGATCCTCATGCGCAAAAACAGCTATTTTATAAATATCCTCATAGGTTAAATCATTTAATCCTATTTCAACAAGAGTCGTCGATAATCCTACTTTTCTGCAAAAATCATATGCTTCATCAAGTACCGCAGGTTCGGCATCAGTCAAATGCAGTTCCGCCAAAACCCCCAATGCTACTTTAGTACCGTGATAATAGGTGTGGGTTTCGTTTCGGGAAATACGGTAAAACCGTTATGAATAGCATGCGTCGCTGCTAGCCCACCGCTTTCAAAGCCAATGCCCGAATATAAAATATTTGTTTCAATAATGCGTTCCAAAGCAGGGGTAAACACATGCTGTTCGGCAGCTAAAGCCGCAGCTTCCCTATAAACCAGCAAATTTTCATAACAGGCGCGCGCAATCAGCATGGCAATATTGGTTTGCCTGCCGTAAAGCGAATTGGGGCTTTCAGTACGCAAGCAGCCTAAGGCCTCAAACCAGGTGGCAAAAGCATCACCCATACCCGCTATCAAAAACTTGGCAGGCGCATCGGCAATTATTTGCGAATCCACTAAAATAGCGTTGGGACTACCGGTTTCATAATAAACCGATTCAAAAACTCCTTCAGGGGTATAAATAACCGCACAAGCACTGGCAGCAGCATTGGTTGCGGCTACGGTAGGAACCATGATCACCGGTAAATGTAGCTTATCGGTAACTACTTTGGCACAATCCAAAATTTTACCGCCACCCAAACCTATAACGACTGTGGACTTAAAATCGTCGCACTCTTTTTCCAGTTTATCAATTTCCCGCCAACAACATTCACCGCGAAAAACCTTTGTAAGACCACCTGCGGTAATATTAGCTTCATTTATGATTTTTTCCATTGAAGGTGTCAGCAAAAAGTAGCCACGGCCGCCATAAAGGTTTACCAATTCCGGTAATTCCTTAAGTGCGCCGGCCGCCTGGATATATTTGCCCGGGAAATAAGCTTTTTAACTGCTTTATCCATATTGCCGCCCCTTTTGTCGAATTTACCATATATTTACATACTTTTATTATAAATGTTAATACTGCTTTTGTAAACTTTAATAAAAAATAAAGAGCCTGATTAATTAGGCTCTTTATTTTAATTTATTAAATTTTTAAGTTTCTGTTTTATGCAACTACGGGTTTAACATCGCCATCCATTTCGTCTTCATAATCACGGATCATGTCGAACAATTCATCAACATGTTCGTCTTTGGGGCAAACAAAGCCGCAAATCACATGGATGATAACGTTTACAGCTAAACCTATAACACCGCCGGTCCAAACAAAAGACTGACCATAAATAATAATTAACATAGCCACAACTATAGCAATTATTAAACCTGCGGTAAAGCCCAACAGCGCACCCCACTTGTTACTGCGCTTCCAGTAAAGGCTGAAGATAATAACAGGAACAACCTGAGTAATGCCTTCATAAGCAATCAAAGCAATGGTGTAAAGGTTCGGCAAATCACCTATAGCAATACCTAAAGCAATTATACCGTAAACCAGGATGCTCCAACGAGCAATTTTAACACGCTGAGCAGAACTTACATTGGGGCAGAAAGGCTTAACAAAGTTTTCCGTAATAATAATACCGTGAGAGTTGGTGATTACGGAAACCATGCTCATGCCGGCCGCCAATACCACAATACCACAAAGAGCCAGGAATACAGGGCCGAAAGCTTTTTCCGCCATTACGAAGAAGGCCATTTCTTTCCCTGCTGCTTCCACAACTTCGGGGAACAGAATGCCGCCCATAGCCGCAATCAAAAGCAAAGCGGTAAATACGCAACCTATAGCCGCACTCCAGAAGGATACTTTCTTGATGTCCATAACACTTCTGCTGGTATAAATACGGCTGAAGAAGCTGGCCCAG
Source organism: Peptococcaceae bacterium UBA4997 (assembly GCA_002398485.1). Lineage (GTDB taxonomy): Bacteria > Bacillota > Dehalobacteriia > UBA4068 > UBA4997 > UBA4997. Next base: position 3,030 of record DGYV01000049.1, on the reverse strand, counting down.
CCCATGATACCAAGAGAACCGGTAATAATAATGGAAGTCCAGTATTCATAGGTATAAGTGCCGTTATAAGTCAGGGTAAGGCTGTCAGGAGAAACACTCATAACCTGCTGATACAAAGGTCCAAAACCACCGAACAGCTTGTAGATAATAGCAATCATACCTACTGCAATTACTACACTACTCAAAAATCCTTGAATAAGCTCGGTAACCGCTACAGCCTTCATACCGCTGTAAATAATATAGCTTATTACAAAAGCACCTACAACCAGTGTACCGATCTTTGCACCTATAACCCCATAGGTAAGAGCCTCTACCATAATACCCATGGCGGCAAACTCCATGATTACCCAGGGAGCTTCTATCAATATAGAACAAACACCAAAAAGTGTTGTTAAAAAACGGGAACGATAACGCAGTTGAATATAGTCCGGCTGAGTCAAAAGGTTGAATTTGCGCCCCCATATCCAAATCTTTTTAGCAAACATGTAGGAGAACAAGAAACCAACCGTGGAATAAACCAACATATACTGCACTATAAGGCCTTCAAAAGTGGCCCAAGCAAACCAGCTTGCAAAAGCAGATGCGGTAATAAGTAAGCCCATCATGGTGAATAATACCATTATCCAGCCAAAGTTTCTGCTGCCTACCGCAAACTCTTCAATGCTGTTATCATTCATTTTACCGGTTTTGCTGAAGAAGGCTGCCCAAATAAGTAAAGCAAAATATGCCAGCATAAAACAAATCGTAATAGTTACTTTTCCTGCAGAAGCTTCCATTATTTAGCGCCCCCTTCCATTTTTCTTTCAACCATATAAAGTATTCCCATACCTAAGATAAGCAGGAACAGGAAAAACAAGATGTAAAATTGCGAAAGCGGCATAACGCCAATCCAGATGTCATTTCTATCAAACAATTTTGTAATAGGAGGGAAAGCCAGTATAAATATGATTATAGCAAAATAGATAACGGCAAAACGGTTAATAATTTTTCTTTTTTCTCTTTTTGTTTTCACATCTCTCACCCTTTCTCTTTTATTTCCAATAAGCCACCCAAATAAGCGTCAATCCTCCCTTCAGCAACATTACTTTTATTCATTAATAATTTAAATGACAACAATCGCAACCAACACGTCATTATCTTTACCGTTTATACGGTTAAATATTAACAATTTTGGCTGCAAAATTTTTTTAAAACAAATTTTTTAAATCGTTATCTTATATTGGAAGTATACCAACTTCAGTAAGCTAGAAGTCAAGTAGGAATTTTCGCAAAATTTCAATTTTATCTTGCTTGGGTTGACATTTTACTAAACACCAATCTTTAATACCAAAAACCTATAGTTTACTGTAGGTTTTCCAACTTTTTTAAATAACCTGCTCAAAAATAAATTTATGGTGAATATTTTAATAATATATGCTATGATACTAAATAAATCCCAATATGAAAAAAAGGAGGGTTTACTATGATAGCAATAGAAAAAATCATTAAAGCCGCTCAATCCTTAAAGGGTGTAGCTATTCAAACACCCCTGCAATATAATGAAATACTTTCCAAAAGGTATAACTGTAAGATTTACCTTAAAAGGGAAGATCTACAGGTAGTACGTTCCTTTAAATTGCGTGGTGCTTATGCCATGATGGAAGCCTTGCCCAAGGACAAGCTTAAAAAGGGGGTAGTTTGCGCCAGCGCGGGCAATCATGCCCAAGGTGTTGCTTATTCCTGCAATGCCTTAAAAACTAAAGGCAAACTTTTTATGCCCGTTACTACACCCAAACAAAAAATCAATCAGGTCAAACGCTTCGGCAACGGTTTTGTAGAAATCATCCTTACGGGTGATACCTATGATGCCGCAAGCGCAGCTGCACAGGCTTATGCCAAAGAGCACAAAATGACCTTTATCCATCCTTTTAATGATGAACTGGTAATAGCAGGCCAAGGTACTGTAGGCTTGGAAATAATGAACCATAATCTAGAGGATATAGATTATGTTTTCGCCACCATTGGCGGCGGTGGCCTTGTTTCAGGCGTGGGCAGTTATATAAAGGATATAAGCCCGGAAACCAAAATCATCGGTGTGGAACCTGCGGGCGCGGCCTCCATGAAAGCCTCTTTTGAAGCAGGCCATATAGTTACCCTGCCCGAACTGGATAAATTTGTAGATGGCGCCGCTGTAGCCACAGTAGGAGAAAACACCTTTGCCATCTGCCAAAAGGTGCTCGACGACATAGTGGTAGTACCCGAGGGCAAAGTATGCACCACCATTTTAGAGCTTTATAATCAAAATGCCATAGTTGCGGAACCTGCAGGCGCCTTGCCTGTATCCGCCCTGGATTTTTATAAAGAACAAATCAAGGGTAAAAATATAGTTTGCATTTTATCGGGCGGTAACAATGATATTGAAAGAATGCCCGAGACCAAAGAACGCTCCCTGCTTTACGAAGGCCTCATGCATTACTTTATTATAGATTTCCCGCAGCGCCCCGGTGCTTTAAGGGAATTTGTGGTAGAAGTACTTGGCCCCAACGATGATATTACTCGTTTTGAATATACTAAAACCAATAACAGGGAAAAAGGCCCTACCCTTATAGGCATTGAGCTTTCCAACAAAGAAGATTATGAACCCCTAATCGAACGTTTGAACTCCAAAGGCTTCAATTATACAGTTATCAATAAAAATAAACAGCTTTTCAGCCTCTTTGTTTAAAAATCCCGTAAAGCTTTAATTAAAACATTATATGAATAAACAAGACTGCCCGTGAAATTTTCAAAATTTTTACAGACAGTCTTTTTTTTATATAAATATATTAAAATCATCAAACTTTTACTGCAGCCTTATATAATACGCCATACCAAAGATTTTGTAACCAAATCACAGATAAATCCTGAAAAATGGCTATAATAAAGTCATAAACCCAATAAGGAGGTAATGACTATGAATATAATTACTATTACCAAGGATAATTTTGAAAAAGAAGTAATGCAATCAAAAAAACCGGTACTGCTTGATTTTTGGGCAGCTTGGTGCGGTCC
>DGYV01000030.1:12894-17768 GCA_002398485.1 Peptococcaceae bacterium UBA4997 | reverse complement strand
AGGTGAAGGTAAAATAGAAGATATCGACTTTTTGGAAAAACTGGGTAAGGAAATCATGGCAGGCGCTTTATGCGGTTTGGGTGTTTCTGCGCCTAACCCTGCCTTAAGCACTATCCGTTATTTCCGTGATGAGTACGAGGCGCATATTTTAGAGCATAAATGCCCCGCTAAACATTGTCAGCCCCTGTTGACCTACAGTATTGATGCCGCCAAATGTACAGGCTGTACCTTATGTGCCCGCAAGTGCCCCACCAAGGCCATCAGCGGCGAAGTTAAAGCGGCTCATACCATCGATCAAAATCTCTGCATTAAATGCGGCAACTGTGTTGATGTTTGCCGTTTTAATGCGGTTACAGTAGAATAGGGGGACAAACAATGCTATACAATATCAACATTGACGGTAAAGAGATAAAAGCCCAGGCAGGGCAAACTATATTAGAGGCAGCCAAGGCAAATGGTATAGATATTCCCAACCTGTGCTATGACAACCGTATTGAGCCTTATGGTGCTTGCGGTTTGTGTGTAGTAGAGGTGGAAGGTATCAATAAGCTTTTGCGTGCCTGTGCAACTAAAGTTGCAGATAACATGATTATCCATACCAACAGCGGCAAAGTATATCAATCCAGAAAAATAGCTTTAGAGCTGTTGCTTTCCGACCATAAAGGCGATTGCCGTCCTCCTTGCAGGCAGGCTTGCCCCGGTCTTACGGATTGCCAGGGTTATGTTGGCCTTATTGCCAATGGCTATTTTGAGGAAGCCCTGCAATTATTGAAAGAAAGTTACCCCTTGCCCGCTTCTTTGGGCAGGGTTTGCCCTCACCCCTGTGAGGATGCCTGCCGCAGGCAGTTTGTGGAAGAGCCTATTGCCATAGCTTGGCTGAAACAATTTGTGGCAGATTTGGATTTAACAGAAGATAACCCGTTTTTACCTGAAAAAGCACCTGCTACAGGTAAAAAAATAGCTATTGTGGGTGGTGGACCCGCAGGCCTTACTGCGGCGCACTTTTTAGCAAAATACGGGCATAGCGTAGCCATATATGAAATGATGCCCGCTGCAGGTGGTATGCTGCGTTACGGTATTCCCGAATACCGTTTGCCCAAAGCTGTTTTGGATAAAGAAATAGCCCTGGTGGAAGCTATGGGTGTGCAAATAATCACCAATGTGAAAATAGGTAAAGATTTGGAATTTAACTACCTTAAAGAGAATTTTGATGCCGTTTATCTTGCCATAGGTGCTTGGAAAAGTGCGGCTTTGGGCTGTGATGGTGAGGACTTGGAAGGAGTATTGGGCGGTATTGATTTCTTGCAAGATGTTGCTCTTAACAAAGTTGTTACCATTGGTAAAAAAGTTGCTGTGGTAGGCGGCGGCAATACCGCTATGGATGCCTGCCGTACTGCGGTGCGCTTGGGCGCAGAGGAAGTTTATCTGCTTTACCGCCGTACCAAAAAAGAAATGCCTGCCGCCGCTATTGAAATAGAAGAGGCGGAAGAAGAAGGCGTTATTTTTAAATATTTGGTAGCACCTATAAAAGTTATTGGTGCAGACGGCAAGGTTGCCGGTATTGAGCTTCAGCAAATGAAGTTAGGTGAGCCCGACAGCAGCGGCCGCCGCCGCCCTGTTCCTATTGAAGGTGCTTTGGAAAACATAGAGTTGGATACGGTAATTGCCGCTATCGGCCAAAAAGTTGTACCTATTCCAATAGAAGGTTTGGATTTAACACGCTGGAATACCATTGTAGCGGATGAAAGCACTTTCCAAACCAGTATCGAAGGTGTATTTGCGGGCGGCGATGCTATCAACAATGGCCCCGGTATTGCTATTCAAGCTATGGGGCATGCTCGTAAAGCAGCTGATGTTATAGATAGCTATCTTAAAGGCCAAATCGTGCCTTATCAGGCACCTTATTTGGTAGCTAAACAAAATGTTAGCGAAGAGGATTTTGTGGATGTTCCCAAAGCCAAAAGGGTACCTATGGCGCATCTTACACCTGAGCTCCGCAAAACCAATTTCAAGGAAATAGTTAAAGGCTTTACCATGGATCAGGCGGTTGCAGAAGCCAGTCGCTGCCTGGAGTGCGGCTGCTGTGATGTTTATGACTGCAAGCTGTTGGCCTATGCTCAGGAATATAATGTTCAGCCTGCTCAAGTTGCGGGTGATATGCACAGCTATAAAATCCATGATGAACACCCTTATATTTATCGTGATCAGAATAAATGCATACTATGTGGCCTATGCGTAAGGGCTTGCGAGCAAATAGTGGGTGTAAGCGCTTTGGGTCTGCACGACCGTGGTTTTAACAGCACCGTGGAAGCAGGCTTCGGCGAATTGCTGTTAGACAGCCGCTGTGTTTCCTGTGGCCAATGCGTGGCGGTTTGCCCCACAGGAGCCTTACAGGAACGTCAGCCCAACCTTAAGCCTGTGCCTTTGCGTACGGAAGCCCATAAAAATATTTGTAATTACTGCGGCGTAGGCTGTAATTTGGAATTACACCAGCATGGTACTTTACCTGCTAAAGTTACTCCTGAGGAAGGTCATGAACTTTGCTCCAGCGGCCGTTTCGGTTACCTAAATGCCTTTGCCGATTACAGTATGAGCTATCCCTTGGTACGTTTCGATAATCAGCTCAATGCTAGTGATATGGATGAAGCGGTTTTGACCACTATAAAATCCATTCAATCCATCCAGGCAGTATATGGCAGGGATGCGGTAGGCTTTGTTATCGGTGATAAACTTACTACAGAGGAAATTTTCTTAGCTCGTTACCTTGCCCATGATGTTTTGGGTACGGAAATGATCTTCAGTGCCAATGCTACCAATGGCGGTATTAGTGATGTATTGGGTGCTGATGGTTCTACCACAAGCTATGAGGAGCTTTCCCATACCGAACTCATCATGGTGCTTGGCACAGGCATTTATCCATTTTACCCAATGTTTGGTTTAAGGGTCAAAAAGGCTGTGCAAAACGGCGCTAAACTACTTTTGTTAAACAACGAGGCAGGGCCTCTTACCCCGCTTGCCACAGCTAAAATGGCTATGGGAACGGATGTAGGCGTGCTTAAACAAATTGCTAAAGCCTTACTTGCCAAAAACTCCAATTTCCGTGCCAATGGTGTTGAGGAATTGGCTGCTTCGCTGGCTGATGTACAGGTTTCCGAAGAGGCACACGCTATGGCGGATATGTATGCCAAGGCTAAAAATGTCGTGATCGTTTTCGACCGTAGCCGTACCAGTAGGGAAGCCGCACAGTTAATAGCAGATATAGCGGTTTTGGCAGGCCATATAGGTAAAGCTCGTTCGGGCATAATCCAAATGCGTGCCAGAAACAACAGCCAAGGCCTTGCCGATATGGGTATCAGAAAAAATATGTCGGACCTTAACGATAAAGTATATCAAAAAGAAGTACGCGCTTTAGTATTGATAGGCCAGGATATACCTGAGGAAATGGCTAAAGGGCTGGAATTCCTGTTTGTAGCAGATTCTCAGGTTGGCGCGGCCATGCCTTATGCGGATGTAGTTATACCGCAGGCAGGCTTTGGTGCTGTAAACGGCAGCTATACCAGTATGGAAACTAAAATACAGTTTGCTGAAGCCAGCTTGCCTTCCCAAATGGGCGAAGCAAACTGGCAGATTTTGAACAGGCTGGTACAGGCTTGCCAAGGTGCGCGCAGCTTTAATAGCCTTGAAGAAATAAGAGAACAGATAAAAGCATGGTATCCTGCTTATAAACAGGCATTTAATGGCCAAGGTGCTTATACTACTTTTGATGGCACAATGCCGCGTTATAAGTATGGTTTTGAAAATCCTGATGGCAAAGCTATCCTTAAAGCGGTGGAAGGTGATATAGCAATACATCATCAAATGAATAATCAGGATATAATACTGAAAAACTGGATGGCTCTGAAAAAGGAAAAAGGTTTGTTAAAATAGCTTGGTGCTTCAATAATAAAACAGGGCGGCATATTTCATGCCGCCCCTGTAATTTGCAGTTAAAGGGGGATAAGCGTGCTCACACTTACTGTAACCCAGCTGAACCGTTATATTAAAGGTATTTTGGAAGCTGATGATATGCTGCATGATTTATGGGTAAAAGGGGAAATTTCCAATTATAAAGCACATAGCTCTGGACACCATTATTTTTCCTTAAAAGATAATGGTGCAACAATTCGCTGTGTTATGTTCAGGCAGTGGGCACAAAATTTATCTTTTCGCCCTGAACAAGGTATGGGCGTGCTCTTGCGTGGGTATATATCTCTTTATGAGCGGGATGGACAATATCAGCTTTATGTTCAAGAGATTCAGCCCGATGGTATAGGGGCAATGCACCTGGCAATGGAACAATTGAAGGCAGAGCTGGCTCAACAGGGCTTATTTGAGGAAGGCCGTAAAAAACCTTTGCCCCCTTATCCTAAAGCCGTGGGCATGGTAACTTCACCAACAGGGGCAGCCTGGCATGATGTTAAAAGGGTAATGTTCAGCCGCTGGCAGGGGGCGGAGCTTTTGCTTTATCCCTCTGCAGTGCAAGGTACGGAAGCGCCTGCCGAAATAGCGGCTGCCATTTATAAAGCAAATAAGGAAACAAAAGCTGAAGTGCTCATTGTAGGGCGTGGTGGTGGTTCCTTAGAGGAGCTTTGGGCCTTTAACACTAAAGAGGTTGCCTTGGCTATAGCTGCGTCCCAAATACCTGTAGTTTCGGCGGTAGGGCATGAGGTTGATTATACCATTGCCGATTTTGTGGCAGACGTAAGAGCTGCAACTCCTTCAGCAGCGGCAGAAATGGTAGTACCTGATAGGCGCGATGTAGAATACCGTTTAACCGTTTTGGAAAGCCGCCTGCAAAAAACAGTTGCAGAAAATTTGCGGGAAGCTCATGAAGC
>DGYV01000030.1:12119-12716 GCA_002398485.1 Peptococcaceae bacterium UBA4997 | reverse complement strand
GAAGCTCATGAAGCCCTTGATTATCTGCAAGATAATATGTTGGGTTTGCTGGAGCTGTGTTTACAAAAAGATGAAGAAAAACTGCTGAAAACGGCAAGGGCATTAGAGCTGTTAAACCCCATAAAAATATTGGCCCGTGGTTATGCGATTTGCCGCAAGCAAGATAGCCAAAAACCTTTAACAAAGGCTAAAGATCTAAAACAGGATGATGAGGTTATCACCGTTTTGGCAAAAGGCAGTTTTACTTGTAAAGTTATTGCGGTAGAGGAGGATAATAATGGCTAAAAAAATCAAAAATTTTGCTGAAAATATCAACGAGCTTGAGAATATCATTGCCAAAATGGAAGATGGTGAATTATCTTTAGAGGAAATGCTCAGCCAATATGCTAAAGGCGTGGAAATTTTGGCAATCTGCCGCACTCAGTTACAAGAAGCTGAAACCAAAATACAAGCGGTTAAAGGAAGCGGTGAAAATGATGATTAGCGGTAAAAAATATTTGGAGACCAAGGCATTGGAAGTAAACAAGGCTCTGAAAGGGATTTTTCCCCAAAAGCATGCTGCAGGCCAAGTACTTTATGATGCGATGAACTATAGCC
>DGYV01000030.1:7193-11927 GCA_002398485.1 Peptococcaceae bacterium UBA4997 | reverse complement strand
AAAGGCTACGTCCTGTGTTGTTTCTGGCAACCTTAGAGGCTTTAGATACTCCAACTAAAAAGTTGATGCCTTTTGCCTGCGCTATTGAAATGATTCATACCTATTCTCTTATCCACGATGATCTTCCCGCCATGGATAATGATGATTACCGCAGGGGCAAGCCTACAGCACACAAGGTTTATGGTGAAGCCAATGCTATTTTGGCGGGGGACGCATTGCTTACACATGCTTTTGCTATCATGCTTTCCTGCTATGCTGATCCGCACCACCTGCTTTATGCTACCCGTCAGGTAGCTGTTGCCGCAGGTATAAACGGCATGGTTGTAGGCCAGGTCATGGATATTGAAAAAGAGGGCAAGAAAGTTTCTTTGGAGGAACTGAAAAATATTCATCTTAATAAAACAGGTGCGCTTTTCAATGCCGCAGTTTTAAGCGCAGGTATTTTGGGCGCTGCCGATGAAAAGGAAATGGAGGCTCTTACGGTTTTTGCCTATAATTTTGGGGTAAGTTTTCAAATCATAGATGATATTTTGGATGTGGTAGGAGATGAAGCCAAACTGGGTAAGCCTGTAGGCTCAGATACTAAAAATGCCAAAACCACTTATCCTGCTTTACTGGGCTTGGCAAAAGCCTCTGAGGCAGCGGATGATGCGGTAAGTAAAGCTATAGCTGCTTTACAGCCTTTTGGCGAAAGGGCGGAGAACTTAAAAGCCATAGTAAAGCATTTAAGCAGCAGAGAATCTTAAATTATTATATAAAGATATATCAAAAGCCCCTTAACGGGGCTTTTAGTTTTTATAAAAATAAACTTTTAACAATTTTTTGCTATATTTTCTATAATATTAATAATATTCTTATAAAAATATTTAAGTATAACAAAAGGAGCTCCTTTTGGAGCTCCTTTTGGTGCGCGTTTGTTTTATATCTATAAATTAACTTAAAATACTACTAAGCTGTTTCTTCCAATTCTTTTACTAATTTTTCCATGGGAACGGTTTCAAACAAGGGTTTTTTCATGACAACTTTAACCCAGAATATACTCCAAAGTGCACAGATTCCTAAAGCAGTACCTGCAAATTTGAAGATGATGCTGGAAACTTCATTAATGATTTTGCCGTCAGCATCCGGATAAATAAAGATCATCATGTAAATCAAACCAAAGGAACTCAAAATAGGAAGAAGAGGACCAAAAGGAACTTTGAAAGAACGTTTTGCATCAGGATATTTTTTCCTTAAGATGAGAACGTCAATATGAGCAATTACATAGCAAACCATCCAGCCGATGCAACCGGAAAGAACGAAGGTGGAAATCATTGAAACAGAGTTAGGATCGTTGAATACCAAGAGAACGATGGTGATCAAATATGTTAGTAATACGCCAACCCAAGGAGCGCCCCATCTGTTAATTTTAGCAAATACCCTTGGGAACTGGCCTTCTTTAGCCATCCCGTAAAGCATACGGGGAATAGCTGCAATGAAGGTATTTAATGTGGAGCCTGTAGCTATGATACTGATGATACCAATCCAAATCTGACCGGCTCTGCCCAGAACGGCACTTGCAGCATCAACGTGAGGAGTGCCGGAAGCGGCTAAGCCTTCAACACCTAAGTATTTCATGGCCATAAAGCCGAATAAAGTATCGCTGATAAAGATGATAACTAATGCGGAAATCATAGCAATGGGGATAAATCTTTGTGGGTTGATGATTTCTTCTGCCAGCGGGCAAACGAATTCCAAACCAACAAATAACCAAAAAGCGATACCCAGCATACTTAGTATGCCACCACCAGCAGCCATATCGAAAGTAAGCTTGGTTTCCAAAGGAGTACCAGAACCTAAGCCGAATATACCTATGCAAGAAAGTATTACCATGGAAATGATCATGGAACCTGCTAAAAATACTTGGGAATAAGCATAGGATTTAACACCGCGGAAGTTGATTAATGTAAGGATAGTCATTAAAATAAATGCCCAAAGCGTAGGGCTGATGCTGGGGAAGAAAAAGTCATGCAATACGTTACCTGCAATTGTGGATTCAGCAGCATTGGATAAAATGGATACCAAGAAGTAACCTGCCAAAACTGCAAAAATACCAACAGTACGACCCATTGCCGGCAGTGTATAGTGGTTGATACCACCTGCCGCAGGGATTAGGGAAGTTAACTCAGCAAAAGAAAAAGCTACGCATAAGTTAACTGTTGCTGCAATAAGCATAGCAACTATAAATGCGGGGCCACCTAAACCAAAGCCTTGACCTAACATAAGCAATGCAGAAGAGGATACAACAATACCTACTGCAGTTGCTATAGCAGGAATTAAACCAATCTCTCTTTTTAAACCTGTCATAAAGCACCTCCATTTTAATAACAACTTTCACAACAACTTTGAATAAATGGATAATAATAAAATAGCAGTAGATAAAAACAAACGCGGCTTTTTAACTATAGTAATTTATATAACAGTGCCTAATGAGAAAGAACAATATTGTATTATTATTTCTAATTTTAGCAAGATTGTGATTTCTTATTAAGCATTGTAAAACTATATTTATATATCTGTATAGGATGCGGCCTAGCAGATATATAAAGGAAGCCGAGCCACCCTTAAGGGTGGCTCACCCCTTTTTTAGTTCAATACTAGAATTGAGTTTCCAAATAGGTCAACGCATAATCCATAGCGTTAATAGCTTTATCCATATCAGCTTTTTCTACCATGCAGGAAGCACCAATACGCAAAGTATTAGGTACGAAACCACCAAGCAGAACGCCTTTTTCAGCGCATTTATCAGCAATGATATGAACAGGATATTTAGATTGGTCGCCCGCAAAAGTGAGATAACGGTCATCAGCAATGAAGGGTTCCTTAGTTTCACGGTTTTTAACCAATTCAACCTGCCAGAACATACCGGCACCTGCTACTAAACCGATAGAACTGTGTTTTTCTTCTAATGCCAATAATTCCTGACCGAAATATTCACCGGCTTTTTTGCAATGACCGGGAGCATCATTTTTGATCAGATATTTCATGTTAGCAACAGCAGCTGCTACAGGGATTGGGTGGCCAGAGAAGGTGGAAACGTGGTTCCAACGGATTTCTGCCAAGAATTTAGCAACTTTTTCATTTACTATTACAGCACCCAAAGGTAAGCTGGAGCTGGAAATACCTTTTGCAGTAGTCATGATATCGGGTTTGATATCGCCATATAACTGGTGGCCAAACCATTCGCCTAAACGACCCCAACCCATCAATACTTCGTCCATAATCCAAAGTATACCTAAGCGGTTTTTCATATCCTGGATTTGTGGTAAGTATTCTTTAGGAGGCATAATAGTACCAGCACCAAAAGCAGGCTCGGTGATGATAGCAGCAACGCGGTTAACGTTGTGGCTGCGAATAACGGCTTCAGTTTGTTTTACGCAGGGCAAAGTACCATCTGCATGTACACATTTACATTCAGGATATGTATGGCCCAAAGAGCAACGATAGCAGAAAGGAGCAGGGCACATGAAAGAGCCTTGGAAGTCTGCACCAGGAACTTCTAAGCTTTTTCCATATTCTTCGGTAACTGCGTTATTGCGGCTTGCGGGGGTAGTGGTAAAGGAAACAGCACCTGAGGAAACACCGTGATAAGCGTGTTCACGAGTAGCAATCAGGTTTTTGTTTGTGTACAAACGTGCGATCAGGGAAGCTACTTCTACGGAATCGCCGCCACCTAAAGTGAAACGAACCTGGGAAGCCCAGCCCTTATCACCAAGGATGTCTTTGACGATCATTTTAGCTGCTTCGGCTTTGTAGTCGGTTGTGTAAATATCCCATACAAAACCATAACGGTCAGTAGCATCTTTAATAGCCTGCTGTACTTCAGGAACTTTCTGGCCTGCGTTTACGCAGTAAAGTTGGTTGTAGAAGTCTAACCAACGCTTACCATCAGCATCGATAAGGTAATCACCTTCGGTGCTTTCAATGAACATGGTACCATACTCGCTCTGTTTTAAGAAGCACTTAATGACATACTCATTGTTCCATTGTTCTACTTGTTTCCAATCGATTTTGGACATAAATATCGCCTCCAAATATAATTGTATATGCAATAAATTTTCCCTGTAGAATATTGAATAGCAAATAAAACAATATTTTTTAAGGGAAATTATTGTAGCAAAATTAATGCTTATTCCGGGTAAAGTTCTGATGCCACATTATCAAGACCCAAAGCCAAAAGACGTTCTTTTTTGGGTTTAAGGGTAACAGGATCCAAACCGGAATCCTTCAAATAATCCCCAATCAGCTGATCATGGTCTAACACAACGCCTTGCAGGGGACCTTCTTTTTCGGGAGCCTTCAGTAAACGTTTAGGAACCTTGCGGTCAGTGAATTTAATGCCTTCACGGGTATTAAAAGCATGACGCAGCATGGAAATACGGTCGCCTATTTTAAGTAAATCTTCAAAGGTATATTTTTCGCCGGTAACAGCGTTTAGGAAATCTTCCGCACTTGTGTAAGGAAGTATGAATATATTAGTAAAAAGGCAAAAACCTAAAGCATCAACAACGTGGGCAAAGTCTTCTATCATTTTGTGAGACGCACCACGATCAGCCTGGCCTGCGGGATCATATTCAGGCATGGGGATTTGCGGAGGAGCATAGTCCTCAGTACCTTGAGTATGTTTGCCCGGCGTGGGTTCTGCCAAATACATAGTATAAAGGCCATAAGTTAAGCGTTGGTCGTGCATGGGCG
>DGYV01000030.1:3982-6987 GCA_002398485.1 Peptococcaceae bacterium UBA4997 | reverse complement strand
GGCAGTTCCTGGCCGCCAATTTGCATGGCATATTCGAAAGAGCCGGGAATCTGTTCTGTAGCCTTTAAGGTGCCGTCTGCCAAAAGCTCACCCAGCCAGGTTTCTCTCATGCAGATACGGCGTGCAAGCTCAGCCATAGCAGGGCCGTTGCCCCATTTTAATTCCAAGCCGTCGGTTTGTTCCAGTGTCAACAAACCATTTTCAAAACATTCTATGGCAAAAGCACAGGCTGCACCTACAGAGATTGTATCGGTGCCGTAACGGTTACAGTAATCGTTGGCTTTTACCATGGATTCCAAATCATCTACCAGGCACATTGAACCAAAAGCGCCCTGAGATTCATATTGAATAGTTTTTATTTGTTCATCGGTATATTTGGGTTGTATCAGGCGTGCGCAACCAGCGGGGCAACCTGTACAGGGAGTTTTCTTAACAGTTATTTCTTTAAGAGCTTCGGCGCCGCATTTGGCAGCATTGGGATAATCGCTGGGAACACCGCCCCAGTTTTTTATAGGAGCATCAGCAGATTCTACAGAGCCTTCATAGAAAGCCGCAGTACCGAAATCTCGCAATAATTTCCCCATGCCTTCTTTGAATTCCGGGGTATATTTTGCGCGGGCAGCTTTGAAAGCTTCTTCATCAGCAATTTTAACTTTTTGTGAACCTTTAACTACTACAGCTTTAAGCTTTTTTGAGCCCATAACGGCACCAAGGCCGGAACGAGCGGCAACATTGCCTTTTTCAGTTACAATAGCAGCAAGCAGGCTCATTCTTTCACCTGCCGGTCCAATAGCGGAAACCCTTGCTTTGGGGTCGGTTACCTCTCTTAAGGCTTCCTCGGTTTCGTAAGTTGTCATACCCCAGTAAGATGTAGCGTCACGCAGTTCTGCATGGTCATCTGTAATATAAAGGTAAACCGGTTTTTCGGATTGGCCGGTAAAATAAATACCGTCAAAGCCTGCTTTTTTCATTTCCGCGCCAATGTGTCCACCGCAGTTGGCATCACCGATACCACCTGTTAAAGGCGATTTGCTTACAACCATAAAACGGGAAGCAACCAGTGCACCTGTACCGGTAAGCAACCCCGGTAAATAAGCTAAAATATTTTCAGGACCCAAAGGATCGATACCAGGCTTTAATTTTTCGTAAAGTATCTTATCTCCAATACCGTAGCCACCCAAATAATCCTTATAAAGGCTTATATCAGGCTTTTCCACCTCGATTGCGCCTGTGGTCAAATTAACCCACAGAAATTTTCCCATAAAACCACCATTCATTTCTTCGCGCCTCCTAAAATATATTTTATTTTGCCTTGATCCTCTAACCAAAGCAAAACAAAGACAAGAGAAGGTTATTTGTTTTTTCTGAAATTTCCAAAAGCCTAGGGGCAAACAAATAATAAACCCCTTTGTTATAATTAACTACCAAAGATGCTTATACCTGTTTCTAATAGGAAATTTCTAATAGGAAGGAATATGAAACAGCATATAATTTTATGTTAGAGCTGTGTTTTATCGCCATTTTTTGCTATTTAAAGCATATCTGCAAGAAAAAGAATACACAGCTTTCCGTAGGCAATATTAAGTAAATATTATTCATTTTTTATATGAGGGAAAAAATGGATAAGGGACAGGGAAAACCCGTTAAATCTCTTTAACAATTCTAATACATTATTGCCAAAATAGCAAGCCTTTTTATGAGTTCATTATTCCTGTATACAGTATACCATAGCAGGGCATAAAGATGCTTATATTTAAAACTTTCATATTAAGAAAGCAAAATGCCACTTAAATTGCCATGTGAGAATTTTCAAAAAACTCTTTCCACTCAACGGAACGTCATGTTAAGATATTGTCTAATGTTGATAAAATGATTGATTTGTCGGAAAATTGATGTAAATCAACCTGTTTTTTGGGAAATTGTCTGAATCTGAAGTAAAAAATTTTTTGCCTTTTTTTAATTTTATTTTTTAAAAATAAATGGAAAATATGTAATATTATGTAGTATTTTTGTATAAAAATGCTTGTTTTGCGGTTTTGTTAAAGTGTCGGAAAATTTATTTGGAGTTTGGGGCAGGTAATATTCTGCTTTTGCAGAAAAGTTACTATATTATATAGCATTTTACTTAATCTTATGCTGTATTTATTTTGTTTCGTGGAGAGGATGCTATGCTGGCTAAAGTTAATAGTTGTGCTGTTTTTGGTATGGATGCACATATGGTGAAGGTGGAAGTGGATGTGAGCCCAGGTTTGCCTTGCTTTGATATTGTTGGGCTTCCCGATGCTTCGGTTCGGGAAAGCAAGGAGCGTGTGCGCACAGCCATTAAAAATTCAGGTTTCGAGTTTCCTTTGCGGCGCATTACCGTTAACTTAGCGCCTGCCGATATAAAAAAGGAAGGTTCTAATTTTGATTTACCTATTGCAATGGCTATTTTAGCGGCTACGGGGCAAATTGAAATACCCAATCGGTTTTTGGATGCGCTGATAGTAGGCGAGCTTTCTTTGGATGGTACGGTAAGGCCTGTAAACGGAGTTTTGGCTATGGCAATGGCGGCTGAACATAATGAAGCTATAAGCACTTTTATTTTGCCCGAAGCCAACAGTATGGAGGGGGCGTTAACAGGTAAGCTTACCGTATATGGTATAACGGATTTGCTGATTTTGGCGGATTGGTTGAAAGGCAATGTACAAATCAGCCCTGCTGAGGCAGACGGTCAACAGATACTTGCAAAAGCGCAAGCCCCGCCTGTTAACGATATGGCGGATGTGAAAGGGCAAGAGGGTGCTAAAAGAGCTATGGAAATCGCTGCCGCAGGTGGGCATAATATGATTATGATCGGTTCGCCCGGTTCCGGCAAAACCATGCTGGCTCGCAGATTGCCCTCCATCATGCCTGAGCTTACGCTTAATGAGAGCCTGGCGGTAACCAGGATTTACAGTATAGCGGGGGAGTTGCCATTAGGAAGGCCTTTGATTACGGAAAGGCCTTTTCGGGCGCCGCACCAT
>DGYV01000030.1:0-3802 GCA_002398485.1 Peptococcaceae bacterium UBA4997 | reverse complement strand
CCATACGGCTTCGGGCGCAAGCATCATCGGCGGCGGCCGTATTCCCATACCCGGTGAAGTAAGCCTTGCCCATCACGGGGTTTTGTTCATGGATGAACTGCCTGAATTCCAGCGCGATGTTTTGGAAGCCTTGCGTCAGCCCTTGGAGGATAAAACGGTTACAGTTGCCAGAGTTCAGGGGCGCAGCCAATTTTCGGCAGCATTTCAGTTGATTGCGGCTATGAACCCCTGTCCGTGCGGCTATTTTGGTGATCCCTTAAAACCCTGTAAATGCACGCCTTTTCAAATACAGCGTTATATGAACAGGATTTCCGGGCCTTTGCTGGATCGTATTGACCTGCACGTTGATGTACAGCGTGTACGCTATGAAGATATAAGCAAAACAGCAAAAGGTGAAAGCTCTGCTCAAATCAAGGCTAGGGTAATGTCTGCCCGTAATATTCAGCAGGTACGTTTTCAAGGTACTGCCCTTATCTGCAATGCGGATATGGAAAGAAAGCACGTGCAGGAATGGTGTAAAATGCAGTTCGATGCTGAAATTTTACTTGCCGAGGCTTTTAAACGCCTTAATCTCAGTGCCAGAGCGCATGATAGATTATTAAAAGTTGCCCGTACCATTGCGGATCTGGCAGGTGAGAATATGATAGGTGCAAGCCATATAGCGGAGGCTGTTCAGTACCGCAGCCTGGATCGGCTGGTGCGCGCTTAAAATATCATATATGCCCATTTGGGCATATTTTTTTGGCCTAGATATTATAATTAAAAAGCTAAATAAAATAAAAAAAAGATTAAAACAAAAATATTAAAAGGAAAATTTTATTTGTGATATAATATAAACTAAATAACTTTATTTTAAGTTTTGGGGGTAATAATGAATTTCCTGTATGAAGGTATTACAATTAAATATGATGAAATGGGGAATGGTTACCCTGTGCTCTTATTGCATGGTTGGGGCGGCTCCAGAGCCAGCTTTGCCGCTGTGGCATGCCATTTGGCGCAGTCTATGCGGGTTTTTAATTTTGATTTGCCGGGTTTCGGTGAAAGTGAGTCGCCACAAGAGCTTTGGGATACGGCTCATTATGCTGCTATGCTTGAAGCCTTTATAAAAGAGCATTGTGAAAAGCCGCCCGTTATAATAGCTCATTCCTTTGGCGGGCGCCTTGCTTTGCATTTGGGCAGCAAAGGTATTCCTTTAAAAATGGTTTTAACAGGCTGCGCCGGTTTAAAACCCCACAGAGGCATTGATTATTATGCCAAGGTTTACAGCTACAAAGCTGCTAAATTTGGCTTGTCTATATTAGGTAAAAAGAAAAAAGAAGAAATCTTGCATAAATGGCGCAGTAAAGCTGGTTCTTCCGACTATCAAAACGCAAGTGGCATGATGCGGCAAATTTTTGTTAATGTAGTTAATGAAAACTTGCGTGGATTGCTGAAGCAAATAAAAGCCCCCACACTTTTGTTTTGGGGTAAGGAGGATACCGCAACCCCGTTTAGTGATGCCAAAATCATGGAAGCTGAAATTGCCGACGCAGGTTTGGTGGCTATAGAGGGCGCAGGGCATTTTGCCTATTTGGAAAGGCTGCCGCAGTTTTTGGCGGTTTTAAACAGTTTTTTGGCCAAACAGCAAAGCTATAGGCCTTGAGCTGAAATATTGCTAAAACAATAAAGCAATTTCAATACTTTTGTAGTGTTGGAAAACTTTAATACAATATATTAGGTAAATATTACAATATTTATGATTAAATTAATAGTTAATAAGGAGAAAATACAATAATGTTGATTGCATGGCAAATAACCTTCCTGTTATGGTTTATTTATTTAAGCAGGCGTATGGTTCAGCATTTGCATATGATGCAGCAAAATTCCTACCGCAATGACCGCTTTTGGCGCTGGTTAAAGCCACGTTTGAGCCAGTACTTGCTTTGGAGGGATGTATTGCCCGTAATTTTAGAGGTATTTGCTGTTATCCTGGTGGTAAAAGGCAAAGAAAGCATGGCTTTGCCTATTTTGCTTGCGGCTTTTTATGCACTTATGCTAATAACTTGGCATCGTCCCACGGAAAAGAAGTCGCTTGTATTTACTGCGCGCGCTAAAAGGCTCTATGCATTTTCCCTGTTTTTTGTGCTGCTTGCCGCTTTGCTTGCGGATGCCTTGATAATTTGGGGCAATTTGGCAGCTCCTGTTTTGGTCATCGATATTTTGCTGGTATTGGCTTTTATTTCGCCTGTGTTTATGATGGCGGGTACGGTCTTGGCTGCACCTGTGGAAAAAGCCATCAATAACAGGTATATAAATGATGCTAAAAAAATCATTCAGGAAATGCCTTTTTTAACAAGCATAGGTATTACAGGCAGTTACGGCAAAACCAGTACCAAATTCATTTTGGGCAAAGTGCTTTCAGCGGAACTGAATACCTTGGTAACACCTGATAGCTACAATACGCCCATGGGCATAACCATTACCGTACGCAATTCCCTAAAGCCGATCCATGATGTTTTTGTGGCGGAAATGGGTGCCAGGCAAAAAGGGGATATAGACGAGCTTTGCCGCTTGGTACAGCCTAAATTTGGTATCCTTACGGCTATAGGCCCCTGCCATTTGGAAAGCTTTGGCAGCTTGGAAAATATAGCCGAAACCAAATTTGAGCTGATTCGTGCCCTTCCCTCAGACGGCAGGGCGGTTTTGAATTTTGATGATCCCGTTATTCGGGGGTTTGCTCATACTTCGCCCGCGCCCGTTTTAAGCTACGGTTTAAACATTAGGGATACGGATTATTGGGCGGAAAATATAAGCTTTGATGCTCATGGTATGCATTTTACAGTAGTGAGTGCCAAGGGTGAAAGGCAAAACATGAAAACAGCGCTTTTAGGCAAACACAATATTTACAATATATTGGCGGCGGTGGCAGTGGCAAGGGAATTGGGCATGAGCCTACCCGTTATTGCCAGGGCAGTGGCAACTGTGCCGCCTATTCCGCATAGATTGGTGTTGAAGCCTTCCGCAGGCGGTGTTACAATTATAGACGATGCTTTCAATTCCAACCCTGCTGGTGCGCAAACAGCTTTAGACGTGCTTAATGCTATGCAGGGTGGGCAAAAGATCATCATCACCCCAGGTATGGTGGAATTAGGTAAGGCCGAATATGAGGAAAATAAAAAGTTTGCCATGGCTTGTGCCAAAGCCTGTGATTATGTTATCCTGGTGGGCAAAAATCACAGCAAGCCTTTGCAGGATGGTTTAGCAGAAGCGGCCATGCCGCCCGCGCGTTATTATGTGGCGGAAGACTTGCAGGATGCCAACCGTTTTATGCGTTCTATTGTAAAAAGCGGTGATTATGTGCTTTTTGAAAATGATTTGCCTGATACATTCAATGAAAAATAATAAGTATAAATAATTATGGAGGGATAAGCGTGCAGAAAATAAGGGTAGGTGTAATTTTCGGCGGCCGCTCGGTAGAGCATGAGGTAGCCGTTATTTCAGCGGTTCAGGCTATGGCCGCGCTGAATAGCAATAAGTATGAAGTAGTGCCTTTTTATATTTCCAAGGAAGGCCTTTGGTATACGGGTGAAAAACTGCTGGATATCGAAAACTATAAGGATTTGAACAAACTCAAAGCAGAAACCACTTTGGTGCGTGTTTCCGCCAGTGCCGGTGAACATGGTGCCTTATCTATAGCTTCTTTGTTTCGTGTCAAACAATTCCAGTTTGATGTTGCTTTACCCGTAATGCATGGTGCTCATGGTGACGACGGCTGTTTGCAGGGGCTTTTGGAATTACTGAATGTACCTTATGCCGGTCCCGG
>DGYV01000061.1:7229-7914 GCA_002398485.1 Peptococcaceae bacterium UBA4997 | reverse complement strand
AATAAAAAATAAAGAAAGGAGTTTTCATCCCATCTTTAGATGAAACATGGTGATTGATATGATAAAGCCAAGCGGTAAACAAATTAAAAAAATGACTAAGGATTACAGCATAATTCCTATTTGTAAAAAAATCTATGCAGTTTCGATTACAACAATTAAGCGTTTACGCAAGCTGGCACCTTTAAGTAAAAGCTCCTATTTGCCGGAAAGCATTGAAGGTGTTAAAAGGTGGGGATGTTATTCCTTTTTGGGTTTTGGGCGGATAGGCGGGTAACTTGTAAAGACGGTGAGGTAGTTATGGAAAATGTTGTGCAGGCACTTACTAACTGCACGTTATGCTGTGGATATAAGCAGTGGGGTGGAAATAAACGGCCTTAAAGATAGGACAAAAATAATTAAAATAGCGGAAATATTAAGGAGTGTAAAATAAATGGCTAAGGGCAGGTACGGTTTTCATGGTGGGCAGTATGTACCAGAAATTCTGATGAATGCGGTAATTGAGCTGGAACAGGCTTATGAATATTATAAAAACGATGATGATTTTAACAATGAATTGCAGGCTTTGCTGAACGATTATGCGGGGAGGCCTTCCCTTTTGTATTATGCGGAAAAAATGACCAAGGATTTGGGCGGTGCCAAAATTTATTTAAAAAGGGAGGACTTGAACCATACCGGTTCCCATAAA
>DGYV01000061.1:1165-7035 GCA_002398485.1 Peptococcaceae bacterium UBA4997 | reverse complement strand
AACCATACCGGTTCCCATAAAATAAACAATGTTTTGGGGCAGGTCCTTTTAGCTAAAAAAATGGGCAAAATTCGTGTAATTGCTGAAACAGGCGCAGGTCAGCATGGTGTTGCTACAGCTACGGCAGCGGCTCTTTTAGGTATGGAATGTGAGGTTTTTATGGGTAAGGAGGATACGGCGCGTCAGGCTTTGAATGTTTTCAGAATGGAGCTTTTGGGTGCTAAGGTACACGCTGTTACCAGCGGTACCCAAACCTTGAAGGATGCCGTAAATGAAACGATGAAGGAATGGACAAACCGCATCCATGACACTCATTATGTTTTGGGTTCTGTGATGGGGCCACATCCTTTTCCTGCTATTGTAAGGGATTTTCAAAAGATTATAGGCGAGGAAGTAAAAGCACAAATGCTTGCTAAAGAAGGCCGCCTGCCTGATGTGCTTTTGGCTTGTGTGGGTGGCGGCAGTAATGCTATGGGCTTATTCTATGATTTTATAGAGGATAAAGAAGTAAGGCTTATTGGCTGTGAAGCCGCAGGCAAAGGCGTGGATACTCTTGAAAACGCGGCTACTATAGCTAATGGCAGTATGGGTATTTTCCATGGTATGAAATCCTATTTTTGCCAAGATGAATATGGGCAGATAGCACCAGTATATTCCATTTCCGCAGGGCTGGATTACCCGGGTATTGGCCCAGAACACGCAAATCTTCACGATATAGGGCGTGCCGAATATGTACCTGTAACCGATGATGAAGCAGTAGAGGCATTTGAGTATTTATCACGCATAGAAGGGATAATCCCAGCTATTGAAAGTGCCCATGCTGTGGCTCATGCCAAAAAAATTGCGCCTGCTTTAGGTAAGGATAAAATTATGGTGATAAATATTTCAGGGCGTGGCGACAAGGATGTTGCGGCTATAGCCCGTTACAGAGGGGTGGATATATATGAATAGGATAGCAGGAGCATTTGCGGATAAAAAAGCCTTTATTCCTTTTATTACGGCAGGCGACCCAAATTTAGAAATTACGGAAAAGTTGGTGCCTGCTATGGCGGAAGCGGGTGCAGCTTTGGTAGAAATAGGTATACCCTTTTCCGACCCTGTAGCAGAAGGTGTGGTAATTCAAAAAGCAGATGAACGTACCTTGAAAGCAGGCACAACTACAGATAAAATTTTTGCTTCAGTAAAGCGGATTCGTGAAAAAACAGAGGTGCCGCTGGCTTTTACTACTTACATGAACCCCATATATACTTATGGTACGGAGCGGTTTTTGGCGAATTGCAGAGAATGCGGCATAGATGCCTTGATAGTGCCTGATGTACCATTTGAGGAAAAAGCGGAACTTGTGCCTTATTGCAAACAATACGGTATAACCCTTATTTCTATGCTTGCGTCTACCTCCCGGGAGCGTATTCGTATGATAGCTAAAGAGGCGGAAGGATTTCTTTATTGTGCATCCTCCATGGGGGTTAACGGCGCATGCAGTGAAAACAATACCGAGCTTAAGCAAATTTTAGATGTAGTAAAAGAGGAAAAGCAAATACCCTGCGCCATCGGTTTTGGTATATCCACCGCAGAGCAAGCCATTGAGATTTCGGAAATTGCAGATGGTGTAAGCGCGGGAAGTGCTATAGTAAAGTTACTTGAAGAATATGGTGAGTTTGCTGTAGAACCTGTAAGGGCTTTTGTGGCAAGTATAGTAAAAGCAGTGGCAGCGGTTTAGTGGTTGGTTACATATTTTTAAAAAAGCTATACTTTATAATTATTAAATTATAAAGTATAGCTTTTATTTTATTTAAAATAAAATTTTAAAAATTACTTGACCTGTCGTAGTAATTATACTATATTAAAATTACTTCATCAGGTGCAGTAAAGAAAGGGGGATCTTTATGTGATCAGCAGTGATATAATGCGGGGCTATAATGATATTATAGTACTTGCGCTTTTATATGAGTTGGATTCATACGGTTATGAAATATCCAAAGCCATTCAGGAAAGTTCGGGCGGCAATTATATAATAAAAGAAACCACACTGTATTCTACTATAAACAGGCTGGAAAAAAACGGTTATATAGCTTCTTATTTTGGTAGTGAAAGCTTTGGCAAGCAAAGGACATATTATACTATAACCAATGCGGGCAGAGCTTATTATTTGGATAAATGCAAGGAATGGGAGCTTACTAAACTGGTTATAAATGGATTTACAAAAGGAGAAGTTGCAAATGGATAAACTTACAAACTACATTGAAAATGTATTTGCCAGCCTGCTCAAAACCAAAGAAGTGGTGGAAATGAAGCTGAATATGCTGGAACATATGCAGGATAAATATAATGCCTTGCTTGTTCAAGGTAAAAATGAAAACGAGGCTTTCGGCATAGTTGTTGCTGGTTTTGGCAGTATTGAGGAAATAAAGGCAGAGCTTGGCATTAGGGATACTTAAACCAAAACCACACAAGCTTTTATAGACCCCGCTTTTCTGGAAGAATATACGGCTTTTCGCAAAAAATTTACAATTGCTATAACCTGTGGCGTGGCATTATGTTTGCTAGGTGTTATGGTGCTTTTGGCAATTGTTAATCTGTTTGGTGAAAATTCTAATATATCTGTAATAATTTTCCTGCTTTTTATACTTGCCGCAGTTTCCATATTTGTTTATTTTAGTATGCAGAGTAAAAAATACGAAAAAATCAAGCAAGAATATGAAGGAGTGGAAAGTGAGTCTAAAAATCAAATAGTGGATTCGGTTTGCGGTATTATAATGTTATCCGCTACTGTTATTTTTCTGGTAGCAGGTTTTTTAGGTAATGCCTGGAATCATGCTTGGGTGGTATGTCCTGTGGGAGGTATTATTTGCGCTATTGTTAGTACTTTATTTAGTATTGAACGTAATAAAAAACAGGAGAGCCGGTAATTTATTTTGTTTATATATTGAATATACATTTTGATTTCTGCCACTGTTTTTCAATATATATTTTAAGGCCGCTTAAGTATAGTTTTTACAACCTACTTAAACAGCCTTTATTATAATTTAATATAGTGTTATTTCCAGTTGAATTTGAAAGGAATATCGTATTCATCACGCACACTCATTAGAGAAGCCCTTACTTTAGCATTCAGGGGCACACCTGTAGTTTTGCGTTCCAAATAAGCAAGATATTCCTTTTCGCCTGCTGTGTAAATCCTTTCAGCTCCTAAGGCTTTCTTGGAAGAGCGCAGCTGCCTTAAAATTTCGCCTGCCGTATGTTTGAATTCTTTGGGTTCAGTAAAAGCGTTTATATCTATAGCGATAAAGAAGTGCCCTAAATGGTAGGGGATGTTTTCACCATTTTGGCCTATGCCGCTTAAGGTCTTTAAAAAGTTACCTGCCTGTAAAGCGCTGGAAAGCACTTCCACCACGGTAGCGTAGCCATAACCCTTATAGCCTGCCAGCTCTTCACCAATACCTCCTAATGGGGCAAAGGCACAAGTACCTGCCGTTAAGCCTTTAAGGGCTGTTTCGGCATCGGTGATTGCACTGCCGTTTTGATCGATGACCCAGCCATAAGGCAGGGGTTTATTCAGCCTAGCATAATGTTCAACTTTGCCGCGCTGGCTGATGGAGGTGGCGCAGTCGATGATAAAGGGAAAATCTTCATCTGTGGGAAAGCCTATGGTAAGGGGGTTGGTGCCTAGCATATTTTCCACACCGAAAGTAGGAGCTATGGAGGGGCGGGCATTGGTGCCTGTAAAGCAAATCATATTTTCTTTAGCTGCCATTATTGGGTAATAGCCTGCTATGCCATAATGTGTGGAGTTTCTTACCGCTACCATGCCCATGCCGTATTTTTTTGCCTTGGCAATAGCAAGCTTCATGCTTTTTACAGCTATAACATGGCCCATGCCGTCGTGCCCATTCACCACAGCGGTAGTTTTGGTGCTGCGGACTATTTCAAAATTCGTTACGGGGTTTTGAATGCCCGCTTTGATTCGGTCAATATAGATAGGCTTGAAACGGCCCACGCCGTGGGAATCTATACCCCGTTTATCCGATTCTATAAGTACGGCGGCGCATATTTTAGCATCTGCATCGGGTACTTTTGCGGCCTTAAAGGCAAGGTACATGAATTTTTCCAAGCATTCAAAGCTTTCATAGCTTTCATAGCATATATCCTTATTCATGGTGTATGACCCCTTTATTTATGCTTTAGCTTAATTGTAACCTATTGTATGTGATTGTACAAGTTGAAGATAAATAGATGGATTTGGCAGGTTTTGAGGCTTGATTATAGAAATATAGCAATAATTGAGTTAATGATTTTAGGTGATAAATGAGGTGATCATACTTGAATATTCAAGTTTTCGGTAAAGCAAAATGTTTTGAAACCAGAAAGGCAGAGCGTTACTTCAGTGAGCGGCGAATCCGCTACCAAATGATCGATATAATAAAGTATGGTTTAAGTAAGGGAGAATATGAAAGCGTTAAAAAAGCGGTAGGTAGTATGGAAGACCTTTTGGATGGAAATTCCAAGGAGGAGGATGCGGTTTTCCTTAAATATATGACTGACGAGGCGGCCAAAGAGGAAAAATTACTGAATAACCCCAAGCTTTTTAAAACACCAATAGTACGTAACGGCAAAAAAGCCACAGTGGGTTACCACCCCGAAATTTGGAAAACCTGGGAGTAGATATGGCAAAAGAGCATTTATTTCACAATATAGAGCCTGTGTATAATGCAAATTCCCGCATTTTGATGCTGGGCAGTTTTCCTTCGCCTAAATCCCGTGAGATGGGTTTTTATTATGGTCATCCGCAGAATATTTTTTGGCCAACCATAGCTCAGGCACTGGGTAAAAAAGAGCCTGAGCCTACTGCCACTGCTCGCAAGGGCTTTGCTTTGGCAAACGGTATAGCATTGTGGGATGTTTTGGCAAGCTGTGAAATAAAAGGAGCGGCTGATAGTAGTATAGCAAATGCTGTGCCAAATGATATAAATAAGATTCTGAGGGCTGCAGACATAAAGGCCATTTTTACCACAGGTAAAACTGCTACGGCCTTATATAATAAATATTGTTTGGTAAAAACGGGCAGGAAAACCATTTATTTGCCTTCCACAAGCCCTGCTAATAGGGCTTTGCAAAAAACCACTCAGTTTTGGGAAAGCTGGAGTCAAATCCAAAATTATTTATGTGAGAAGTAGGTAGAAGTTAAACTGTTGTTGATTATAAAAGCAATGTTCGGCCCGGTTTTAAATATTATGGGTTTCAATACTGCGGGCTGCAGCAGGCAGTGTTAACCTTTAAGGAAAAGTATGATGAGTTTCAAAAACAAGAGTTAGTGCTTATAGGTATAAGCAAGTACAGTGTGCTTTTACATCAAAAGTTTGCCGCAAAAGATGAATTGCCTTTTATTTTACTTGCCGATCGTGATTTACTGTCAATCAAAGCCTTTGATGTTTTGCAGGAGAAAAAGCTTTATGACAAAACCGGTATGGGTGTTGTAAGAACTACTTATATATTGGATGAACAAGGCAATATCATAAAGATTTTTGCCAAAGCAAAACCTGATACCAATGCAGCTAAAGTGCTGGGATTTTTACAAAGTCTTTTTAAAAAGGTTTTGATTTAACAGTAAAAATTTCTATATCGATATATGATTTTGCAGGAGGTTTAGCTAAATATTAATAGGTTAATTAGGAAATTATTATTTGTTTAACTTTAAAATTCTAAAACTAAAGGTATTAGAAAGAAGTTTTTTATGTAATATGGTGAATTTTCTTGACAAAACAAGTATGCCGTGCTAGAATAATCAAGTGGCATTGAAAATTAATAAATTGTTTATGTCGCTTAAATATCGCGGAGTGGAGCAGTTGGTAGCTCGTCGGGCTCATAACCCG
>DGYV01000061.1:684-964 GCA_002398485.1 Peptococcaceae bacterium UBA4997 | reverse complement strand
TCAAATCCTGCCTCCGCAACCATGTTTACCAAGCGTTTAGCTGAAAAGGCTAAGCGCTTTTTGTTTTTAAAACTAAAATGTGATGTTTAAATTATTTTTTCTTCAATATTCTCTAACCCATTGGCACACTGTATTTGTATCTATCCCGAGTCCTTCTGCTACGCTGGTTGCAGATTTGCTACTTTCTTATATGAACTTTGCAGTTTGCTCTCGTATTTCCTAGGTGTATTTACTGTTATTACTTGGCATAGTTTTTTTCTTTTTCTATGCATATGATATC
>DGYV01000061.1:0-521 GCA_002398485.1 Peptococcaceae bacterium UBA4997 | reverse complement strand
TATGCATATGATATCATAAATACCAGCTTTAGTAAAAGTACCGCAGTCCACTGTAAAGTGTTGGCAAGGCAAGGGCTTCCTTTAACTAGCAGAAATAATTGTCTATTGACAAAACGTAAGATATAACATAAAATTATTCTTGTTCGAGTATAATATTAAAGAATTTTAGCTTTTTTGTCAAGTGTGCAGGAGTTGTGGCTCCATCCTACTGAAAAAAGGAGGATTTTCTGAAGCGTTATGATGCTTTTATGGTGTACATGAACAATGTTACCCGTGCCTATTCTCACCGTTATTTTGGCGGATTTTAATCAGTTATAGGAAAGCCAAAAATTTAGGTATTGTGCTTAGCAATATTTTAAAAACTATGGTAGCGTAAAGAAGTATTATTTATTTGAAACTGTCCAACCAATATATTCTAATTCTTTTACCTGATCAAAATCTCTTACAGATACATTTTGATTAGGTATATGTTTGAGATTGTTGGTCAATTAGGTGGGGTGTTAAAATTTTAACAAAAAAGG
>DGYV01000065.1:879-3763 GCA_002398485.1 Peptococcaceae bacterium UBA4997 | reverse complement strand
TCATGCCTAAAACCTTATCACCCGGTTTGATCAGGGCAAAATATACCGCCATATTGGCCTGTGCGCCTGAATGAGGCTGCACATTTACATGAGCGGCGCCGAACAATGCTTTGGCGCGGTCGCGAGCCAGGTTTTCCAATATATCCACATATTCGCAGCCACCGTAATAACGCTTGCCGGGGTAACCTTCCGCATATTTATTGGTACCTACGGAACCTTGAGCTTCCATTACTGAAAGGCTGGCAAAGTTTTCCGAAGCAATGAGCTCGATTTTGTTCCTTTGGCGGGAAAGCTCTTGATCCAAAGCCGTAGCAATATCGGGATCCGTTGTTCTTAAAGCCTGAAAGTGTTCCATTTTACAATTGCCTCCTGAATTTATATATATTTTTTTATTATATACCGCTGGTTTCGGGCATTGCATATAAAGCCCTTTCGCCGCCAATAAGTTTTGGCCTTACCCTGGCTGCTGTAACTATGGCCTCACCCACTTTGGCAGGTTCCACCCTTACGGGCACTGCCACCCTTTGCAGGTGCATACCAATCATGGTTTGGCCTATATCCAGCCCAAAATGCCCGTGTATTTCTTCCACCAGTACCGGCTCCTCCATACGCTCGTACAACATTTGATACACAGCTGACGCAAAAGAACCGCCCGCTTTGGGATGTGGTATCGCAGAAACTACCGTAAGGCCATATTTTTCCGCACAGACCGCTTCAACAACCAAAGCTCTGTTCAAATGCTCACAACACTGCGCCGCCAAATAAAGATGGTTTTTATCTGTTATCTTCAGCAGAGCCGCCGCCACCTCCTTGCCTATTTCCGCATTAGAGGCCTTGCCTATCCTACCGCCTGCGATTTCGCTGGAACTGCAGCCAACTACAACTATTTGCTCTTCTTTGGGCTTAGAAGTTGCCAGCAAAGCCAAAAGTGCCTTGGCAGCCGCTTCTCCGTAATTATTCTGAGACATTATCATCACTTCCGTTTTTTTCTTTTTTATTATCAGCTATGGCAAGGGCTATTTCCTCTGCCCTTTCTATAGCCATCATATCCTCTATGGCAGTTATTTTATTCACCCTTCTTTGGTGCCTGCCGCCTGCGAACTCGGTTTTAAGCCAAGTATCCACTATATCCAGCGCTATATTCCAATCCACTACTCTTGCGCCCATGGTAAGCACATTGGAATCATTATGCTCCCTGGTAGCCTCGGCAGAAAAAAGATCGTGGCATAAGGCTGCCCTAATGCCGGGCACTTTATTGGCGGCAATACCTACGCCTATGCCTGTGCCGCAAACCAATATGCCTTTTTCACATTTACCGCTAGCCACGGCTTTGCTTACATAAAAAGCATAATCGGGGTAATCTACGCTTTCCTCATCAAAGGTACCAAAATCCTCAAAGGCCAAATTTTTAGACTCTAAATAATCTTTAATTTTTTCTTTTAATTGAAAACCCGCATGATCGCAACCTATAGCTATGGTCATAAACAAACTCCTCTCGGCAATTAATAAATTATATTTCGCCAAGAAACGGGCTTTTCCTTTTCTTTTACGGTTATCTTATTTGAAAAGCGCTCTCTTTTAAATTATTTGCGTTTACTACTAATATTTTTTGTTTTCCCTATATGCCAATAATTTTTTAACTAAACATGCTCTGGCAAAAACTAGCGCCGTAAACATTGTGTTTCACAAGCTTATATTAAATTATGTTATTCCGAACTCATTGAAAAATAATTAAAAAGCAATATAATATCCTTGGCTGACGCTTAGAACAAAAAGCCAATAACCCTAATATTGAAATTTATTTAACAGGGAGCTTGGCAGCCAATGCAAAAAGCAGTTTTTCTATGTTATTCGCTGTATCTAGATATACTTCCGTAGGCAAACCGTAAGGATCGTTTATTTCCGCTAAAGCGGTATTATCGTTTTCTGTTTCATCTGCGGCCAGTTCGCCCAAAGTGAACACCTTGGTGGCAAATTCAGGAAAATGCGCCAAAACAGCCCTTTTGTGTGAGGATGTCATAGGTATTATAAGCTCCGCCTCCTCCAGCAAATAAGATGTTACGGCGCGGGAACGGTGTGCCTCCAAGCTAAAACCACGTGCGGCCATGGCAGCTATGGCACCCTCACTGGCAAGCATGCCCGAAAAACCCGCAAGCCCCGCCGAGCTTATGGCAATATCAGGAAATATTTCACGGGCCAGGCACTCCGCCATAGGGCTGCGGCAGGTATTGCCCGTGCAAATAAACAGCATGGATTTAGGGCGGACAGTGAAATCGTACATTTTTTGCACCACCTTATAGTTTGAAGTTTTTATTATATATTAAGCAAGATATGGCTTTTACTTTTTAAGCAAAAGTAAATGTTTGTATTATTTTTGTCA
This sequence comes from Peptococcaceae bacterium UBA4997, assembly GCA_002398485.1. Lineage (GTDB taxonomy): Bacteria > Bacillota > Dehalobacteriia > UBA4068 > UBA4997 > UBA4997. Next base: position 1,383 of record DGYV01000065.1, on the reverse strand, counting down.
TTCCAAACGTAAGCGAAGAACCTTAAAAAAGCTTCACCCTATCCCCCTTTTGCCCCTTTCCCTCCAGGGAAGGGGGGTTTGCGCCCTGACCGCTTAGGCTTATAGTTTCCAACTGCTGCTAAGCCACCGTACTTGGCACATGGGCACGCCTTGTAATCTTCTGGTTGGGTCCACTAAACGACATTGCGAATTCTTTAGGTAACCCATCTTTTGCAAAGCCGTTTGCCGCCTTATCCGCAGAGAAACTCTAAGCCACACTTTACGGGTGCGTAAAAAATTAAAACAATAAACAACAATTATGATTTTATAACTATAATTACGAGGAAGGCTTTGTCCTGCGCGGCAATCTGTTTTTCTGTTACCTGCTTCATCCTGTCATTCTAGGAGTATGTTAAGAATCCTATGCTACTGCTTAAAATACATTAATTACGTTTAGATGATAAATTCCTTCTTCAACAAGCCTTTCTATTTTTTGGCGGCCGCTTTTTCCAAGCGGTTCATAAT
>DGYV01000065.1:0-682 GCA_002398485.1 Peptococcaceae bacterium UBA4997 | reverse complement strand
GCTTTTTCCAAGCGGTTCATAATGGCTTTGCCAATACCTTTTTTAGGAAAAGCCTGCACAATAATGGTTTCAGCACCTACCTCATCACACCAGCGCAAAGCCGCAAACAGGTTATGTGCCGCTTCCATGGGGTCATCCTTTGCTGCCATGGGATAGTAAAGCGGTAATTCAGCCAGCCCTGCTACATCAGCCGTGGCTAATACCGCTACCTTGCCGCCCAAAGCGGCATTTTCCCTGTAAGCCTTTAAGAGCAGGGACTTTTCAACCAACAAAACCTCGCCCATGGGGGCATAGTGTTTGTATTTCATACCGGGGGCTTTTGGTACAGCCTTATCAGTTTGGCTTTGCGCCTCCAATACTTGTCCACAATAAGGCCTTAAATCCTCCGCCGTTACCGCACCCGGGCGCAAAATAGCAGGTGTTTCACCGCTTAGATCCAAAACGGTGGATTCCAAGCCAACACCTGAAGCACCGCCATCCAAAACCATGGCTATTTTACCGCGCAGATCATTATACACATGGCTGCCGCTGGTAGGGCTGGGCTTGCCCGAAAGATTAGCCGAAGGCGCCGCTATCGGCAGGCCGCTTAGCCCTATAAGTTTCAAGGCTACGGGATGGTCGGGCATTCTTATCGCCACCGTATCCAGCCCTGCTGTAACACAAGCGGGCACTGCCGCCTGCT
>DGYV01000040.1:43120-43449 GCA_002398485.1 Peptococcaceae bacterium UBA4997 | reverse complement strand
CGCAAAATTAGTTATGGTGTTTACTCCCTCTTCATCTTCCATAACTGCTCCGGGAGCACCTCCGAACAAGATATTCCAATAAGTAGAACCGGGTACGACCATGCCATTTATAAAATAAAACATTAGCATTTCCTGCAAAGTGGAAGTCAAACCACCACGCCTTGCTACTACCACAGGGCCGCCAACCTTACCGTTCAGCCAGCGTGTGGTGCCGTAAGATACCATACTGATGCGCTGAATGGCATTCATCATCTCACCTCGTGCCGTACCGAAATAAACAGGAGCACCAACTATAAAACCTTCTGCATCCTTTATTTTAGCCATAATTT
>DGYV01000040.1:42568-42927 GCA_002398485.1 Peptococcaceae bacterium UBA4997 | reverse complement strand
ATCCTTTATTTTAGCCATAATTTCATTCAAACCGTCATCAATGGCACATTTACCGGTTTTTTTGCAGGCATTGCAGGCTTTGCAGCCAGCAATCGTTTTACCTGCCAAAGATAAGACTTCAGCCTCCAAACCGTTCTTTTCAAGGGTTTTTGCGCAAGCTGTTAAGGCCTGCATGGTATTACCTTCCTTTTTGGGGCTGCCACTTAATAAAACAACTTTCATTTTTTATTCCTCCTCTAAAATTTCTGTTCTTTATGGCTGTGGCACAACGGTTAAGATGATGGGTTTCCCCTCCGTTACCACTATGGTATGCTCAAACTGAGCTGCCCTGGTATGATGCGGTGTTCGTAAAGTCCAGC
>DGYV01000040.1:32988-42388 GCA_002398485.1 Peptococcaceae bacterium UBA4997 | reverse complement strand
AAAGTCCAGCCATCATCCCTATCCTGATATACTCTATTCTCTCTTTCAGAAATAAATGTTTCTATTGCTAAAACCATACCCTTTTCCAAAATCCTTTTATCCCTGGGGTCATAATAATTATTTATCATGTCTGGCTCATCATGCAAAGTTCTGCCTATACCATGCCCACATAGATTACGAATAGTATAAAAGCCATGTTTTTCAGCCGTATCCTCAGTAGCTTTACCAATACGGTTCAAATAACGCCCTGCCACTGCTACCCTTATTGAATTAGCAAGCGCTTCCTTTGAGGCTTTTAAGAGCTTTTTACCCACCCTGTCCTGTGGCGCCATAAGCACTGTAACCCCATTATCACCAAAATAGCCATCTAAGGAGGCGGAAACATCTATATTTACCATATCGCCCGGCATTATCTTACGATCCTGTGGTATACCGTGAGCGATCTCACCGTTAATACTTATACAATTATATCCGGGGAAATCATATACTCCCATAGGGGCGGAGATTGCACCATAGGAATTTAAAACTTCGGCGCCTATTTCATCCAATTCCTTGGTCGTCATGCCTATTTCCACACTTTTTACCATAGTTTGTAAGGTGATTGCCACGATACCGCCTATTTTCTTAAGTTTTTGCAAGTCCTCATCTGTTTTGATTATCATTTTTACACTTCCTAAAATTTGTAATATATTTTATTATTTTAATTATAGCACATTCAAGCAAAAAAATAATAGGCATATGCCCATTATTTTTGTTTGTTTTTAGTTTTTTTTAGCCTGCCGCTATTTAGTAAAGATTGCCTTAACAAAAACTCAATATGGCTGTTTACACTTCTTAATTCGTCAGCCGCCCATTTTTCCAAGGCATTGTGGATTTCGGGATCTATCCGCAAAGGGAAATTTTTTTTCTTGGACATATTAATATAATGTACCTGTATTAATCACAGGCTGAGCAGAACGATCCGAAACTATAGCTACCAAAAGATTATTGATCATAGCCATTTTTCTTTCATCATCCAATTCCAAGGTATGATTGGCTTCTAGCTGTTCAATAGCCATTTGCGCCATACTAACAGCACCTTCAACGATTTTTTGCCGCGCGGCTAAAATAGCATCAGCCTGCTGACGCTGCAGCATGGCATTGGCAATTTCGGTAGCATAAGCCAAATGAGTAAGGCGAGTTTCCATTATTTCTACACCTGCTACAGACAAACGTTCCTGCAATTCCCTAGAAAGCTCTTCCGCTATTTCCACGGTATGACCACGCAAGGAAAGGCCTGTATCGACAAAGTTATCATATGGATATTTAGCGGCAACATGGCGCAAAGCGGTTTCGCTTTGAATTTGTACAAAGGATTCATAATCATCCACATCAAAAACTGCTTTGGCAGGCTCAGTTACCTTAAAAACAACTACGGCAGCAATTTCAATAGGGTTACCGTTAACATCGTTTACTTTTAGTTTTTCACAGTTGAAATTTTTTACCCTTAAAGAAACTTTTTTACCAACAGAAAACGGTACATTGAACCGAATTCCGCTTTTGTTTATACAACCTATATATTTGCCGAAGAATGTTAAAACAAGTGATTGGTTGGGAGCAACTATTTTAATACCAGAGGCGATTATACAAAACAAAATCACTGTTATAACCCCAAGCAGAATATTCATGCCAACAAAAAAATATACCGAGGCAGCTAATAATAAAATATCCAGCAATAAGAAAATGAAACCATTAAGCATAAAAGCAGATTTTTCTTTAATCATAACAACACCTCCTACTTATCATATCAATATGATATCACTTTTATATCATGAATACAATAGTTTTATTTACAAAAAGAGCGTATCAAAAGCAATAAGGCGGCCTTTAAGGCCGCCTTATATTTTGAAGTTTTATTTTGTGATTATGATTTCTTGGTTTTCAATATCCCAAGAAACAAGATAACCAACCTTTTCAAATTCTCTTAATTTAACATACATTGTACCATTATTATTAAAACCTGTTAAATTATATTTTTTACCATTAGCAACCAAATAGGCCTTTTTGGCTTTTTGATCCCAAGTTGCTTTTTCGCCAAGAAGTTCGCCTACCTGACGCAAGGGCAAATAATAACTGCCGTTCACCTTTTTAAGAGTTGTATTGGTAAAACCTACTTTATCAAAAATACTGACATCATATGATTTTGTCCAAAGCACAGAACCTGTAGAAGCATCAATAGTTGCGGAAGTTGAAGCAGGAGTAAGTGTTGCAACTATATCAGCTGTTGATTTGACATTCTCTGTAGGAATATTAGCTGTAACTTTAGCAGAAGCATTTATATCCATACTGCCATTAAAATGCATGGACATACTTTCATCATCCATATTTAAGGCAAAATTCATATCAAACCTTTCTCTGTATTTATTGGCAGACCTTTCTTCTAAACTCATATAGAAAGAAGAACCATCCATGGTCGTCAATGCAATATCCAATATACTATCAAACTCTGCAAGTTCTTCGGGGCTTATGCCTTTAAGATCAGTGTTTATTTCTTCCAAAGCGTCTAAAACGTCTTTTTTATCAACACCCGCTTCTGTAAGCCAGGCCAACTCATTATTGGTAATAAAGGTTTGGGTATCTGTCACTATAGAAGTTTTATTGGTAATAATATACTTTATAAATTCCTTGACAACTGGAGCAAAATCCTTTTCGCTTATATTCATTACATAGGCATTGCCCGACTTGCTGAAAATATTGGGTTTATATTCGGCAAAGGCACCCTTATTCAAAGTATTTGTATATTTGAATAAGTCGCTTTGCATATCAATTATATTATTGAACAAGGCTTCCATTACCTTATTATAGGTATCACCCAAGGCTTCGGTGCCTTCCAGGCTGCTGGATTTCAGCCAATCTGCACCTTCAAAAGCTTTTTTTGTAGCAGCTATATCTTCCGCAGCGGTATCATTCATTATTGCCTCAAGGAAAACCAGCATATCCTGGGTATTGATATACATATCTGTTTTGTCCATTACAAAACGAATATTCCCTTTAGTGCCGTTAAATTCGTAACCCATGTTCAAATCCTGATACATGGTCTCCGCCAAATAATTGCCGCTTAAGGTAAATTTCATATTTTTCAATTCTGCCATGATTGCGGCATCTTCATCAGACATATTCTCGGTTACTGAGTCAGGAAATGTAAAAGACATAGTCATATCACCCGTATAACTATATTGCGGCAGCATGGCTATTTCCTTATTCAATTCCACAAATTCGTTGCCATTGGTTGTGCAGCCCGTTAAAGCAAATACGGAAAGCAACATCAGCAACATGACCATTAAAAGTACTTTCTTTTTCATTGTCATTCCTCCCCAAAATTTAAAATATTTTAAATATCTTTAATAAGCTTGATGTATTTTGAAGCTAAGTTTTAGGCCTCCTTACATCTATAACATCATCAACATTAAAAAACCTTTGTTTAAGCATCTCTTTGTGGTTTTTCATGCTGAAGCCGTCTAAATTTATCCTGCTCATTATTATATTATCATCATTTTTTATTAAAGAAGCTTTTGCCGCCACAGAGCAAAAAATATTGAATTTTTTCTGTTTCACCAAGTAACGGTATAAAGGATCATTATTTTTATAGCTAACACCGAAAGGTGAAATATAAATATTGGTTTGCCCGACCACTGCACCAATAGTATCACGCCAGCGAGTAGCATCATCCTGCATTTGCTGCATTGTGATAGTATAATTCTTAAAATAGCTGTTATGTGTATAACTATGACAGGCAAAAATCCAGCCCGTTTGCTTTAATTTTGCTACAACAGGATCCATCTTTGTCCTTAAGGCTTTATAATCATCTCCCGAAACATCCGTAATACGGTAGCCCAAAGCCCCCGCATAACCTGTAAGAGCCAAAATGCCTTTTGCTCCCCTGAAGGAAAAATCGGGATACTCTTTCACAAAATCATCCAAAATTGGCACTACATCGCCATTCCTGTTTATTTCTTCAATACCTTCGGGATTTTTTACAAGTGTCGCAACTTCACCATCTTCATCCAACACCAGCCTTTTGGCAAAACCGTCTTTCTGCATATAATCATAATAATTCACATCATCTACAGAGAGGATAAGCGGTTTTTTCCCTTCAGGCAAATAAATTGCTTTACGAACTATTTTGTTTGGATCATTGGGATCCTGTTCTATTAAATCCTCTATATTATAAAGAACATAACCCCTATCCCTTAATTGAGGGAGCATTTTTTTAAACTCATCCGCAGTGGTCATCCAAAGATCATAACCTTCCGCCATATGATCACCGTCAAAAGCAAGTTCAGGATAAAAGATCAAACTATGAAAAAAAACGTGTTCCACTGTTCCGTTATATTCAACCAGGTTAGCCTGGGCAAGTTTACAGTTTTCTATTTTTTGTTTTACTTCATCCCTTTCTTTATATTTGCCGTTTTGCAGTAATTTCTCAGCTTCCTCATAAAAATAACCTTGATAAAGCGTATCTGCCTGCTTAATCATATTATTATACGCAAGCCATTCCTTAACTGCCGCTTTCTCTTTAGCTTCTATTGCTTTGATATCTGTTATTTTTTGAGCGTCAACAAAGCCTAAAAGTAAACATACCAAAACCAAAACAGGTACAAATACTGCCACAAACATAATTTTTTTAGATTTTTCAGCCATATGTACCACCAACTATGTTTTCAAAAGTTTTACCTTACAGGGTAATTTGGTAATCAGTTTTAACACTGTAGACCTTGTATCCGGCGTAACCCATAAAACAAGCTCTCCAGAGGAGGCATTTACCGTTGTTACCAGTGCCATATTATCATAGGCTTCGATAAATTTGTTGAATATATCTATATCGGCAGGTTTAACTTGAACATAAATATGTTCAGAGGCATATTTATTATCTATTTCCATTACTCAAGCTCCTTTTAGAAAACATCTTTGGTAAGCCTCCTGATAATACTTCCTTGGGTGAAAGACTTTTCACAAGCTATATAAGCCTTTTCCTTGGGATGGGGCAATTTTTCCCGCGGATTTCCTTCCGTATCCCAAATCGCCGTTATTTTAGTAGTATATATTTCCTGAAAAGGGCTGATTATTTCTATTTCATCACCAAGCGCCAAATGATTGCGTTGTTCAATGAGTATGCGTTTATTGGCTTCTTCATACCCCAAAACAACACCTGCAAAATCGTAACCACGAAAGCTGTAGCCGGTATCATAAACATAAGCTTCACTATCTAATTCTCCCGTAGCAAAGCCTGTAGTATATTGACGATGGCTGACTTTGGAAAGTTCCTCTTTCCACTCATTTTTTACAAAATAACCCTCAGGATCATTCCAACAGGCATCTATGGCCTGCCTATAAATACGTACAATATTTGCCACATAATAGGCACTTTTCATGCGACCTTCTATTTTTAAGGCTTTGATGCCAGCCATCATTATCTGCGGCAGATACTCAATTAGGCATAAATCCTTACTGTTAAATATATATGAACCCCAGCGATCCTCCTCTATAGGGAAATAGCTACCTTCACGCTTTTTTTCCTCCAAATGGTATTCCCAGCGGCAAGGCTGAGCGCAATCACCCAAATTTGCCCCCCGTTTGGCCATAAAACTGCTCAACAAGCATCTGCCTGATATAGCCATACACATAGCACCGTGCACGAACATTTCCAGCTCTATTTCAGCATTTTTGGCTATTTGGGCACTTTCGGCAATTGAAAGCTCACGTGCTAAAACTATACGTTTTGCACCAAGCTTTTGCCAAAAAACAGCAGCAGAAGTATTTGTACAATTAGCCTGGGTACTTATATGAACAGGCATTTGAGGCACGGTTTCTCTTGCTATTTGAAAAATACCCGGATCCGAAATTATAAGAGCATCCACACCCATTTCCTGTAGGCTTTGCAAATAAGCAGGCAGTTTTTGCAAGTGCTTATCATGAGCATAAATATTAACGGTAACATATAATTTTTTGTTATATTTATGGGCAAAGGCTATGCCTTCCGCCATTTCTGCCTCGGTAAAATTAGTGGCGGCTGCTCGCAGGCTAAAATTTTGCCCACCCGCATATACAGCATCCGCACCAAACAAAACCGCCGTTTTCAGTTTTTCCAAATCACCCGCTGGAGCAGCCAATTCAGGTTTTAAAAACATATTTCTACACCACATTTCAATTTAAATATTTTGCTTTGGCAGCATTATGCTCATCCAAGGTTTTGGAAAAATAATGATAGCCGTCAGGTTTGGCAAGGAAAAAATAATAATCATTTTCTTCAGGATAAAGAGCAGCTTCCAAGGCTTTAAGACCTGGCACAGCAATAGGGCCGGGCGGCAAGCCATCATTTCTGTATGTATTGTAAGGATCATCTATTTTGGTATCGGCGGTTGTGAGTTTGGCCTTTTGATCACCCAAGATATACTGTACTGTAGCACATGATTCCAAACGCATGGGTTTAGACAAACGGTTATAAAATACCCCCGCTATGATAGGCCTGTCGCTATCCTGCCTTGCTTCCCTTTCCACTATTGAAGCCATAGTTACTATTTCGTAAATGCTCATATTCATGGCTTCCGCTTGTTTACGCATTTCAGTGGTAAGCTTTTTATCAAAATTTTTCAGCATAAGGCCGATTATTTGTTCACTTGTCCAACTTTTGGCTATATTATAAGTATCGGGGAATAAAAAGCCCTCTAACCTGGTATAGCCCTTGTTATTTGGTATATAGAAATAGGCGGAAATATCAAAATTCTTAGCTGCTTCTAAAAAATCATCTTTGGTTACAATACCCGTTTTTGCAAAAACTTCTGCTATTTGTAGTACTGTATAACCTTCGGGTATGGTTACATTCACAGTATTAACATTAGTATTGCCCTGCAAAAGCTCGTCCACAATACCACCATAAGTTACCTTACCCGGGCCAAAGCTATAATTGCCCGGTTTTAATTTATTATCTATACCGGTTTGCGAAACATAAAACCTAAAAGCGAAGGCACTTTTTATAATGTCCTTATCCTCCAAAGCTTGCGCTATAGCTTTGGCACCCATGTTATCCTCTATGGAAAAGGCAACTTCTTCTTCCAATGTAACAGGTGTATTCATATTTACCCAAACTATGGTAGCGATTACAAACAACAACATCAAAACAAGGCCGGCAATACCAATTTTTGCGCCCGTTTTCATCTTTTTTTTTCGTGTTTTGCTTCTTACCATATCTATATCCTCCGTTTGCTTTGTCGAAATAATGGATTTTATAAAGCTTGTTTTATTATATAATGTTATAACACTTCATACAACCCTTATTTGCTTATACCTCTGAACTCCACCCGCAAAACACCGTTTTGGGCAGTAACCGTTAATAAAAGCGGGCTCTTGCCAAGGTATTGAAAAACCAGATCCTTGTAACCGTAGGATACTGTAGCATCCATGCCTTTAGGTAAATAATTAACAGAAAGGCTATGAGGATAACGCTCTATAACCTTAAAAGCATCGCCACCCTGCAAAACTGCGCTATATAATGTAGATGCTACCTGACAAACACCTCCTCCATAATCATCTGTAAGTTTGCCGTCAACAATTATAGGAGCTTTTTTGTAACCCATAGCAGCACTTTTTTCACCCGTCAAATCATTAAATGAAATCACCGCACCGCTGTATATGATAAGGCTATTCAAAACATTAGCAGCCTTTCCAAGATTATAACTGCGGTTTAGAGAATTTGTATTATAATAAGTTGTACAAGTTGCACAAATATTTTGCCAACCCCAGTATTGAATATTCTCGGTAGAGGGATAAGGCAAAACCTTGTAAAAAGGTATCTCTATCATGGCAGGATTTTGGTTATAATCCTTTTCTAACATCATAAGCACGGGGTAAATATCCACAAAACTACCGTTTTGTGCAGCAGTTATTTTAATTTCACCATTAATAAGACGTGCTTCGGCAGGCAAAGCTTCCCGATAATTATTTTTTGCCAAATCATTTAAGATTTTTACAGCAGCATTTTTATGCCAAACCCAATCTGTTTTTAATACTTCAAAACTGCCTCTTTCCCGCCAACGCTGCCAAAATACACCATGTCTGCCCCAAAGCCAGGCTTTTTCAGCCATTTTTTTGGTATCCGCCATGTAACCAAGCTCATAACCATTATAACTATAAGTATTACCGTTTAAACTAAAAGTTATTGGCTTTGCTAAAATTCCATCTATAGTTTTTTCCATATAGGAAGCAGCTGTATTCATGGTCATGCCGCCCAGATCCTTACCTTGCCAAACCACATTCGATAAAATATAGGGTGATTCGGCAATAACATTTTCAATAACAGTAATAATAACAAACATTAAAACCAGGTTTACAGCAATTATTTTTAAACCGCGTTTCATTATGCCCACCCCCTGCATTAACTTATGCTAAAAAAGGGCTTATAATTATAGGCATTAAAAAAAGCTGCCTTTTAGGCAGCCTTTTTTATATACATAAAACATTATTTAAAATAAAAACAGGTTCGGTTTTAGTTTATTCTTCATCTTCCATATCTTCAAATAACATATCGTTATAGGTATTTACCACCAAATCCCATTCCGCGTCATCTTCAATATTGGCAAAAATATCTTCACCATTTTCATCTTTATCCAAACGTAATATGATAGCTTCATCATCTTCCAATGCACCATCTGTAACATCGGCATCGACGGGCTGTAATACTACATAACGTTTACTTTCGATCTCCAATACATCAATTAATTCAAAATTGAGCTCCTGTCCATCCTCGTCTATTAATGTTACCACATCATTTGCCATTTCAGCCATTTTCAGCACCTCTTTCTTATTTTTTATGATTTGGGTTATCTAAATAGGTCTGCAGAATGAAAACAGCAGCCAATTTATCTACTACATTACGGCGTTTACTGCGGGAGACATCTCCTTCTAAAAGCACTCTTTGTGCTGAAACAGTGGAAAGACGCTCATCCTGATAATAAACAGGCAATGCGATTCTTTGTTCTATAATATCCCCAAATCCCCGCACCATATCCACGGAAGCTCCCATGCTGCCATTCATATTCACGGGTAAACCTATTACAAATGCCTCAACGCCATATTCTTTAATATATGTTTTAAGGCTAGCCAAATCCTTTTCCAAAGAAGTACGTTTGATAGTGCTTACTCCTTGAGCAGTCCAGCCCAAAGGATCGCTTACCGCAACCCCAATGGTTTTTGTACCAACATCTAAGCCCATTATTCGCATAATCATCCGCCTATTTTTTATTTATCTAACAGTAAAACCAAAAAAGTTTATCACAATAAATTTACGCTCAAAACTTAAAACAATAACTTAAATTTATTACTCTTCTGTTTTATATTCCATTTTACTTAAGTAAAATGGAATATA
>DGYV01000040.1:32543-32830 GCA_002398485.1 Peptococcaceae bacterium UBA4997 | reverse complement strand
TATATTCCATTTTACTTAAGTAATTCAATACCAGTTCCTCTATCAAGTCATCACGTTCTACCCTACGGATTAAACTGCGAGCTTGTTTATGGCTGGTAATGTAGGCAGGATCGCCTGAAATCAAATACCCTACCAATTGATTGATGGGGTTATAGCCTTTTTCTGTTAAAGCATCATAAACAGCCAACAATACATCATGTGGATTCAGCTCTTCCTCTTTATTTACCTTAAAATACATAGTTTCTTCCATTTTGTTTTCAGCCATTTTTATACCCCCTTTATTTTTT
>DGYV01000040.1:30408-32343 GCA_002398485.1 Peptococcaceae bacterium UBA4997 | reverse complement strand
AAGGCAGCTTTAGCTGCATTCAAAGCTTCATTTATTTTATTAGGATCCTTGCCACCTGCCTGAGCCATATCGGGCCTTCCACCGCCGCCACCGCCACAGGCCGCTGCTGCTGCCTTAACGATATTGCCGGCATGAACACCTTTTTTTAATAAGTCCTGGGTTACGGCTGCTACCAGCATTACTTTGCCGTCTGCTACCGCAGCCAATACTGCTACTCCACTTGTCATTTTATCTTTCAGCATATCCATGGTATTGCGCAGACTTTCCATATCGGCAGCTTCAACCTTTTCAGCAAGCATTTTAACTCCTTCTATTTCTACGGCTTTTTCAAAAATAGAAGCCATGGCCTGCTGAGCCAAAATAGTTTGCAAACGCTGTATCTCTTTATCCTTTTGTTTAGATTCTTCCTGAATATCGATTATCCTTTGTTCAACGTTTTGCCAAGAAGATTTTAAAACCGTTGCGGCACGGTTTAGCATAGTCATTCTTTCTTGCCACCACTCGTTCACCTTTTTACCCGTTATGGCTTCTATACGCCTTGTACCTGAGCCTATACTGCTTTCACTTATAATTTTGAATGAACCTATAGCACCCGTAAAGGCACAGTGAATACCACCGCACAACTCCAAAGAAGGCCCTATTGTAACCATGCGCACCGTATCTCCGTATTTATCGCCGAAGAATGCCATGGCACCTTTTGCTACTGCCTCGTCTTTAGTCATTGTTTCCACTTTAACAGCATGATTTTTCAAAATTTCACTGTTTACAATATCTTCTATAGCGGCTGTTTCTTCAGACGTCAAGGCAGCTATATGGCTGAAATCAAAACGCAGCCCATCTTCATTTACCATGGAACCTGCTTGATGTACATGATTGCCCAAAACTTTTCTTAAAGCATAATGCATTAAGTGGGTAACTGAATGATTGCAGGCTATCCTTTGCCTTCTTGACTCATCTACTGCTATATTTATGGCAGCTCCTATTTTTACAGAGCCTTTGTTTACAGAAATAGTATGCAGGTAAATACCGTTGGGCAGTTTTTTAGTATCCGTTATTAAGGCTTCTATGCCTTCTGCCTTAACTAATGCTTTATCACCGCACTGGCCGCCGCCTTCAGCATAACAAGGTGTTTTATCCACTACCATAAAACCATCTTGTCCTTCAGTAAGTGAATTGACCAATTGAGCATTTGTAAGTAAGGCCAAAACTTTCCCTTCAGATTTTATGGCATCATAACCCACAAATCCGGTTGCGGGTAAGCCTACCAACAGCTCTGTCAATTCTTGCATCTCACCGAAAACATTGCCTTCATTACGGGCAGCGCGAGCACGCTGACGCTGTTCATCCATAGCTTTTTGAAAAGCTTCTTTATCCACTTCAAAGCCGTTTTCTTCCGCTATATCCACAGTTAAATCAAGGGGGAAGCCAAAGGTATCATAAAGCCGGAAAGCTTTTTCACCACTGAATATCTTACCCCCTTCAGCTTTTAAGCTTTCCACAACTTCCGCCACTAAAGCTAAACCATCATTGATAGTTTCCAGAAAACGCTCTTCCTCAAGCCTGATGACTTTTATGATAAAATCCTGCTGCGTAACCAGTTCAGGGTAAGCCTTGCCCATCAATTCAGCAAGCAGCGGTACCATATCACACATAAACGGTTTTTCAAAGCCCAACATTTTTCCAAAACGCACTGCACGGCGCAAAATCCTGCGCAGAACATAGCTTCTTCCTTCATTGCCGGGCAAAACCCCGTCTGCTATCAAAAAGGCACAGGAACGGATATGGTCAGCAATTACTCTATAGGGGAAACCTTTTTTGCCGTTATCATATACACCACCTGTTTGCTTGATTAAATGTTGGATAAGACTTTGCATGATCGGTATTTCATAATTGCTGTCTAGATTGTTAAGTATAGAAATCACCCTTTCCAAGCCC
>DGYV01000040.1:29805-30216 GCA_002398485.1 Peptococcaceae bacterium UBA4997 | reverse complement strand
AGCCCATGCCGGTATCGATACTGGGGTTTGGCAAAGGTGTTATATTGCCCTCGGCATCACGGTTATACTGCATGAACACAAGGTTCCAAATTTCCATCCAACGATCACAATCGCAAACACCCATAGCACATTCGGGCGCATCGCAACTGTATTTTTCACCGCGGTCATAAAAAATCTCACTGCAAGGGCCACAAGGACCTGTATCGCCCATCGACCAAAAGTTATCTTTCTCGCCTAAACTCAAAATTTTATCATCAGTGAAACCGGTAAGCTTTTTCCAAATAGCGCGGGCTTCATCATCCTTTTTGTAAACGGTTACATAAAGATGCCTTTTATCCAACTTAAGTTCTTCAGTTATAAATTTCCAAGCAAAATTTATGGCATCCTCTTTAAAATAATCACCAAAAGAAA
>DGYV01000040.1:26817-29642 GCA_002398485.1 Peptococcaceae bacterium UBA4997 | reverse complement strand
TTTAAAATAATCACCAAAAGAAAAGTTGCCCAGCATTTCAAAGAAAGTATGGTGTCTGGCTGTTCTGCCTACGGTATCCAAATCATTATGTTTGCCGCCAGCACGAACACATTTCTGTACAGTGCTTGCTCTTTTGTAAGGCCTTTTTTCCAAACCTAAAAAAGTATCCTTAAACTGGACCATACCGGCATTAGTAAATAAAAGCGTAGGATCATTATGCGGCACTAAAGCAGAACTGGGCACTACTGTATGTCCGTTTGCTTCAAAAAAGCGCAAAAATCTATCCCGTAATTCCTGTTCTATCATGGTTTTGCACTCCTTAAAATGGTTTTCCAATACTATTACATTATTTTACCACATAGAAGCAGTCTTGCCTATGTTTTATTTAAGCTATTTCAGTTATTTTTTATATCTTCTCCGCTCTTTTTCCACATGATCACCTTTTCATACAGCCAAATAAAAACTATCTTAAACATGGCGCAAACAGGTACAGCAGCTATTAAACCCAAAATTCCGAACCAATAACCACCTAAAAGTACCGCTAAAATAACCGAAAGGGGATGTAAATCCACACTGCTGCCAATGATTTTTGGTGCTATCAGCCAATTTTCCACCTGTTGTACAATCAACCAAGCTACTGCAACTTTTATAAGCACTACCCATCCCTGTAAAAAAGCCAGCATAAAAATAGGTATAGCCGCCACAATAAGACCTAAATAAGGTATAAGCTCCGCTATTGCCATTATAAGGCCCATAGTTACTGCGTATTCAACATCCAAAAACAAAAGTATGACACTAAACAAGGTACCCACTAAAAAAGCTATAACAAAATAGCCGCGAATAAATTGACGTAGCATAAGATTGATATTTTCACAAAGCGGCAAAATATTTTCCCTGGCCGTAGGTGAAAACAGCCTATTCACTTGTCTTGCAAAAAAAGTACGGTCTTTAATTAAATAAAAAGCTAAAACCGGCGCAAATACAATAAGACCAACATTACCAAATAAATTAGGTACAACGCTTATACTTCTGGCAAGCCATTGTGCCAAATCATCCGCTAAGTTCTTGAATAATTTATCCAATCCATTTTGCGCTAAATCCGTAATGCCAACAAGAGCAAATTTATTTTGCATATTCTGCCAAAAACGCAATATAGTTTCTTTAAAGCTTTCTAAATATTGAGGTATATAAATACTTAGATTACTCATTTCTTTAATAAATTTTGGTATAACAAAATAAAAAAAACATACAAAAAACAATATAATCAATAAATAACAAATAATAATGGCCCAATTAGTGGGTATTTTAATTTTTTCCAATTTTTCTACTATAGGCAACAAAAGAAAAGCAAGTATTGCTCCTAATATGAATGGTAAAATAATAACACGCATAAAAAAAATGGCCAATATCATAAGCAATATTAGCAAAATTATCATAAACCATTTGCGTAATTCTCTTTCGGCTGCTCTGTTTATAATAGTCGCCTCCATTTTTATTATGTAAGGGCGAAAAACGCCCTTTTATTTAGTTTTTGGCACCATTATCCAGATTAGTAGCTGCTTTTATGAGTACATCACCTGTTTTTTTTGCCATTTGAGCCGCATTGCCGCTTAATCCATCTTTAATCATTGATACAGCCTCGGATTTCAAACCATTCATATTATTTTTTAACCCCTTTTTACTTTGGGCTTTCATGGTTCTAGTGCCTACTATGGCTGCGGCAATACCAATACCTGTACCAACCAGCATCCAACCTGTCATTGCTTTTCTAGCCATCTTTACTACCTCCTTTACTGTAAGTCTTTAATATTCTGCCACAAAAAATTAAAAGTATAGCTCCAATACACAACCTATTTATTCCTGTTTTGGATTTTTATTTTTATAATACCTTTTATTGTTTTAACTGTTCATTGTTTTCGGTTAATCGAATAACCTCATAGAAACAGGGGAAATTATCATTAAGAACAAGGCCGTCTTTATTTACATTTTTATTATCCACTGCATTTTTAGGTAAAAAATACCAACCTTTTTGAAAATCCTTAAAAATACCCTGCGATACAGCAAAACCTTGAATAATGCCCTCCGGATAACTCCATAAAATATCCGATAAAGTACCGCAATCATAGCCTTCGGTATTGTAAATAGGCGTGCCATACCATAAACTTACTAATTGATTTTTATCAATATTTTTAGTTTTTTTTAAATTTTCAGTAGTTTTTATTAAAACATTGTTTTGATTGATCCATAAAATATCATTAAAAGAAAGAAAATGCGGATTTTTCCATAAACCCATACCTTCCAGCCAAAAACCCTTGATTTCACCTTTTGGCCAATCTATTATAATATCTTTAATTCTTCCTTTTACCTGGGGTTTTTCATAAAGCCTTACAACTAAATCCCTAATTTGCCTGCTGTAATACATATTAACCACCAACGTTTTATTTTTATTTTGCATTAATTCAAGAAATTTTAACCTATAAAAAAACCACCATTAGGCGGATATTATGCCATTAATGGTGGTTATTGTAAAAATTTTAATTATTTCGTAAAACCTGTAAAGCAGCATGATTGTTTTTTATAAAAACATCTGCTAAACTACCGCCGTATTCTCCATCTAAAGTCCAGGTCATATTACTGTTTGATTTAAAATAAAGTTTGTCCGTTTTAAAAAAATGTAGATATTGGGGATCAGGCTCCTGTTTAAGCAAAAAGGCGATTATAGCCTGGAGTTCCGGAAAGCTTTTGGGTTTTTTGATTAGGGAAACTTCAAACAGCCCGTCATTCAAAGATATATCCTTACCGCCCAAGCCCTTGAACCCCCCTAC
>DGYV01000040.1:24218-26649 GCA_002398485.1 Peptococcaceae bacterium UBA4997 | reverse complement strand
GCCCTTGAACCCCCCTACAGAGGTGGAATTTGTAATCATGCCGAAAATAAAATCATCTTCAATGCGTTTGTTATCATATTCTACCGCAAGGTGATAAGACTTCAAAGTATGAAGTTTTGTTACACCTTTAAGGATATAAGCCTGCCTGCCTAAAAGGTTTTTGGACTGCTGCGGCGTTTCATAAGCCACATCTGTAAAAGCACCGAAAGCTGCAATATAGCTAAAAAATCTTTCATTAAAAGAACCAACATCATGCGGCAATACAAAACCATTAATTATGGCCATTGCGGCAGAATAAGGCTCCTTGGGTATATTAAGACTGGTAGCAAAATCATTGACCGTACCTGTTGGTATATAACCAAGGTATGGGCGTTTATCCAGTTCCATTAAGCCGTTAATAGTTTCGTTAAGAGTACCGTCGCCGCCCGCGCAAACAATCAAATCATAGGCCGAAGCTTTGGCTTTAACTTCTTTTTCAGCATCTGAAGGACCCTGAGTTGAATAAACGGTTACTTCATAACCGTTTTTAATAAACAAATCGATTATTGCCAATAGATGATGTTTGATTTGCTGTTTACCGGAATGAGCATTTAAGATAAACAAAAGTTTTTTAGACATATATACCCCCACTCATTAAACAATAATACCACCGCCAACCACAGTATCGCCATTGTAGAAAACAGCTGCCTGTCCCTTGGTTACGGACTTTATGGGCTCGCAAAAAACAGTTTTCACCAAACCATCTTGTACAGGTTTTATTATAGCAGGCGCAGGCTGAAAATTATAGCGGATTTTTACCTGAACAGGCATTTCGGAAACCAAACTTTCTATAGCAATAAAGTTATTATTTTGAGTAAATAGATTCAAACTAAATAAATCTTCTTGCAAGCCTAAAACAACTTCATTACTTGCGTGCCTTATCTCCGTAACATATACAGGATGCCCCAAAGCAATACCTAAGCCTTTGCGCTGACCTACTGTATAATAAAAAATACCTTTGTGAGTACCAAGTATATTGCCGTTTTTATCCACAAAGTTACCCGGATCGTCTTTAACACCGTTTGCTGCTAAAAATTCATGGTAATCCCCCGAAGGGATAAAACAAATATCCTGACTGTCGCCTGCTAAAGCATATGGCAACTCCAAAGCTTTAGCTTTTGCTCTAACCTCATCTTTAGATAAAGCTTGTAATGGCAAAATTAATTTTGCAAGAACATTTTGGTTAAGGCTGAACAGGACATAGCTTTGATCTTTGGGCAAGTAAGCCGCTTTTTTTAATAAATAACGCCCGTTTTGTTTAACTACATTGGCATAATGGCCTGTAGCAAAGTAATCTGCCCCCAGTTGTTGGCTGTATTCAAATAAAACACCCATTTTTACTTTTTTATTGCAAACCACACAAGGATTTGGTGTATTCCCTTTTAAATATTCGTTAATAAAGTATTGTTTTACTTCAGCGGTAAAAACTTCTGTCAAATTCACACTATGGTGTTTTATGCCTAAAAAAGCAGCTGTTTTTTTAGCTTTTTCAATAACACTGCTATCCCCCAAATACATGGTAATGCCTTCTACATCATAACCTTGTTCAATAAGAATAGCCGCCGCTACGGAGGAATCCACCCCTCCGCTCATTGCAACCATGGCCTTGCCCTTCTTATATTCAGATTTTGTACTTAAAACAACCGACATTTTATTCTCCTTATACCAAAAACGGGCCGGCCTAAAGCCTACCCGTTATTTAATTATTATGACTAAATTTTTAAGCTTTATGCTCCGCCTTATAATTGGCAATGGCTTTTTTCAAAGCATCGCCTGCCAAAACAGAACAGTGGATTTTTGCAGGAGGTAAACCACCAAGTTCCTGCACGATTGCATCAGTGGTAATTGCTTCAGCTTCTTCAAGGGTTTTGCCCTTGACCATTTCCGTAAGCATACTGGAAGAAGCAATAGCTGCGGCACAACCATAAGTTTTAAAGTGGATGTCTTTTATAATATTATCCTGAATATCCAAATAGATTATTGTGGTATCACCACATGAAGCAGACTCCATTTCTCCAACCGCATTGGCAGTTGGGATTTCCCCTACATTACGGGGGTTTTCAAAATGATTCATTACTTTTTCGTTATACATAACAGCACCTCTTCTATTACAATTTCAATTCCTACTTTTTTACTAATATATTTTTATAATAACAATCTCATCCGCTTTTGTCAATATTATTTTTGCAGATTTGGCTTACGATTTGGATTTTTTTTATAATCAGCTTCAAAACCCCAGCTCTTCGGTTCGTAATATATGGCATTTTTAAGTTCAGGCGGCAGGTATTCCTGCTCTGTTTGGGCGTTGGGATAGTCATGCGGATATTTATAACCGCTGCCGTGGCCAAAATTTTTGGCACCACTGTAGCTTGCATCCCTTAAATGCATTGGC
>DGYV01000040.1:23762-24024 GCA_002398485.1 Peptococcaceae bacterium UBA4997 | reverse complement strand
TGGCACACCTGAAATTTTCATGTTTTTTACATCATCTATCGCTCTATTTATAGCAAGATAAGCCGCATTTGATTTAGGAGCATTGGCAACATAAAGCGCAGCCATAGCCACAGGTATACGGGCTTCGGGCCAACCAACATAGCGAGCGGCCTCCATAGCGGAAACAGCCACACTTAAAGCATTGGGATCAGCCAGGCCAACATCCTCCGCAGCGCAAATCAAAATACGCCTCATGATAAACTCGGGGCTTTCGCCCGCCACT
>DGYV01000040.1:23166-23492 GCA_002398485.1 Peptococcaceae bacterium UBA4997 | reverse complement strand
AGGGCTTTTCTTTGGATACTTTCCGCGGCTGTTTCAATATCTATATGACGAATACCCTCGCTATTGGGCACAGTGGTAAGCACAGCAAGCTCTAAAGCATTATAAGCTGCCCTGATATCGCCACCACACATATTCAGCCAATGTTCCATAGCATCTTCATTGATTTTGATATTATATTCGCCCAAGCCGCGTTCTTTATTCTGCACGGCATTTTCCAAAAGTGTTCTGATATTTGCTTCACTTAAGGCTTCCAGCTTAAAAATTCGGGAACGCGATAAAAGTGCACTGTTGACTTCAAAATAAGGGTTTTCCGTAGTAGCACCTAT
>DGYV01000040.1:0-22975 GCA_002398485.1 Peptococcaceae bacterium UBA4997 | reverse complement strand
TTCCGTAGTAGCACCTATAAGTACTACGGTGCCATTCTCCACTGCGGGCAGCAGGGCATCCTGCTGGGTTTTATTGAACCTATGTATCTCATCTATAAATAAAATAGTTCTTTTATTATATAAATCCAATTCATTTTTGGCTTCTGCTATGATTTGACGGATATCATTTATACCTGACGTTACGGCAGAAAGCGTTTTGAAGTTGCTTTTAGTAGTATTGGCAACCACTTTGGCCAGGGAAGTTTTGCCGCAGCCGGGCGGCCCGTAAAAAATAACAGAACTTAGCTGATCTGCCTCGATAGCGCGGCGCAAAAGCTTACCCTTGCCCAATATATGCTCCTGCCCCACATATTCTTCAAGACTCCCGGGGCGCATCCTTGCTGCCAAAGGCTTGGCACGATGCCTGTTCGCTTCCGCAACACCGGAGAACAAATCCATAAGCTCACCACCTATTTTATTATTTATCTTACTTGTATCATAAATCAATATACCCAAAAACTTTTATATATACTAATGCTTAGTCTCTTAGGATATAATTTGGTTTTTTATTATTTTTCTGACTACATAGCTGCTAAGCAGCATACCCGCTACGGGGGGTACAAAGGAAATACTGGCGGTAACGGGCTTTTCTCCCTCAGTAACTTTTATTTTTACGGGCTGCTCACCGGAATAAACTACAGTTACACCCTTTTCTATGCCCCTCTTTTTAAGTTCTCTGCGCATAACACGAGCCAAAGGGCAAATGCTGGTTTGGCTTATATCCACAATTTCCAACCTTTCGGGGAAAAGCTTGTTGCCTGTACCCATACTACTTACTATGCCAATACTATTGGCTTTACAATAAACTATGATAGCAATTTTACCTGTAACATTATCAATAGCATCTACCACAAAATCCATGCCATTTAATAATTGGTTTACATTTTCCGGAGTAATGAAAGCCTCCCTGAGTTCAAGATCACAGCTAGGATTTATTTTAAGTATCCTTTCCGCCATAGCCTGTACTTTTTTTATGCCAATAGTTTCATGCGTAGCCAAAAGCTGACGATTCAAATTGGTTATATCCACTTTATCAAAATCTATCAGCCTTAAATGAC
The DNA here is from genome assembly GCA_002398485.1 of Peptococcaceae bacterium UBA4997. Taxonomy (GTDB): domain Bacteria; phylum Bacillota; class Dehalobacteriia; order UBA4068; family UBA4997; genus UBA4997. Next base: position 21,878 of record DGYV01000040.1, on the reverse strand, counting down.
CTATGCCAACACGAGCCAAGGCTTCTGCAGCAGCCGAACCGACACCGCCCAAACCGCATACCGCAACTTTAGCGTTCTGCAGCCTGGTTATGTTTTCTCTGCCTATCAAAAGCTCTGTCCTTTGCAAAAAGTCCATCTATTGATCCTCATTCCTTAATTTATCCAAAAAACCCGAAAATTCAGCAGGTAATGGAGCGGTACAGGTAATAATTTGATTGGTTATGGGTTGTCTGAAGGTCATTCTGGCGGAATGCAGAAAATGCCCTGTATTTTCAGGATAGCCCGATATTTTCTGCCGTTTTTTCGGCCCATAAATAATATCCCCGACTACAGGATGCTTAAGATAAGCCATATGCACCCTAATTTGATGAGTACGCCCTGTATCCAAATTTGCCTCTATTAAGGTATATTTACTGAAACGTTCCAATACCTTGTAATGGGTAACAGCGTTTTTACCTTTAGCAGGCAGTACTGACATTTTTTTTCTATCCATTGGGTGCCTGCCTATAGGGGCGTCTATAGTACCACCCGGTTCTACCATACGACCATGAAGAAGTGCCATATAATAGCGGCTTACTTCTTTGGTTTGCCACTCCTCCAACAAACCATAGTGAGCCGTATCATTTTTGGCCGCAATTATCAAACCGCTGGTTTCCTTATCTATACGATGTACTATCCCAGGGCGCATTTCTCCATTTATACTTGCAAGATGCTCACAATGCCACATTAACGCGTTAACAAGTGTTTTGTCATAATTTCCTGCAGCGGGATGAACTACCATACCGTAAGGCTTGTTTATTACTATAACATCATCATCTTCATAAATAATATCAAGTGATATATTTTGGGGTATCAAGTTAAAAATTTTAGTTTTAGGTATTTTGACCAACACAGTATTGTTTGTTAATAAGGCTTGGCTTGCTTTGGCATTTTTACCGTTTACCAACACATTTTTTTCTTTGATAAGCTTTTGTACACCTGAACGAGAAATATCGTCAAGTTTTTCGGCAAGAAAACTATCCAGCCTTTTAGCGGGCTCGGAAATCAAAAAGCAAACTTCTTCCATAGTATTTGCTGTTTGAGGTGCTTCATCCTCTTCCTGAGCATTTATATTTTCAGCATAATCAAATAAAATATCTTCTTGTTTAATCATGGGATTTTTCGGAAGCCTTCCTTTCCTTAAGCAAATCACTAAAAACCAACAAACACAGTATAATCACGCTTAACACAAGCAAACAATCGGCAATATTGAAAACAGGCCAGTGCGGCAGCCTTAAAAAATCCACCACATAACCCAAACGCAACCTATCTAAACAATTGCCCAAAGCACCAGCGACCAAAAGCGCATATGCAAAACGCCACATTTTTTGATCCTTGGGGGTTTTGTACCAAATTACAGAAACCGCGATTACAACTATTATTGAAATTATACTTAAAATACCAACTTTGCCTGTTAAAATACTGAAAGCCGCACCTTCGTTATGAATATAGTTAAGCGACAAAAATTTACCCAACAAAGGTATGCTTTGACCATAAGGCAAATTATTAACGACCCAAATTTTAGTAACCTGATCTATTAAGACTCCCAAAACAGTTAAAAGCACAAACATCCGCAATTTTCCTCCAGTTCAAGTTATGGATAATAAAAATTTACCTTAATTGACTCAATTGATTGGCATATACCATCACATCCGCCACAAATTGGCCAATAAAAGGCACCCAATCACCAATAGCTTGCAGTATATATAAAAACAAAGCACCTAAAAGGGTAAAGCCTATGCCAAAACCTAAACCGCGCGCCATACCCGCTAAAAAATTAAGACGCAGAAAAGCAATAGGCTTGCCCATCATCGTTACATAATCGCCTATTCGTGAGCGTTCCAGTTGAAAAGCCACACGGTTCATAGCATGGGTAACGCGTTCTGCTCTTTCCAAATCATCAAGAGTTTCAACTTTATTGTATGACGGTGCCTTTTCCGAAAAATCAACATTATTGAGATTTTCAGAAGGCTTATTGTTTTTGTTAAACTTTTTCACCTATACAAGCACCTCCCCAATTCAATTATTTTATTTAATTAAGGTATTGCTAAAACTATATAATATATATTATAACAAATAAACCCTTGTTTAGTATATATAAGGTTCTTATTTTTTAATTTAAAGGCAATACGTTTTGAGCTAAGCTTATTTTTACAAAGTTTGTTATTAAATAGTTAAATAAAAAACCCCGGCATCTGCCGAGGTTTTTATATTTTATTGGCTTATATAGAAAAAACTATTTCTGGCCTTTGCCAACAACACCGCATACCAAAGCCAACATAGCCATACGAACAGGCAAACCATTGCGAGCTTGACGGAAGTAAGCAGCGCCGGGATATTCGTCAACATCGATGGTGATTTCATTGATGCGGGGTAGTGGATGCATAATGATAGCATCTTTTTTGAAGTTTTTAACAACTTCGCCGTCCATGATAAACATATCTTTAACAGCATTATATTCGTTAATGTCTTCAAAACGTTCCCTTTGAACACGGGTCATGTAGATAACGTCAGCATCTTTAACTGCATCCATGATGTTATCTCTGTATTCAATTTTAACACCTTTTGTTTCCATTTTAGCTACGATATCTTTAGGCATAGCCAAGATTTCAGGAGAAGCCATAACAACTTTGCATTTGTACATAGCCAAGAAATCTACTAAGGAGTGAACTGTACGGCCATATTTTAAGTCGCCGATCATAGCAACAGTTAAGCCATCAGGGGATCCTTTTTCTTTGATAATGGTGTAGATATCCAATAATGCTTGGGAGGGGTGTTGGCCAGCGCCATCACCAGCGTTGATTACAGGAATTTTAGCAGCATCCGCGGCAATTTGAGCAGCACCGGTTTGAGGGCTTCTGCAAACGATAACATCAGCATAACCATCGTTAATTACCATGGTGTCATGCAAGGTTTCACCTTTGGAAGCGGAAGAAATCTGCGCACCTGCTGCTTCAGCAACGGTAATAACTTGGCCGCCTAAACGAAGCATAGCGGTTTCAAAGGAAAGACGGGTACGGGTGCTGGGCTCAAAGAACAAAGCAGCCATAACTTTGCCGTCCATATCATAAAGACGTTCCTGAGCGATCAGTTTTTCTTCATAATAGGCAGCGGTGTTCATAACAGTTTCCAAAGTTTCTTTGGTGAACTGAGGAGCACCCAAGATATCAATACCTTTGAATGCATCCAATTTTTCTTTTGAAGGTAAACCTGTGAAATTTTTCAACATTGTTTTTTTCCCCCTGTAAAATTATTTTAATTTTTGCCGTTAAAGGCGAAATTTGTTTTAGTAGGTGGAATTTTAGAACATCAAATCCCAATCTACCCATAACGTTTATATATTTCGTTATTTATTTTACTTCTCCTGCTAAGGTTTGTAAATAGATAAGAAAAAATGTTTGTTTTCTGTATTTTTTTAACAATAATATAAATTACAGCCCAGTGCCAAGAGTATACATAATATTCCTGTACACCGGGCTGTTAATAATTATACAATTTCGGGTTACCTATCTACCTTTTAACCTATTCTTCAACCGCAGGTTTTTCAGCCATTACTTCCGCACAACGAGGACAAAGGTTTGGATGAGTAGCATTATGCCCTACTTCCTCGCTGTAGATCCAGCAACGTTCGCATTTTAAGCCTTTAGCTGCCACAACTTGAACAGCAATACCGTTTTCTGCCGTATTGTCACGCTGCAAATGGGCCTGTGATATGATAAAGATATTTGCCAGATTCTTTTCTAAAGAGTTAAGGATGGCATAATAATCGTCATTGACAGAAAGCTCAACAGCAGCATCCAAGGAATGGCCGATAACTTTGTTCTGACGGGCGACTTCCAGCTCTTTTATCACTACATCACGCACATCGATTATTTTCTGCCATTTTTCGTTGAGTTCATTATCCAGCCATTCGGGTTTTTTCTTAGGCATATCCAAAAGCTGCACACTATTGGGCATACCTGCTGTTTTGGGCATATATTGATAAATTTCCTCCGTTGTATAAGCCAAAATGGGGACCAATAAACGCACCAAATTGTTCAGGATATGATACATAACGGTTTGAGCCGAGCGGCGTTTAACATCGTCTTCCAATTCAGCATATAAACGGTCTTTGGTTATATCCAAATATAAATTACTCATATCCACAACACAAAATTTATGGATGGAATGATATACCACGTGAAATTCGTAATTTTCATAGGCTGTTAAAACCCTTTCGGTAAGCTCCTGCAAATTATGCAGCATCCAGCGATCCAATTCCAGCAAATTTTTATAAGCAACTTGATCTTTTTCAGGGTCGAAATCATAAAGGTTGCTCAACAGAAAACGAGAAGTATTTCTGATTTTACGGTAGGATTCACTAACCTGCTTCATGATGGCGGGTGAATTTGCCAAGTCGTTGCGATAATCGGCAGATGCTACCCAAAGCCTTAAAACATCTGCACCCATTTTGGCTATTACGTCCAGTGGATCTACTGTATTACCCACAGATTTAGATTGTTTTTTGCCCTGCTCGTCCACCAAAAAGCCGTGAGTCAAAACTGCTTTATAAGGAGCCTTACCGCGAATAGCTACAGCTTCGTTCAATGAAGAGTTGAACCAGCCGCGATGTTGATCGCTGCCTTCCAAATATAAGTCGGCGGGCCACTGTAATTCAGGACGGGTATCCAAAACCGCAAAGTGACTGGAACCTGAATCGAACCAAACATCCATGATATCCGTTTCCTTACGGAATTCCTTAGCGCCGCAGCAAGGGCAGGTAAGGCCTTCGGGAACCAATTCAGCTGCTTCTTTGGCAAACCAGGCCTGCGAGCCTTCTTTAGCAAAAATATTGGCAATGTGTTCAATAGTTTCTGCGTTGATGATTTCCTTGCCGCAATCTTTGCAGTAGAAAATGGGCAAAGGCACGCCCCAGGTGCGCTGGCGGGAAATACACCAGTCGCTGCGGTCACGCACCATATTATAGATTCTGTCGTGCCCCCAAGCAGGGATAAATTGGGTTTTATCTATTTCAGCCAAGGCGGCTTCACGGAAACCGTCTATAGAGCAGAACCATTGCTCAGTAGCCCTGAAAATAATGGGCTTCTTGCAACGCCAGCAATGCGGGTAGGAGTGGCTTATCATTTTGAAGCCCACCAAGGCACCGCATTCTTCCAAGGCCTTGCAAACTTCTTTATTGCCTTTTAATAAGTCCATGCCTGCAAACTGGCCTGCTTCATCCGTAAACCTGCCTTTGGAATCAACGGGAGAAAGAATATCCAGCTTATATTTTTGGCCTACTTCAAAGTCCTCAACACCATGGCCGGGAGCGGTATGAACACAGCCTGTACCTGCTTCCAAGGTAACGTGTTCGCCTAAAATAACTACGGATTCTCTATTCATTATAGGATGTTCACAGGTGATATATTCCAAATCTTTGCCTTTGAATTCACGCAGGATTTTGCTTTCTTTTTTATCGGCGTCTGCCATGAAGGTATTTAAGAGTTCTTTGGCAATGATCATTTTTGTGCCGTCTATTTCCGCCAGCACATAATCATATTCGGGGTGCAGGCAAATTGCCAAGTTGGCGGGGATTGTCCAAGGTGTGGTCGTCCAAATCACGAAATTATCGGTATCATCTAAAATGCCTTTGCCATCTTTAACTTTGAATTTCACATAAATAGCGGCGGATTTGCTATCTGCATATTCAACTTCCGCTTCTGCCAGCGCGGTTTCGCAATCAGCACACCAATAAACGGGTTTTTTACCTTTATATATATAGCCTTTATTGGCCATGGCACCAAAAGCTCGTATTTGTTCGGCTTCGTATTCGGGCTGTAAGGTGATGTATGGCTTGTCCCAATCACCACGCACACCTAAACGTTTGAACTGCTCCCTTTGCAGATCCACAAATTTAAGGGCATACTCCTTGCATTTATCCCTGAATACTACTTTATCTATTTCTTCACGGTTTAAACCCAAATCTTTAATTGCTCTTTGCTCAATAGGTAAGCCATGGGTATCCCAACCCGGCACATAAGGAGCATCATAGCCTGCCATACTTTTATATTTTACTACTATATCCTTAAGGGTTTTATTTAAAGCGTGGCCAAGGTGAATATTACCGTTAGCATAGGGCGGACCATCATGCAAAATAAATTTGGGACGGCCTGCATTTTTTTCAGCTACCTGATGATAAATATCCTCCTCCTGCCATTTTGTTAAAATTTGCGGTTCCCGCTCGGACAGGTTACCTCTCATTGGAAAATCGGTTTGCGGCAGATTCAGTGTTTTGCCATAATCCATATTGTAGCTGCTCCTTTCAATATCATAAATTCATTATTACTTTTAAAATATAAAAAATACCTCCGCCCTTTAGGGACGGAAGTACCGCGATACCACCCTACTTGTTTTTGGCTTAAAAAGCCAAAAACCTCTCGATGCCGTAACGGTGGCAACCGTACCTGCCTAGAATAAAATATTTTCGACAGGTCACTCAAAGGTGATGGCTTAAACAGTTGAATATTCGGCTTACACCAATTCCGAATTCGCTGGGATCCAGAGCTGTCGCTGCGTCCTTTTCATTGCTTTTTTATTATTATTGTTGATATAATAGCTTTTTAGTTATAAAATGTCAAGACTACATAAATAATCTGATTATATAAAATATAAAAGATTCCAATAAGGATAAAGCTATTAAAGCTATAATGGGCGAAAAATCCAAAGGTATTCGCGGCCCTATCCTAAACATTCTGCGAAAAATACCCAAAAAAGGTTCTGTCATTTCGTGTACAAAACGAAATACAGGGTTGTTCCTGTTGTGCGGGAACCAGGAAAGCAAAACTTCTGCGATGATAAGAAAATAATAAATGTTGAATGCTGCCGCGACTATTCTGGCGATTAATTCCAAATCTATCCCTCTTTACCACTTAATTTATAGTTATTTTTTCCACATGTTATATGCATTAAAAGATGCTTCGGCAACAGCTTCATGGCCTGTGCTATCGTTTTCCATGATTTGACCGTTCAGATCCACATTAGAGGAGCTGAACAAAAAAGTGGAACCGCTTACTTTTTTGGGAACACCATCCAAAGCGAAAACAGCACCCGATAAAAAGTCCACCATACGCTGAGCGGTTTCTTTATCCATATCCTCAAAATTAACTATCGCCACTTTACGATCTTTGATATGCTGGGCTATAGATTGCATATCATTATAAGATTTAGCCTTTATAAGCACCATTTCCATAGACCTATTAGCTGAGGGAATGGAAACCAGCTGAGCTTTTTTGGACTTTTTCAGTTCAGGCTCCTGCCATACATCTTTATCACGGGTTTCTTTAACACCGTTATTTTCCGCAGCCTGATAATTATCTACATCATCTTCCTCTTGAAAGAAAACGCCGCTTACTTTATCCCAGAAACCTGCCATAAAAAAACCTCCTTTAATTGTATGCCTAATTGATAAAAATATTATTATACATAGCTGCGGGCACCGAAAATAGCACTGCCTACTCTAACCATGGTAGCTCCTTCTTCAACAGCAACTTGATAATCATTTGTCATCCCCATTGATAATTCATGCATTTCTACGTGTGGAAGCTGTAATCCTGCTATTGCTTCTTTTAATTCACGCAAACGGCGAAATACGGGACGGATCTCTTCAGGTTCGGCTACATAAGGCCCTATCGTCATTAAGCCTTTTACAGCAATATGAGGATACGCCGCCAAAGAACGCACAAAATCTATAACATCCTCTTCCGCAAGGCCGAATTTGGTTTCCTCTTCCGCAATGTTTACCTGCACCAAGCAAGGTATTACCTTATTTCTAGGTGCCGCTTTGCGTTCTATTTCCTTAGCCAGATCCTCGCGATCCAGGGAGTGTATCATAGCAACTTTATCCACTATATATTTTACTTTATTGGTTTGCAAATGTCCTATCAAATGCCATTTTACATCAGAAGAAAGTATTGGGTATTTATCCATAAGCTCCTGCACTCTGTTTTCACCAAGCTGCAAAACCCCAGCATCAATGGCTTCTTGAATCCTTGAGGTATCTACAGTTTTGGTAACAGCAATCAAATGACAATTGGTAGACGCTTTAATACTTCTTTGCTGAGCTTTTACTATTTCTTGTTGTATATAGGCTATATTTTCCGCAATCCGGGGCATAATATCACTCTTTTCCGATTTTACTTTAATATAATAATCATAAAACCTGCAACAGCAAAAATACCACCAAACTTTAGGGGTATAGTGGTATTTTAACACAAAAAATAAAGTTTTGCAAAGTGTTTATCAGCTTAAAGTCAAAATTAACAAAGCACCACTTTACCTGCGCTTAAAGTTTTAGGTATATCGATTACTCTTTGGTTTACAGAACCGCGAAAAACCAAATGCAGGCTCTTTTGGGATTCAATAAAAGGGCCGTCTATAAGATAATCCGTATTTTGAAGCAATTCCACAATGTTCGCATCTTCTTTGGCCTTTTCTAGCAATTCTTCAACAAGATAGCCCGTATAAATGACCACATCCTTGCCCATGGCTTTGGTTTTTTTAGCCAGTTCTGCCACGGCCTGCACCTGGCAAAGAGGCTCACCGCCCGAAACAGTAAGGCCTTTTATATATTTACGGTTTGCCATAGGTTTGAGTATCTCGTCAGTATCAGCCAAATATCCTCCCATAAAATCATGCGTTTCGGGATTTTGGCAACCCGCGCAATGATGAGGACAGCCCTGAGTAAAAACAGCCATTCTTATACCGGGGCCATCCACTACACTTTCATTTACTATACCTGCCAAACGTATCTTCATAAGCAAACCTTCTTTGGCTTTTTAGTTTTCTATTTTCATATGTTGGACACGGGCATTCAATTCGGCAAGCTTGGCATCGTTAAAGCGTTCAGTAGTACTGAAATAGCCTGTGATACGACGAACTCTGCGGATAGCGGTGCCACCGCACTGCGGACAGCCATCGTCATTGATAACACCCTGATAATGGCAGGACATACAAAAGTCGATTGGGAAGTTTATACCTGCATAGCCTATATCCGAATCCTTCATATGGCGAATGATCGCTTCAAGCGATTCCAAGTTATTGATGAGCGGGCTAGAAAGCTCAACATAACTTATGTGCCCCGCATTACAGTATTTGTGATAAGGACCCTCTTTACTTATCTTATCAAAAAGGGATATTTCATAATTTACGGGTATATGGAAGGAATTTGTATAAAAATCCTTATCCGTAACCCCCGGTATAATACCGTATTCTTTTTTATCTATTTTAAGAAAACGTCCTGCCAAACCTTCCGCAGGAGTTGCCAGAAGGGTATAGTTCAAATCATAGCTTTCGGCAAATTCATTAGTCTTTTCAGCCATATGGGAAACTATTTCCAAGCCTTTAAGCTGCGCATATTCGCTTTGGCCATGGTGTTCACCCAGAAGAGCTGTTAAGGTTTCTGCAAGACCGATAAAGCCAATGGAAAGGGTACCATGTTTGATAGCACTTTCTATTGTATCATTGGGGCCTAAATTCTCCGAACCCAAATAAAGTTTTTGCCCCATTAAAAAAGGCATATCCTTTACTTTAAGGTTAGCTTGTACACGGTAACGATGATAAAGCTGACGCGCTGTAAGCTCCATAATATTATTCAAAAGACGGTAAAAAATATCAATATCCCCTTTAGCCTGAATGGCCAACCTGGGTAAATTGATTGTGGTAAAAGAAAGATTGCCCCTCTTTTCGGTAATTACAGGACCCTTGCGGTTTGCCATAACTCTGGTACGGCAGCCCATATAGCTTACTTGTGAACCATAAGTTTTATTAAAACTTGCATCCATAAAACTAAAGGTTGGATTCATGCGCCTTGCGGCTACCCTCATAGCCAGTTCGAATAAATCACGATTAGGATCGCCCTGGTTAAGGTTTACCCCTTCCTGTACACGGAAAATGACATTGGGGAATATAGGATTTTCACCATAGCCCAAGCCCTTTTCATAGGCTAAAAGCAGGTTTCTGGTAACTTTTCTGCCTCCTTCGGAGGTATCCGTGCCTATGTTGAGGCTGGAAAAAGGCACTTGAGCACCCGCTCTGCTATGCATGGAATTTAAATTGTAAATCAAGGCTTCCATAGCCTGGAAAACTTCTTCTTCCGAAGCATTTTCCACAAAAGGAGCTATATCTGTATCAAAAAACGGGAAGCTTTGCCCGCCATGCATATCATTCTGAGAGCTTTGCAGGATAATAGCTGCCAAAGCCGTAGCTGAAGCAGGACGACGGGGTGGCCTAATAAAACCATGCCCGTTATTAAACCCGTTATGTAAAAGCTCACCTAAAGGTATTTGCACACAGGTAAGTGTTTTGGAGTAAAAATCCAAATCATGGATATGAATATCCCCATTACGATGAGCCTTAGAAAACTCCTCGGGGATAAGGCGTGATAAATAATAGGTTTTGGAAGCCGCACTGGCTATTTGCAGCATTTTTGCTGAAGGGCTGTTGCTTACATTGGCATTTTCCTTGCTGGTTTCAATGAGTATTTGTTCCACAGCATCCATTAAGTCTGACTTGGCAAGCCTTACGCGATTACGGCGATCCCTATATAAAATATATGCTTTAGCAGTACGGGCATGTCCATCTTCTATTAATACCTTTTCAACGGTATCCTGCACATCTTCCACAGTAAACACATCGTTATTATAATTTTCCTGTAGTTTTTTCAGCACTTTCGAGGTCAATTCCATAGCCATTTGGCGATCTGTACCACCTATGGCTTTAGCTGCTTCAAAAATTGCATCGGTAATTTTCACTTCGTCAAACAGCACCAAACGGCCATCTCTTTTACGGATTTGCGTAAACATGGTATTCCTCCTTTTTGGGGCATATCGAAAAAATCATTCCTCAATATCGGTATCATTCTTTTTTGCCTTGAATGCGGAGTTTTCTTTTTCTAAATTAAAATTGTTTTCCTTGACCATTCGTCTTAATTCTTCCATAAAGGTATAAATATCCTCAAATTGACGGTAAACGGAAGCAAAACGCACATAGGCAACTGCATCTATATGCTTTAAACGCTCCATAATCATTTCACCGATTACGCGTGAGGAAATTTCTCTTTCCAAGGAATTGCGAAGCTCTTTTTCAATATCAGCCACAGTTTGCTCTAATACGTTTAATGGTACAGAACGCTTATCACAAGCTTTGATTAAGCCATTTAAAATTTTATTGCTATCAAAAACTTCTCGGCGATTATCACGCTTAACCACAATAAGAGGAACTTCTTCCACCCTTTCATAAGTGGTAAAACGCTTGCCACAATTCAAACACTCTCTGCGGCGTCTGATGCTGTGCCCATCATCAACAGGACGAGAATCAAGTACTTTCGAATCCTCAAAACCGCAAAATGTACAACGCATAGAGCACCTCCTAAAGCCATATATTGTTATTAAAATTACCAAAAGGCAAGAGTACACAATATGTGTACTCTTATATATTACCACCACTATATATTGTGTGTCAATATTCTGATAAAAAAAACCACTCTTTCTAATGTATGTATTTCTGTATCCATTTTATTGTTATAATTCTACCCAATCGTCTTCCTGCTCTCCTTTTGGGGATTTTTTATCATAAACAGGGCTGTCCAGCTCCACCAAAACCACATCCATACCAATCTTCTTGATCCTGTCCCAAGCTACTACCAAATCCTCTCCTCTTTGAAAAAGCCCTAAAAAACGTTTGCTGCCCGGTAAAACTATGGCGGTAATGCGCCCAACATCCATATCCACCTCAATATCACTGATAGGCCCCAGCTTTTTACCATCTTTTATGTTTATTATATCCTTATTCCTTAAATCCGAAATTCTAAACATCTGTTATTCCTCCCGCCGATTTTTAGCGCTTATTATTATATATGTATCTACTTGTCTTTTAATACGAAAATAAACACATTTTCTCTGTTTGTCTAAAAGCATAACAATATGTAAGAAAAGCTAAAAACCATTACTAAAAACGGTTTTCAGCTTTTGAAATTTTATAAAAAGCTTTTGCAAATAAGTTTTTTATTTTTGAATATAAAACATATCGCTTATTTTCAAACGAATCTCAATATTTTTTTGGGTTTCTATACCACTTGTAACAGGAACAGAAGCTGTTTTGGTTTCGGCAGCCTCATCCACTAAACAAAGAGGCGGGAAAAGCACACACCACCAATTATGTCCTTTGCCCTCACCCAATACTATACGAACCGCTTTATAATCACCTTCTGCCAAAGTAAGCTCTCCATAGGTTTTGGTGGGAAAGGGAAAGATACCATATTCGGCATAAGCGCTGTAGCCCGTACCTTCCGTCATATTTTGAGCTATTTTTTCCAGGTTGACAAGCTCGGCCTTAATGATGTCTTCACTTTCCTGAAGATTTTGGGAACTTTCCAGCTTGGGAGTCAAATATTCCACTACAGCATCCCTAATCATCAACTTAAGCTGTTGGTCATAGCTATCATCACTGTTAGCTATGATGTGCAGGCGAATGGGTCCGCTCAAAGAGGCAGCTGCTTTACTGTTATAAGTTAAACATATACCAGTTAAGGCTCCTAAAAACAGCAGAAACATTAGTATAGCATCCATTATTTTGTGTCTTTTGATGATTTTTATAAACATGGTACCTCCTGTAAGCTACATATATTTGCGCAGATGCATTAAAGCACCTTTTTCCAAACGGCTTACCTGTGCTTGTGAAATACCTATTTCCTCTGCTACTTCCATTTGAGTACGCCCAGCAAAAAACCTAAGATTGATTATCCTTTTCTCCCTCTCATTCAAGCAGGCCAGTGCATCCTTGATAGATATGCTTTCAGTCCAGTTTTCCTCACCGTCTTTATCATCTTTCACCTGGTCTAAAACATAAATAGGGTCGCCGCCGTCATTGTAAATGGGTTCAAACAGGGATATAGGCTCTGCGATCGCATCTAGGGCAAAAACCACCTCTTCAACAGGTAATTCCATTTCACGGGCTATTTCATTAACCTTTGGTTCCTTACCTTGTCGGGTAACCAAAGCATCCCTTGCCTGCAAGGCTTTATAGGCAACATCCCTAATGGATCTGGAAACCCTGATTGGATTATCATCCCGCAGATGACGCCTGCATTCCCCTATTATCATAGGTACTGCATAAGTGCTGAACCTTACATTCTGACCTAAATCAAAATTTTCCGCAGCCTTGATGAGACCTATGCAACCTACCTGAAAAAGGTCATCGGGATTTTCACCACGATTGTTAAAACGTTGGATAACACTTAAAACCAGCCTTAAATTACCACTGATGATTTTGTTTCTGGCTTCTTTGTTACCGGCTTGCATTTCCAAAAAAAGTTTCTTCATTTCCTCATTAGAAAGTATAGGTAACTTGGCTGTATTTACACCGCAAATTTCTACTTTGTTCATATAGCCGCCCCCTGATTCTTTATATTGGCATTATTGCCATTGAATAATTGAGCTATACGAACCAATTTCTGACAAAAAATTACGGAAAATGTCGATAAATCACTCCTAAAAAAACAAAAGCCCAAGCAGAATCATGTTTATAACATAATACTGCTTAGGCTTAAATTATTAATTTTTTTAATTATTACTACTCCAGCCTGCAAATTTCCTTTTGTAATCTTTTAATAATACGTTTTTCCAAGCGTGAAATATATGATTGCGATATACCCAAAAGATCCGCCACTTCTTTTTGAGTTTTTTCCTCTTTACCGTTCAAGCCGAAACGCAGTTCCATAATTATTTTTTCCCTTTCAGTTAGCTTGGTTAAGGCTATACCCAGAAGCTTTTTATCTACTTCTTCCTCTATTTCTTTATATATAATATCGTTTTCCGTACCCAAAACATCCGATAAAAGCAGTTCATTACCATCCCAATCTATATTTAGCGGCTCATCAAAAGAAATTTCACTGCGGATCTTGGTATTTCTTCTTAAACACATTAAAATCTCATTTTCAATACAACGCGAAGCATAGGTTGCAAGCTTGATTTTTTTGGCAGGATCAAAAGTATTTACAGCTTTGATCAGACCTATTGTACCTATAGAAACTAAATCTTCTATACCTATACCTGTATTCTCGAATTTACGGGCTATATAAACAACCAGCCTTAAATTATGTTCGATCAGCGCACCTCTTACCAAATTATCTCCACCTGCAAGTCTTTCCATAAGGTCCACTTCTTCAAGCGGAGATAAGGGCGGCGGCAAGGCTTCACCGTTACCTATATAAAAAATATCTTCACCCAAGGAAAAATAAGAATTCAGCTTATCCCAAACCCAAAGCTGTAATTTAAGCTTTAAGCACCGTAACCCCATATTCTTTCCCCCTTTATTATTTGGCTGGCCTCTTCCAAAACCATGGGATTGATAATGGCATTATAACCTTTGCTTTTGCCCAATGGCCTATGGTAAAGGCAAATAATAATATCCCTCATCATTATGTCTTCAATTCCTTTATTACCTTTAAAAACCACCCGTTTGGGTTTTATGCCCAAAAGTATACCATTATCTCTGCCTATGGCATTAAAAGGAATAAGCCTTAGGTTAAAACCCATATTCATTACATTTGCCTTTTCCACTATTTTTACCACATCAACAGCCGCGTACTTTTCATAAAGTCTGCTGAAAGCTTTGGGGAATATATTTTGCAGAGCCGCGTATTCCACAACCATGACAGGTTTTTGAGTAACTGGGTCTTTCAATTCATTGCCTGTATCCATAAAAGTATTCACCTGGATTTTTTGGCTGCCTATTGATATAACAGCTTTACGAATAAGGCTTTCCTTGCGAAAATTTCGCCGAATATAGAAAATTGCCCAGCGTACCAAAAAAACAGCGGCAAAAGCGGCAAAGAGAAGGCTTAGCCAATGTATGGAATAACCATTGAAGTAATCGATGCCATTAGATTTTAACAGCGAACTTCCGCCCAATACAGCACCCGCCATAGTAAAACTGAGCAAATAGAAATAAAGCACCGCCTTACAAAAACTGCGCAATGGCAAGGCACCGAAAGCCAGCCAAATCATAAGTAAAGAAAAACCTATTTTTATAGGGAAAAGATATGCAAAAGAAAATTGCGGCACCAATATACATACACCATAAAATGCTCCCACCACCGCCGCCAGGATAAGTCTTGGCTTTTTTAGAGGAAAACGGCCGGCTTTAGCTGTTGCCCAAAGCAAAATAAAATCCAGGCAAAAATTAATGAGCCATAAAACATCTCCATAAACCACATATTGCTGCATATACATGCCTCCTGTATGTCCAGCCTAATATCCATTCCCTAATAAATATGTTTTCCAAACTTATCCTATGACCTATTATATTGAATTGATTTCGCAAAAGTTGGCGTAATGAGTAACCTATGTAAAAGATTATTTCGCCCATTTACGGCAAAAAAATAGAGAAGGCATGGCCTTCTCTTAAATATATTGTTTAATTATATAATTTTTGACTGAACTGGCATTATGAAATATTACTCTTTTACTTTATAAAATATCCCCGCAGCAAAATAACCAAAAAATAATGGAATCAGTTTTGGGGCAAACAATAAGATTGGTCCTAATAAATCGTAGCCTAAATGAGTGGATCGCAAAAATCTTGCCAAAACTGGTATGGTAAAATTTAATGAATGGGCTGGTATAAACATCAATAGCAACATCAAAAACACAATGGACATAACTAGATAATCCAACCTTATTATCAATTGTCCCTGCTGAAACAGCGAAACTAATTTAGACTGATTAAAAAATATTCCAATCAGTATATATAGAATCGGACTAAGATAATAACCAACTGTTGGTGATATATTATTAGGGTCTGCATTTAAATGAATTAGAATAAAAATGCCCAAAACAAAGGCAAGTACAACCCAATTAATAATAAAATTTTTGTAATTAAATGTTTTTTTCATTTTTAGTGTGCCTAATTACCATAAGTGGTAATTACCAAATAAGAAGCAACCAACATCCATTGTCCAAGAAGAAGTACCTCTTTTTAAAGTAGCTTTAGCGTTAAAACCCATGGATCCCGCATGCTTATAAACATAATGAGTAAATCCAGTTACATAAGAAAAGGAATTCGTGCCAGGGTAGTAACTATCTTCTTGATGTAATAGATAATCTAAGTCGCTTTGACCACAGCAATAAGCCACAATTAGACGATTGCTCACTGTGGGGTTATCCGATACTATATCCCATCGTCCAGCAACTTTTGATAAAAGATAAAATTCAGTTACCCCCGAATGAGTTGCTTTATAGAATGTCAAAGTCCCAGTTAGTCTTACACTACTTGTATCATCCCAAGATGGATCTTCATATATTAAACAGGGCTGAATTACGGACTCTTTAGGTAAATAAATATCTGTAAATTGAGTAACTACTACTTCATCTACAATTGTACCGTCATCTAAAATTCTTTGGGAAATTATTTGTGCAGTAGCATTACTTTCTGTTTTCGGGTCAGGTAGTAATGATTTTGCTTTATTTTCTTGTACTGGCGTAAAGTTAATTTGGGG
Organism: Peptococcaceae bacterium UBA4997; assembly: GCA_002398485.1. GTDB lineage: Bacteria > Bacillota > Dehalobacteriia > UBA4068 > UBA4997 > UBA4997. The sequence continues at coordinate 5,308 of DGYV01000040.1, read as the reverse complement.
GTTTTGCAACTGTTCCAAAGGGATATCCGAAATGCCATTTTGGGCACGTTCATAAAGCTGGTCTTCATCTGTTATTTCATTTTGTTCATAAACAACCTGCCCCTGTTCAATACGGTTAATATCAAAATCAACATCTGAGGCCATGGCAATACTACTAAAAGCAAGTATCATTAAAAAGCTCATTATAATACTCATTATTTTTTTCATTATACACACCACGTTTCAATTTTTTGTTTATCCTTCATTGGAAGAATACGTTCTTATTTACTTTTGTATGTTTACAGGTTGTTACTATGGTGAATCATAAAATAACTTATTACCCTTATCCCCCCCTTTTTATATTTACAATATATGGATAAGCTGATAACATGTTATTTATAACAGCAACGCAGTATGTTTTTAAGACAAAAATACAGTAATATCTTTATTTTTTGCATAAAATTATTATCTTTTTATCAACTTATCTCATAATTTATTATAACAAACATGTCTTGCAAAATTTGTCGCAAAAGGTATTTATTCATGAATATAAAGTTTCCTATTGCAGCAAAAAAATAGAGAAGGCATAGCCTTCCCTTGTTCATTTATGATTTTTATTATTTATTTTTATTTCTTCTTTTGGTGCTTTACCGGGAAAACGTGCCGAAAGTATACCGCCCAAACGTCCGCTTTCTTCAGCAGTAAGAGCAGCCCAGCCATTTTCCTGTACTCTTTCCCACAAACCTATTTCTTTAGCAATTTCAACTTTGGCATCATCCCAGCTTTCAGGCCTTCGTTTCATTTTGCTTTTACGGGATCTGGCTTCTTTGGTAATATATGTCATTTTATCACCCTAAATTAGCTTATCCAAAAGCACTTTAATTATACATCTTCTATATTTATTTCACACTCCAGCCAATATTCATTCAAAAGTGGCAAAACGGTTATGGCTCCGTTACCTATTTCCCTTATTTTATTTAAAAATCCCTCTTCAGCATCTTGGCTGACAGCACAAAAAACAGTGATTTTTTCCATAAAAGATGTATCCAACAGTTCATATTCTTTTTGATTTTGATTAAGCAAATTTTCAACCTTGCCCCAAAAGTTGTAATCCATGGTAAGGCTGTAACCTTTGGCAGGGATTTTTTCCACTACTCCTGCCTTTTTTAAGGCTAAAGCAGCCACCCTGCTGTAAGCACGCACCAAACCACCCGCCCCTAATAGCACTCCACCAAAATAACGAGTTACCACCACTGCGGTATTTTTTAAATTAGATTTCTTGATTACCTCCAAAACAGGCCTGCCTGCTGTACCCGAAGGCTCACCATCATCACTGGAACGCTGTATTTCATCCTGCTCACCTGCTTGATAAGCATAAACATTATGTGTGGCATCCCTATGCTTGGCTTTTATACTTTCCACAAATCCAACCGCCTCTTCTTCCGATGCTACAGAATAAGCATAACCAATAAAGCGCGACTTTTTTTCAATAAGTTCTGCTTCACCTTTACCGCGAATTGTAAAGTATGTTTGCACGAAATAATCACCTGCCTTTAAATAAAACCTGAACAACAAGCATATTTGCTAAAGCTAGTAAATATTAGCTATGGTATTTATTTTAAACATAAAAGCTGTTAAATTTAAGTATATTAAAACTCCAAATCATTTTTTGAGCTAATAACTGCTGCTAAACAAAAATTTAGGAGAAAGAGCATGGGAGTTATTTTTACTTGTATCAACTATTATAGTTGTTTTCCATTCCCTTAAGGGTTTTAACTCACTTATTTGCCCACTAACTATAAGTTTATGTGCTGCCTCTAAAGCTTCAATATCCATTTCCTGTGCCTTTTCAGCAAGCCATTTTTCATACTCTCCTGCTTCATAAACATTTGTATCATTAAAATAATAATTTTGCAAATTAACCGTTATATAAAGCAGTTTTGTGTTTTTTTCATCTTGGTGAATATCAAGCCCTGTAAGTAAATAAAATTCCCTGTTGGAATCTCTTTCTCCCTCAGGCCATGGTAAATAATAGCCGTTTTCGTATTTTGCAAACTTAGGATAATTTTGGTGGATCATGGGCTCATATTTATTTTTGGCGGCAAAAAGGGCAGAAACAGCAGTTTGCATATCATCTTCACTTATTTTATTTTGTACATCTAAATATTTCAGAACATAAAAAACAGCATCTGCAAAATTAGGATAACCGTAGGAATCTGCATAGTGAGTGCTCTCAAAAAATGATTCATAGCTATCCATATCCGGTAAATAAACCCAACAATATGCTTTGGCAAATTCATTAAAAGATTTTCTTAATGCAGGAGTTATTTTTATATTGCCACGCATATTTACTACATTTTCCAGAAAAGTTGCATTAGCTTCTTGCTCCGTATTTTGCTGTTGCTTGAAAGAATCTGTTTTTTCCGTACAAGCTGCCATTAAAAACACCATGCTAATTAACATAACCGCCAAAATAGTTTTTTTGATGGTTTAACACCTCACAAAATATAATTAATATTTATTCACAGTATATCATAATTAAAACCGTAAAGCCATTTGTAGCACTTAACCTGTATATAGCTTTATTGGATTAAAGTTGATAAATATTTAATACTCATCATGCTGCTTTATTTAGTTTGATACATATTCAATGTTGGGGTTACCGTTCTTACCATCATATGAAAGAAAATATTCTTTTACAAGGCCATTAGGCAGGCTAATCAAAATTTTATAATCTAGTATGCCTTCAGGACGAATAGCTTGTAATGCTATAGTAAAATCTTTGCGGCAATCCAAATTAGAATAAATTTTGTTTACAGTTAGGTTTCCTGCATCCCAAATACCTTTAACAGAGTAAATTTCTATAGCTGTGTGCTCATGCCATCGAATAAAAATAATTTTTTCCTCGGTTTCATGGAGGTACAAAGTTTCAGTAATATTTAATAGTAATATTTGCTGCGGGGTTGGTAAATTAACAATAACTGCAATTGCATCTTCCGGCACATCTGTAAATTGATCAAGGTTTGTATTTTAACTATTATTTTGTTTCTCCTTACCAAATTCAATTGAAGTATTATCTAAATTCTTTCCAATTAAACTGTATACTGATAACAGTAATACAAACATCAAAACACAAAATACAAACTTTTTCATAGAAATCACAACCCTCCATAGAATTATAAATAATAAAATACTAACATTATATATAGACGTAAAAAAGCCATGTGCTGTTTCAAAACTGCACATGGCTTTATGGTCGGGGTGAAAGGATTTGAACCTTCGGCCTCTGCGTCCCGAACGCAGCGCTCTACCAAGCTGAGCCACACCCCGTTGCCAGACCCTATTTTACCTTAAACATGGCCTGTATGTCAATGCGTTAATCCAAATTCAGAAAACCTTGCTGACGTAATGCTTCATATAAAATAATAGCAACAGAATTAGATAAATTCAAAGAACGTATATCCTTACCCATAGGTATACGGATACAGTGTTCACTGTAAGCCTCTCTTATTTCATCAGGTAAGCCTGCTGTTTCCCTGCCGAAAACCAAATAATCATCAGGTTTGTAGCTGAATTCCGTATAATGCAATGAACCTTTAGTTGTAGCCAAATAAATATTTGCTTGCGGATTAGCAGACAAAAAAGCGGCCCAATCCTTATATACATATAGATTTAATTTATCCCAATAATCCAGCCCTGCTCTTTTCAAGTGCTTATCATCTATAGAAAAGCCTAAGGGCTCAATTAAGTGTAAGGTTGTTTTTGTAACCGCACACGTACGCGATATATTACCTGTATTGGCAGGTATTTCCGGCTGAAATAATACTATATGCATATAAACACCTCCTACAGCAAATTTATTTATCAAAATAGTTTACATGTATCATGCTATTTTAATAACATAATAAGTAAGACAGAGCCATAACTATACCTTGTTAATGCTGACGACTAACATAATAACAAACAGAATTATGCTTGTCAAGAATAGAAAAAAGCAATAAAATAAACAAAAAACCTAGTTTTAATAAATTAACAGCTTTAAAAATAGTTGCTCATCAAGTGTTACAAAAATGCTTTAGGTGCTCACTAAAAACCATAAATCCCAATAAAAATAATGAATTGATATGTAAAATATTTATATTCCATAGTGGATCATGAACTTATTTTATTTTTTAGCTTTAACTATCAATTTCAACAGTTATACTAAACTTTCATCTTGCTTTAAACGGATACCTGAATTGACAATATCATAAAAACAATTTAAGAATTTTAGTGGAATCAACGTAACGCCCTACCTGGAAAGTGCAAATCCAAGCCTTTTCAGGCAATGATAACAGTTTTTTATTAACACTAATTCCTGCCACCAACCATCAATATAATCATCATCAACAGAAATACAATCATATTTTTGGGGTTCATATTCGCTATAATCTTTTTCAATGTCTATCCTATGCATAGTTCCAAAGTTTGCCTTTGACACAATAAGCCTCCACACACAATTATACAAATAATTTATGGTATCATTTATCATAAAAAACCAAAGAAACCATGTATAAATTTAATTTCCTTACAAGATTTTTATTGTAAATGATATAGATGATTTAAAGCAAATTTTAACAACTTTAATTTAACTAAAAGCAATAAAGCTTATTTTCAAAACCATGGTTTTGAAAATAAGCTTTATCTATTCTTTATAATAACTCTATTTGCTTCTCTTGCTTAGTTTATTTTGTTATATTATAACCTAAACAATATATCAGAGCATATTTAAGGATTAAAATTCTTGGCTGTTTTTTACAGTGGGCAAATTACTTAAGTTGTTAATTTCTGTGCCATCCGGTATTGATTTTAAATATTCAACACCCTTCCTATGTGCTATTCCCACACCCTTAATTTCTCCTTGATTAGATAAATTAACGCCTTCTTGTTTAGATACAATACGCCCATCTGACAATTTGTAACCTGAAATAACTCCTTTGCTTTTAACCAATCCAACAATTTCTTTGGCATCGGGCCTTGGTTTAGGGATTTCATCTAAAGTATTCAGTACAGGATTGATATTATTTCCATCAACCATATAATTCCTCTCCTTTTTAAAGTGTTTTATAACAATAGTATTTCTTAAAGTATAGCTTAAATATACATTAGAAAAATTTTGTATGGCAGTGATATTTATTAGGGTAATATCTATGTTTTACATATTATTTACCACCCTGTAAAATCTAAAATATTTTTTGTTTCATTATAATAATAAAAACAAAAAATCCATGTGTAGGGATATGAACCTAAACATGGATTTACTATCTTGTGTTGTGTTCGTAATATGGAT
>DGYV01000042.1:11092-11222 GCA_002398485.1 Peptococcaceae bacterium UBA4997 | reverse complement strand
CAGTTCCACCCTGAATTCAAATCAAGGCCCAATAAGGCGCATCCTTTATTTGCATCCTTTATTAAGTCTGCTTTAGAAACATCAAAGAAATAACTTCAAGCAAGACTTTTTAAACGTTAATAATAAAATC
>DGYV01000042.1:10571-10833 GCA_002398485.1 Peptococcaceae bacterium UBA4997 | reverse complement strand
TTTTAAAGCAAAAATAACCGCTAGGAGTGTAAAAAATGGAATTGTTGGCAATTTTGGATTGCGGCGGTCAATATACCAAGGTGATCGACCGCAAGATTCGTGAGTTGGGTGTAAAATCGGATATTTTTCCTATAAATGTTGAACCTGAACAATTAAAGGATTATCAGGCTATTATTCTTTCGGGTGGTCCAAACAGTGTGTGGGCTGAAAGCGCTCTTAAATATAATCCAGCCATTTTGGATATGGGGCTTCCCATGCTTGG
>DGYV01000042.1:9848-10382 GCA_002398485.1 Peptococcaceae bacterium UBA4997 | reverse complement strand
ATTTGCTATGGCATGCAGCTTATTAATCAGCACTTTAACGGTGTAGTAGCACCCGGTGTAAAAACCGAATATGGCGAGGAAGAAATTTATTTAAATACAGAATGTCCTTTATTTTATGGCCTGACTGATTCAGAAAATGTGTTGATGAGCCATGGTGATTCAGTTGCTAAGTTGGCTAATGGTTTTGAGGTTTCTGCAAAATCGGGCGATGTTATTGCTGGTATCTATAATGAAAAACTTAAAATTTATGGGGTTCAATTCCACCCTGAAGTGGATTTGACGGAGCATGGCAAGCAAATGCTCACCAACTTTTTAACCAAAATTTGCGGTTTTCAGTGTGATTATACACTAGATGACCGTATTCAAACTTCCATTGAATATATACGTAAAAAAGTAGGCAACGAAAAAGTTTTGGTTTTGGTAAGCGGTGGTGTGGATTCGGCTGTTACGGCTGCTCTTTTGCTAAGGGCTCTCGATCCTGAAAATGTTTATGCCATCCATGTGGATCATGGACTTATGCGTAAGAACGAAAGT
>DGYV01000042.1:8866-9651 GCA_002398485.1 Peptococcaceae bacterium UBA4997 | reverse complement strand
AACTTGGAACAGCAAGGCCTGAAACACTTGATGCGCTTAAATGCCGAAGCTGATTTTTTATACAGTAAAATAGATGTTGACGGCAGGTTTTTGGGGCCGCTTACGGACATGGTGGATCCTGAAGAAAAGCGTGCTCTTATAGGCAATATGTTTATAAAAGTAGTGGCCGATGCCTGCAACCAATTGAATTTGGATTTCGATAAAACCTATTTGGCACAAGGTACCTTGCGTGCCGACCTTATTGAAAGCGGTAACCCCGATGTTTCGGGCTATGCTAACAAAATTAAGACCCACCATAACGATGTTGATATAATCCGCCGTGCCAGAGCCAAAGGCATGGTGGTTGAAACCAACTGGGATTGGCATAAAGACGAGGTACGTCAGGTTGCCAGAATGCTGGGTATAGATGAGGAAATAGCTTCACGCCAGCCTTTCCCTGGGCCCGGTTTAGGGGTTAGAGTAATGTGTAATAAGGGCGATCTTGTGATAAAACCTGAAGAGCAAGCTGCTTTTGATAAAATAACGGCAAGTTTGCCTGCGCCTTTTTCGGCTCAAATCGTGGCACTGCAAAGTGTAGGTGTGCAAGGCGATTTCCGCAGTTACAAATATCTTTCCGTATTGAACGGTAATGGTCTGGATGTAGATTGGCAGGAAGCCCATGCTATTGCCAGAATGGTTCCCAATAATATAAATTGCGTTAACCGTATGGCTTATATACTTAATAAAAACAAGGATATCTCGAACGGTATCAAGGCTTATCCAATGTATATCAATAAGCCCGATTT
>DGYV01000042.1:0-8675 GCA_002398485.1 Peptococcaceae bacterium UBA4997 | reverse complement strand
TTAGATTTATTGCGGGAAATCGACCATCTTGTTACCAATACTATTAAAAATAAAATCATTAGCCAAACTTTTGCCGTGCTTTTGCCTATTGGTATAACAGGCAAAAAATCTATAGCTATACGCTGTATAGTTACGAACGACTTTATGACAGGCAGGCCTGCCATAGTGGGCAGGGATATCGAACCTGCCGAAATGCAGCATATTGTAGCAGAAATAGAGGCAAAATACCCTGAAATAGACTTGGTGATGTATGATGTTACAGGTAAACCACCTGCTACGGTGGAGTGGCAGTAGTTTTTGATTTGAATATTGAAGTATTGCGGCACCAAGTGTCGCTTGCTTTTATTTATAGGAGGTGTTTTTGTGAATATTGATGCTAAAATGGTAGATTATGTGGCAGAGCTGGCAAAATTGCGCCTAAGTGAAGAAGAAAAACTGCGTATGGGTGAAGATTTGAATAATATCCTGGTTTATATGGATATTTTGAATGAACTGGATACGGAAAATGTTCAGGCTATGACCCATGTTTTTGATGTAAACAACGTTTTTCGCGCTGATGAGATAAAAGCATCCTATCCCAGGGAGGAAATCCTCAAAAATGCGCTTGCGGTGGAAGACGGTTGCTTTGTTGTACCAAAAACTGTGGAATAATTAGGAGGGGCTATGTCTATTTTAGAATTATCGGTTAAAGAACTGCGAAAGAAAATAACCAATAAGGAAATAAGTGTTCCCGAAGTTGTAAAAGCGCAGCTTGCACATATAGAAAAAACCAATCCGCTTTACAATGCCTATCATGATATTAACAAAAATGCCTTGTTGAGGGCAGAGACTGTACAAAAAGAAATTGAAGCTGGTACACTGGATAGTGCTTTTGCAGGAGTGCCTGTTGCCGTAAAGGATAATATATGCACAACCGAAATGACTACTACCTGCGGTTCCAAAATGCTTACGGGTTTTCATTCACCTTATAATGCCACGGTAGTTAAACGCTTGCAAAAAGCCGGCGCAGTTATTATGGGAAAAGCCAATATGGATGAATTTGCCATGGGCTCCACCAGTGAAACCTGTTATTATGGTGCGGTAAAAAACCCCTGGAATCCTGAACATGTTTCAGGTGGTTCCAGCGGCGGCAGTGCCGTAGCTGTTGCCTCTTACGGTGCTTTTGCCAGCCTGGGCTCTGATACGGGCGGTTCTATACGGCAACCTGCTGCCTATTGCAATATGACAGGTGTAAAACCAACTTATGGAAGTGTTTCGCGTTTTGGTTTGGTGGCTTACGGTTCTTCTTTGGACCAAATAGGCCCCATTGCCCACAATATTGAGGATGCCGCAGCAATGCTTGCCATTATATCGGGTTATGATGATCAAGACAGTACCTCCCTTAAACAAGGACCTTTCGATTTCAATGATTGCCTAAAAGAGGATTTGGAAGGCAAAAAAATAGGTATACCCGTGAATTATCTCGGTGAGGGTATTGATCCCGAAATCAAAGCGGCTATTTATGAAGCTGCTAAAAAGCTTAGCGAATTAGGTGCGGAATGTGAAGAATTCATCTTACCAATGGTAGATTACGCTGTGCCTGCTTATTATATAATAGCTTCTGCGGAGGCCAGTTCCAATTTGAGCCGTTTTGATGGTATCAAATACGGTTACCATCCTAAAAAATTTACCGACTTGGAAGACCTTTACCTTACCGCCCGCAGTGAAGGCTTTGGTATGGAGGTAAAACGCCGTATCATGCTTGGCACTTTTGCTTTGAGTTCAGGTTATTATGATGCCTATTATCAAAAGGCATTGAAAGTTAAAGCTCTTATCAAGCAAGCTTTTGATGGTGCTTTTGCCAAGTATGATACCATATTGAGCCCTGTTGCACCAACAGTTGCGCCTAAACTGGGTGAAAGCCTGAATAACCTTCTGCAAATGTATTTGAGCGATATTTATACAGTATCGGTAAACTTAGCGGGTATTCCTGCGGTATCCTTGCCCTGCGGTTTCAATAAAGAAAATTTACCAATAGGTATGCAGTTCTTAGGGCAGGCCTTGAGTGAAAAAACTTTGGTTCAGCTTGCTTATGCTTATCAAAGCATTACCGAGCATCATCATAAAAAACCTCAGTTGGAGGTGTTATAAATGGCGGAATACTATTCAGACAGAAGTAAATACGATGTGGTTATAGGTTTGGAAGTCCATGTGGAAATGTCTACCAAAACTAAAATTTTCTGTGGTTGTTCAACGGCTTTCGGAGCTGAACCCAATACACAGACCTGCCCTGTATGTACAGGTATGCCGGGTGTATTACCTGTATTAAACGAACAAGTAGTACAAAATGCTATTGCCGCTGGTTTGGCTACCAATTGTGAAATCACGCAAAATTGCAAATTTGATAGGAAAAACTATTTTTACCCCGATCTCCCCAAGGCATTTCAAACTTCGCAGCTTTATTTGCCTATTTGCCGTAATGGCTGGGTAGAAATAAATGGCGATAACGGTAAAAAGAAAGTGCGCATCCACCAAATCCATATGGAAGAGGATGCAGGTAAACTTTCTCACCATGATAATACGGGTGAAACTTTTATTGATTATAACCGCTGTGGTGTACCTTTGATGGAAATAGTAAGTGAACCCGATATGACTTCGGCAACAGAGGCTTGTGCTTATATGGAAGCTTTGGCTGCCATTATGTCCTATTTAGGGGTTTCAGACTGCAAACTGGAAGAAGGCTCCATGCGCGGTGATATAAATGTTTCAATCAAACCCAAGGGTTCTTCGGTTTTGGGAACCCGTACGGAAACCAAAAACTTGAATTCCTTCAAGGCTATTACAAGAGCTATAGAATGGGAAATAGACCGTCAGATAGACTTATTGGAAAATGGTGAAAAAGTGGTTCAGGAGACCCGTCGTTGGGATGATGAAAAAGGCATTGGTTATACCATGCGTTCTAAAGAAAACGCTCACGATTACCGCTATTTCCCCGAGCCAGATTTGGCACCCATGCATATTTCCGATGAATGGATAGCTGAAGTAAAAGCCAAAATACCTGAATTGCCACAGCAGAAACAGGCACGCTACTTGAATGAATGGCAACTTTCTGAATATGATGCCGGAATGATCGTACGTTCCAAGGCTTTGGCTCTTTTCTGTGAGGAAACGGTGGCTTTATGCAATGAACCAAAAGAAGTAGTCAATTTCCTTATGGGTGATGGCCTGCGCTTATTGAATGAAAACTGTTTGGATGCCAAGGATATGCCTTTTGCACCCAAACAGTTAAGTGATTTGGTAAGCTTGGTAGTTAAGGGCAGTATCAATAAAACCACAGCCAAAGCAGTTTTTGAAAAAATATTTAGGGAGAATATAGATCCTATTGAATATGTAAAAGCCAATAATTTGGAAATGGTGAGCGATGAAGAAGAATTAGTACAAATGGTAGCGGATGTTATTGCCGCCAATCCTAAATCGGTTGCTGATTACAAGGGGGGCAAGAAAGCTGCTTTGGGCTTTTTGGTAGGCCAGATCATGCGCGCTACCAAGGGCAGGGCCAATGCTGCCAGGGTAAACGAGCTTATCCGTGAAATGTTGCAGGATTAGTAGGTTTTAAGTCGAAATTTTAAAAATAACCTAAAATAAGGAGGCAGCAATAATGCAAGTAAAAGAAATGCTATATGAAGGTAAGGCCAAAAAGGTTTTTGCTACCGATGATCCCCAGGTTTATATGGTTCAATATAAAGACAGTGCCACTGCTTTTGATGGTAAAAAGAAAGGTACTATTGAAGGTAAAGGTGTAGTAAACAACAGGATGTCCAACCTTCTTTTCAAAATGCTGGAAACCAAAGGTATACCTACTCATTACATTGAAGAACTCAATGACAGGGAAACTTTAGTAAAAAAAGTGCAAATCGTTCCTTTGGAAGTTATTATTCGCAACATAACCGCAGGTAGTTTTTCAAAGCGTTTTGGTGTTGAAGAGGGTAGGGAATTATTGAATCCCACCTTGGAATTCTGCTATAAAGACGATGCTTTGGGCGATCCCATGATCAACGAATATCATATAACGGCTTTGGGCCTTGCCAATAAAGAAGAATTGGCTACTATAACCGATATGGTTTTTAAAATCAATGCTGCCTTGAAAGAAGCTTTCTTGGGCATGGGTATTAAATTAGTAGATTTTAAAGTTGAATTCGGTCGTTTAGATGACGGAACTATTATTTTGGCGGATGAAATTTCCCCCGATACCTGCCGTTTATGGGATGCCGAAACCAATGAAAAATTGGATAAGGATCGTTTCCGCAGGGATTTGGGCGGTGTGGAAGAAGCCTACCAGGAAGTATTCAAACGTTTGGGCTTGAAATAATTATAGGAGGTATCCTATGCCTATAGATAAAAATGATGGCTATAACAGCCCTTTATCCAGCCGTTATGCCAGCCGCGAAATGCAGTATTTATTTTCACCGAATATGAAATTCCGTACCTGGCGCAGGCTTTGGATAGCTTTGGCTGAAACTGAAAAAGAGCTGGGTTTGCCAATTACAGATGAGCAAATAGAGCAGATGAAGGTCAATGCCGAAAATATCAATTATGATGTTGCGGCAGAGTATGAAAAAAAACTGCGGCACGATGTCATGGCGCACGTTTATGCTTTTGGCGAGCAGTGCCCGGCCGCAAAACCTATAATCCACTTGGGGGCAACTTCCTGCTATGTTGGTGATAATACGGATATAATCACCATGTACGAAGCCTTAAAGCTGGTTAGAAAAAAAGTTGTGAATGTTATTAAACAGCTTAATGATTTTGCTAAGGAACATAGGGATTTACCTACCTTGGCATTTACGCATTTTCAAAGCGCTCAGCCAACTACCGTAGGTAAAAGGGCAACTTTGTGGATGCAGGAGCTGCTTTTGGATTTAGACGAAATAGAACACCAAATAAATAAATTGGCGCTTTTGGGTTCCAAAGGCACCACAGGCACGCAGGCCAGCTTTTTGGAGCTGTTTGATGGCGACCATACCAAAGTAAAAGCGGCCGAAAGAATGATTGCGGAAAAAATGGGGTTTAGCAAGTGTTACCCTGTATCGGGCCAAACCTATTCCCGCAAAGTGGATAGCCAGGTGTTGAATGTGCTTTCGGGGGTTGCCCAAAGCGCTCATAAATTTTCTAACGATATCAGGCTTTTACAGCACCTTAAAGAAGTAGAGGAACCTTTTGAAAAAAATCAAATAGGTTCTTCGGCCATGGCTTATAAAAGGAACCCTATGCGTTCCGAAAGGATAGCCGCTTTATCCCGCTTTGTAATGGTAGATGTTTTGAACCCGGCCATTACTTCGGCTACCCAGTGGTTTGAAAGAACGCTTGATGATTCTGCCAATAAGCGTTTAAGTGTGGCGGAAGCATTTTTGGCTACCGATGCGGTATTGGAATTGTATTTGAACGTTTCGCAAGGGCTGGTGGTATATCCTAAAGTAATTGAAAAACGTTTGTTTTCCGAACTGCCTTTTATGGCTACGGAAAATATCATGATGGATGCGGTAAAAGCAGGAGGCGACCGTCAGGAACTGCATGAGCGTATCCGCCGGCATTCTATGGCAGCGGCAGCCCATGTGAAACAGGAAGGTAAGGAAAATAACCTGTTGGAATTAATAGCGGCGGATGCATCCTTTAACCTAAGTCTTGAGCATTTACAGGCCTTATTGAAGCCCGAAAATTATGTAGGGCGTGCAAAAGAACAGGTGGATGATTTTTTGCAATCAGAAGTAGCCCCAGTACTTGCCAAATATAAGGATGAACTTGGCGTGAAAGCGGATATTTTTGTTTAAGATGTAAAAATACTAAGGGCAGGGCGCAGGCCCTGCCTATTTTTATAAAATGGTGATAATAATGGCAAATTTATTAATGGCGGAAAATTTAAAGAAAACTTACGGTATCCGTAATATTTTGGATGATATAACCTTTACTATCAATGAAGGTGAGCATATAGGGCTTATCGGCATTAACGGTACGGGCAAATCCACCTTGTTAAAAATTATAGCAGGCGTGGAGGAAAGCGATAGCGGTAAATTAGTAGTTATGAACGGTGTTCGTATTGCTTATTTACCCCAAAATCCTGTTTTTCAAACTGATACGAATGTACTGGATCAGGTATTTTGGGGAGTAGTTCCCGAAAAAAGGCTGGAATTGGAGTACGAAGCAAAAGCTATTTTGACCCGTTTGGATATAACTGGTTTTGACCGGGATGTTAATACACTATCAGGTGGTCAAAGAAAAAGAATAGCCCTGGCTGCAGTTTTACTAAATGAGGCAGAGCTTTTGGTTTTGGATGAGCCAACCAACCATTTGGACAGTTCTATGGTAGAATGGCTGGAAAAATACTTAGAAACCTTTAAGGGCGCAATTTTAATGGTTACGCACGACCGTTATTTTTTGAATAGGGTAACCCAAAAAATTTGGGAAATTGATAACGGTAAAATTTATACCTATGAAGGCAATTATAGCACCTTTTTGGAGCTTAAGGCTGGACGCGAGGAAATGGCGCAGGCCAGTGAAAGAAAAAGGCAATCTCTTTTCAAACAAGAACTGTCTTGGATAAGGCAGGGTGCTAAAGCCAGAAGCACCAAAGCCAAATTTAGGGTGGAGCGTTTTAATGAATTAAGTGCGGCAAAAGGAATAACCGAAAAAGCTAATGTGGCAATAAAAAGTGTTGCCAGCAGGCTTGGCAAAAAAACTATTGAAATTAATCATCTTGATTATAGTTGGAATGCTGAAAAACTGATAAATGATTTTGATTATATAGTGCTGCGGGATGACCGCATAGGTATAATAGGTAAAAACGGTTCGGGCAAAACTACTTTGCTTAAGCTTATAACAGGTGAAATAACACCTGATAGCGGCAGTGTAGTAATTGGCGAAACCGTAAAAATAGGCTATTTTGCCCAAGAAAATACTGAATTGCCCTTGAATAGTAAGGTGATCGATTATATACGGGAAGGTGCGGAATATGTACAGTTGAAAGAAGGCACCGTTTCCGCAAGCCAAATGCTGGAGCGTTTTCTGTTTTCTCCTGCCATGCAGCATACATTGATTGAAAAATTATCGGGTGGTGAAAAGCGGCGCCTTTATTTGTTAAGAGTTTTGATAGAAGCCCCCAATATTTTGCTTTTAGATGAACCGACCAATGATTTGGATATTGAAACCCTTACTATATTGGAAGATTATTTACAAAGCTTTGCGGGTGCTGTTATTACTGTAAGCCATGATAGATATTTTTTGGATAAAACGGTAAACCGTATTTTTGCTTTTCAAAATGACGGCACCTTAAAGCAATATGAAGGTGGCTATAGTGATTATGCCTTGGCTATAAGCGAAGAGGAAGAAGAAATTATCAAAAATAATACAGCAAAAGCTGAAAAAAGTAATAATAGTATAGTTAAACAACGCAAACTGAAATTCAGCTATAAAGAAGAACTGGAGTATAAAGAAATAGATGATATTATAGCAGGCATAGAGGCTGAAATTATAGAGGTTGAAAAAGCGCTGGTTGAAGAAGCTGCCAATTTTACTGTTTTACCTGAGCTTTTAGCTAAAAAAGCAAAACTGGAAAAAGAACTGGAAACAAAAATGGAACGCTGGCTTTATTTGAATGACTTAGCGGAGCAAATAGCCAAACAGTAGATAATTTATAATAAATAATTTAAAGGCAATATTTCCTTAAGGTTTGCTATGTTTTATTTGTTTTTGTGCAGGAAACGCTTATCTAAAGTCGAAATCTCTATATATTCTATTAATGTTATGGGGAGGTATAATATGTTTACTTGTGCTAATTGCGGAATCGTTTCTTGTGAAAAAGAAGAAAAAGAGGTTATGCCCAAAAATTGTCCTATGACAACTAAAGATTATACAGAAATAACTAAGGAATACTTAACCGAGCAAAATAAGGCTATATTTGTAACAGCAGCTAAAATAGAGTCGGAAGGTTATTGCGAATGGTCCAGGGCTAGGGAAGTAGTTGAATTTGCCAAACGCATGAGTTATAAAAAGATAGGTTTGGCTTTTTGCAAAGGTTTGAAAAGGGAAGCTAAAATATTTGATACCATTTTACGGGATCATGGTTTTGAAGTTTCTTCTATAGTTTGTAAAAACGGCGGTATTTCTAAAGAAGATTTTGGTATAGATGATGCCGATAAACTGCATCCGGGGTGTTTTGAGCCTGCGTGTAACCCTATTGCTCAAGCTATATTTTTGAATGAAGAAAAGGTGGACTTGAACGTAGTAATTGGTCTTTGCGTAGGGCATGATACCTTGTTTTATAAATATGCTGAAAGCCCTGTAACTACCTTGATAACTAAAGATAGGGCTTTAGCGCATAATCCCGCAGGTGCTTTGTATTGCTACGAAAGTTACTATAGAAAACAACTTAAAGCCAAAAAAAATAAATAACTGAATGCAGGGAGCTAGTTGAATGGAGCTTAGTATAATAAGATTTATCCAATCGGGCAGCAACAGCTTTTGGGATAGTTTTTTTCAGCTGATAACGCAGTTAGGTGAAGCTGTTCCCCTAGTTGTTTTAAGTTTGATATTGTATTGGACAATAAATAAAGAAAAGGGGCTGTATGTTTTATACAGCCTTCTGCTTGCTTTAAATATAAGCTTCTTTTTGAAAGATATATTTAAACTGCCTAGGCCTATAT
>DGYV01000036.1:1617-4869 GCA_002398485.1 Peptococcaceae bacterium UBA4997 | reverse complement strand
TGTTTCTCCATATATTCACTCATGTCAATCCTTATCATTGAATCTTCATCTCCAAACAATGTCTCTGCTAAGGCCTTAGCAAGATAGGTTTTACCTACCCCCGTAGGGCCAAGGAAAATAAATGAACCAATAGGGCGTTTAGCATCCTTGAGCCCCGCTCTGGCACGGCGAACTGCCTTAGATACACTTTTAACAGCTTCATCCTGCCCCACTACTCTTTCATGAAGGATAGATTCCAGCTTCAGCAGCCTTTCCTTTTCTTCCTCCTGAAGCTGTGCTACAGGAATACCACTCCAACTGGAAAGAACTTTGGCTATTTCTTGTTCATCCACCATATTGGCCTCATTTTTATTTTCTTTTTTCCAATTTGCTTTCTCAACTTCTATCTTTTCTGTAAGATTTTTTTCCTCATCACGCCATTTGGCAGCTTCTTCAAAGGCCTGGCTTTTAATAGCCGCCTCTTTTTCCTTTTTAGCATTGTTAAGCTGTGCTTCCAGCTCCTTCAAATCGGGCGGCGCAGTATGGCTAGCCAAACGAACCATTGAAGCGGCTTCGTCCATCAAGTCTATAGCCTTATCGGGCAGAAAACGGTCAGGCAGATAACGTACGGAAAGGTTTACCGCTGCTTCCAAAGCCTTATCGCTGATTTTGATATTGTGGTGCGCCTCATATTTATCACGCAAACCATACATAATGGCAATAGCTTCTTCAGCACTTGGCTCATTCACCATAACAGGCTGAAAACGCCTTTCCAGGGCCGCGTCCTTTTCAATATATTTGCGATATTCATCTATAGTGGTTGCACCCACACATTGCAGTTCACCACGAGCCAGCGCGGGCTTCAAAATATTGGCGGCATCAATTGCGCCTTCAGCAGCACCGGCACCTACCAAAGTATGCAGTTCATCGATGAACAATATAATCTGGCCGCTTTGATAAACTTCGTCCATCACCTTTTTCAAACGCTCTTCAAATTCGCCACGATATTTAGCACCTGCCAACATAGTGGAAATATCCAAAGTAACCACGCGTTTGCCAACTAAAGTTTCGGGAACCTTGCCTGCATTTACCATTTGGGCCAAACCCTCAACAATTGCGGTTTTACCAACGCCCGGCTCACCAATCAAAACAGGGTTATTTTTAGTACGGCGGGAAAGTATTTGAATAACCCGCTGGATCTCCTTATCTCTGCCTATTACGGGATCAAGCCCTTCTTCTTTAGCAATAGCGGTCAAATCACGACCATATTCATCCAAATTAGGAGTTTTACTGTTGCCCTTGCCCCCTTTTGCGGCAGCATGAGCACCCGCTTGCTCCGCGCTGTAATCGTTTGAAGGCGGCACTTCACCTTCAAAACCCAAAGCATACCATATGGCTTTGCGCAGTTCATCCAAATTGATGCCGCTTACTTCATGTACCCATTGAGCAGCCGCGTCATTCACTTGAATCAAACCAAGTAAAATGTGTTCGGTACCAATATAATTTACACCCATGGAAACAGCCTCACTTCTTGCTGCCTCTAAAGCACGTTTAACACCGGGAGAAATATCCTTGTTGCTTTTATAGAAAATATTGGCTTGTCCTTTGATTTGCAAATGTTTTTCCAGTTCTTTCAAGCTTAACCCGGTTTGTTCCAAAACCTGGAAGCCAACCCCCGAACCTTCTTTCATAATGCCCCATAACAAACACATGGTATCCACTTCAGGGCTATCCAAATGAATGGCAAGCTGTTCAGCCAAAATTATTACCTGTTTTGCTCTTTCTGTAAACAAACTGCTCATAATATCACCTCTTATTTATTTTTTTATAATTCATTTATCAAATTTACTTATTATTATTGATATTTAATAATTGATTGCGAATGATTTCCGCTCTTGCCCAGTCCCTTTGCATAGTGCTGATTTGGCTGTTCGGAGCTTCCGTTTGCAGCTTTCTTTCCACAAAACCAGGCTGAATACTGATTAAAAGCTGGTTCAGCTTTACATTATTCGTTTGTTTGATAATAGCTTCAGAAACCCCCAAACGCAAAGCTGAAAGCTTCTCCATGGCTTCAGCAGAAGACATGCTCCTGGCATTTGTCATAATGCCCCAAGCCCGCCAAATATAATCCGCCATACTATTTTGATTTTTTTTGAATAAATCTTTACGGGCTTTGGTTTCCGCTTCCGCTAATTGTTCTACTACACGGTTCAACCTTTCAACAATATCTTTTTCGGAAAAACCCAAAGTTCTTTGATTAGAAATTTGGTATAAATGGCCCTTGGATTCACTGCCTTCACCAAAAATACCGCGTATGGCAAAACCCATTTGACCAAGGCTTTCAAAAATTTGGCCGGTTTTTTTCAACATGGTCAAAGCAGGCAAATGAAGCATTACGGAAGCCCTCAACCCTGTGCCTACATTGGTAGGACAAGCCGTTAGATAACCCAACTCCTGATCATAAGCGTAATTCAGGTTTTCTGATAACTTTTGATCAAGCACATCTATGTCCTGCCAAGCCTCATTCAAAGCAAGGCCGCCGTACAAACACTGTATGCGCAGGTGATCTTCCTCGTTGACCATAATGGAAACAGCTTCATCTTCCGAAACTGCCACACCTCTACCTCTTGCATCATCAAGCAAAGCTGGGCTAATCAAGTGTTTTTCAACCAAAATCTGCCTATCTATCGGCGAAATATTTTCCATATCAACATAAAAATATTTCAAATTGCTTTTAGCCAAAGCTTCTCGAACCTGTAAAGCCAACTGCCTTGCCGCAGCCTCTGTAAGCAAATGCGGAAAGGGCTTAGCCGCAAGATTTCTGGCCAAACGAATACGGCTGCTGATTACAATATCACCCTTATTACCACCCGAAGTCCATTTGGTTTGGGCGTTATCCAAAAGTTTATTGGTATTCATCAGCTTACCCCCTTATCCTTCTTTTCCAAAGCTTTTATTTTATCCCTTACCACAGCGGCCTCCTCAAAACGTTCCTCTTGAATAAGCTTAGCCAGCTCTACTTGCAATTTATCTTTTTGGCTAAGTCTTTTCTTGGCGGCAGGTTTTTCCCCAACCACTGCTTCATTATCCTGCTTGTTTTCAAAAGCCTTAGGCACTTTACCAAGATGATGTATACTGCCATGGATTTTTTGAATAGTAGGCTTCAGCCTTTCACCAAAAGTACTGTAACATTTGGAACAACCCAGCTTTCCTGTTGATAAAAACCCTTGATAAGTGGTTCCGCAAAGCGGACAAACAGGATTATTGGCCTGG
>DGYV01000036.1:660-1479 GCA_002398485.1 Peptococcaceae bacterium UBA4997 | reverse complement strand
CAGGATTATTGGCCTGGGTAGGAGATGAATAAAAAGGCAATATGTTTTGCCAGCCAAAATCCCCTATATCCGACCAGCCGCTGCTCCAGCCATAACCTGCCTCACCTGCGCATTTGGAACAAAGATGCTCTTCGTTTTTTTTCCCATTCACAATTTGAGTTATATGCACTGTAGCCACCGCATTGTGGCATTTTTCACATAACATGATGATCCCTCCTTAAAATATCCATACCCTAAATATCCTCACATATCTTCACGCAATAAGGTTACCAAAATTGTTTTAATAATTTTGGAACGAATCAAATCCGCTTCCGCCGCCGCAAGCTGTAAATTATTATTATCGGTAATAGCTTTCAATAAAAGTCCTTCCCTTAGAGTAAGCAAATCCTCATCCACCAAACGCTGCAAAAGCTTTTCTGCCGAAAGTTGATTTATACTGTTATTACTAGTTTTATCAAGCATTTGTATTAAATCATCTTCATTTTCAAGGCCCAGCTTAACAATACGGATATAGCCGCCACCACCGCGCCTTGTTTCAACCAAATAACCAACATTACTGTTAAAACGGGTTTCCAACACATAATTTATTTGCGAAGGTACACACATAAAAACTTGAGCTAAATCATTTCTGCTTATTTCAATAGAATTGCTTTCGCTTGTTTCTAAAAGCGATTTAAGATATTCCTCTATTTGTTTTGCCAAGGTTACCATTATAATACCCCTTTTCTTAACAAGATCTGCTGAAACTATATTTTTAGATATTTTACCAGAAAAATCCAAAAACTAACCAATCCTGACCTTCTGACCAAATCTGACCTT
>DGYV01000036.1:0-490 GCA_002398485.1 Peptococcaceae bacterium UBA4997 | reverse complement strand
ATAATAATATTATAACACAACCGCTGAATTTGACAATGGTCAAAAAAGGTCAAACAAAATAATCCTTGCGGAAGTATTAATTAAAAACTCTGTTTTAATGCTATTTTCTTGGTTTTATTCTTATTTACTCTACTTTTCAAATATCTTAATATAAAAATAGATATAGATTATACAAATATATTTTATCTTAATAATACATCTAATTTTTTTCTGATTATTCTTTAAATTAATTAATTAGCTACTTTATAAAATTTTCCTTTATATTTTAAAATTATTATACCTTTTTATTTAATCCTGCTAGACTTTTTATTAGGTTTGCATGTTCAAATAAGCCCAATTTATTGGAAAAGAGGGAAAAGGTATGTGATAAACATATAACGAAAGGTTAATCATACATATCACATCATCATTAGAATAGGAATAAAAATAGGATACAAATAAAAGGTGAATGAAATCCTGTTATAATATATTTATATAAGAAAATGCTCAT
>DGYV01000050.1 GCA_002398485.1 Peptococcaceae bacterium UBA4997 | reverse complement strand
TTTCAGCAATTAAAAAAGAAGAAAAATTAAAGCCTGAAGAAGCCCGCCGTTTCATCGACAATGCTTTCCGAGATGGGATACTTAAAACAACCGGTACAGCCATTGATAAAATCATGCCACCTGTATCTCGCTTTGGCGGAGGCAGAGCCGCGAAAAAGCAAGGAATTATCGAAAAACTAATGTTATTCTTTGAGAAGTATTTAGGGTTGGTGTAGCAAAATGCATTACGATCATTAATTATAATTAGCATTATAGTTGCTATGCTAATTTTTAGGGGGAGGGATGACAGTGGAAATAGAAAACTTGAAAAGTGAAGAATATGGAGAACAATATAAGGATCATTTGCTTGAACAATGGAAAACCTGTGTTGAAATGGCTAATTGTAATAGTGAGAGACGAATCAGTACTAACAATGTATACATCACAGTCAATGCTGCTATTATTGCGTTGATTTCATTTACGTTTGATTATAAAAGCATACTTCTATCTATGGTCGGAGCAATTGTAAGTATACTGTGGTTAAATTCGATAATAAGCTATAAGAAACTTAATAGTGTTAAATATCAAATAATAAATGAAATCGAAAAAAAGTTGCCCATATCTCCATATGCCTATGAATGGTCATTGCTTGGAGATAATAAGAAGTATAGGCGATTTACACATCTGGAACGAATTCTTCCATGGCTTTTTATTATCCTCTACATAATATGCATATTTTGGCAAGTGGCAATTTGTATTTTTAAATGAATACTTACATGAGCTTTAGTTGTGCAGTAGTATTTCGATAATACATGTAAAAAAAATTTATACTAAGGAGGTTAATAAAATGTATAATTTGTTTATAAGCCATTCATGGACTTATTCGGATGCATATGACAGATTGGTTGATCTATTAGATAATGCTAGCTATTTCTCGTATAGAAATTATTCTGTGCCTAAGGATAACCCTATACACAATGCCCCGACACAGTGGCAGCTAAAAGAAGCCATTAAAGCTCAAATGGCTCCTGCCAGTTGTGTTTTAATTCTTGCTGGTGTCTATTCTACATATAGTAAGTGGATTAATATAGAAATAGACCTTGCGAAAAATGGTTTTTATACTCCAAAACGGATTATTGCAATTGAGCCTTGGGGCTCTGAACGAACTTCACAAGTCGTTAAAAATGCAGCTGATGAAATTGTTAAGTGGAATACCAGTTCAATTGTTGCAGCTATACGCAAATAATTGTATAAAAAAGAGACCAGTCACTACAAGCAATTACGCTTGAACATGACTGGTCTTTTTTGCCCCGCTTGAAGCTGTTCATTTAAGTTTTTCTTCAATCCCTAAGTGAACGCTTCTTTATGCGCTCTCTTTTAATTTGCCTTGGTTTTTGCGGAAACGTTTGGCTTTTAGTGAGCTTCTGATGAAACATATAATAAAGGCGGCTATATAAGCTGCAAAAACCGCAAGTAAGGTAAATAAAAGCTTTTCAAAGGTACCGCCTACAGTAAGGCTTGCCCAGCCATTTGCTTTTGCCAGCATTATCAACCCAAATATATAATATGCTCCGCCTATGATAAAAGCAGGTTTAGGGCTTTTGCCGCGAATGATGAAGCTTACCAAAAAACAAGCAATAAAAAGGCTGAATAAATAAATGAACAGGGAAGCCTTAGCGGAACAATTACCGTCAGCATCATTATAATAACAAAGCAATGAATAGGTTACAGTGGTAACTGCAAGAGTTATAGCTAAAATAAGCATACCTATTATAAGTAAGGGTAAAAGGTGGTAACGTCCCGTTGGTTTTCTTGCATGGTTGAAATAAAGTGTTTTATGATTTGCGCTGTGAGTTTGCATATGGTTCTCCTTTAGGTCTGATTTTTTATATTTTCGTCATCATTTAAGGATTACCTGCCAAACCGGAATAAAATAAGATTGCAAATATAAGCGCTAAACTATACAATATATATTGTATGGTAGGAGGTATAATTATGAAGGTTAAATCTTTGGGTTCTCTTTTAATAGCTGTTTCAGCCATTTTGATTGCTACGGAAGCTGTAACGGTAAAGCTTTGCTATGCTGAGGGATGGAATTATCTGCCGCTTATGATGTGTCGTTTTGGGCTTGGTTTAATTATCTTAGCAGTAATTGCATTGATCATAAAAAAACCTCTTTTTCTTGCCAAAAAGGACTTGCTATTTGGTATGGGGGTTGCGTTTTTGCAAATCCTTGCTTCCAGCTTGCTTTATATAGCCTTTGGCTTACTGCCTGCGGCCACCGCTATTTTGCTTTTTTATTGTTATCCTGTTCTTACGGCTATAGCGTCTTACTTTTTTGATAAGGAAAATTTAACTGTTATTACGGTTGTTTCTTTATTTTGTGTGGTTGGCGGTGTTGCGGTATTTTCGGGTTCCGTATGGGATAGTATCAATGTTTTTGGTCTTATTGTAGCATTGGCTTGCGCTTGCGTTAACAGTATTTATCTTGTTATGATCGCTCGTTTAATGAGAAAGGGTTTGGAGCCGCTTACTTTTACCATTTATATATTTTTTATAGGTTTTTTGCTTTTTCTAATCATTACACTTATTTCAGGCCAAATGGTATTGCCAAATACTAGTATAAGCTGGTTTTATGTGGTTTTTTTAGCCTTGGTGCCAACATCCATGGCTATGCTGCTTTTTAATTTTGGTGTTGATAAAACGGGTGCTACACTGGCTGCTATTATTTATGGTTTGGAAGTTCCCGCTACTGCGTTTTTTGCTTTTCTTGTTTTTGGTGATACCTGGAATATATGGCAGTTTTTAGGGGCTGCTTTGATAATTTTTGCTGTAATGCTGCCTAATATAATAAAAAATAAGCAAGTTATGCTGAAACAGCCTTTAAAGATTGCTGAAAATATTGACAAAAAATAATCATACTTATAAAATCCAAAATATTTAAATTCGGGGTGTTGATTATGAAAGCTAAAGAATTAATAATTTACAGGGAAACTTTGCGTGATCCTATTATTAAAGAATATTTGGAAGGTGATACCAAAAATATGTCGCACCTTTTGGCTGAATACGCTTTTGAGAATAAGCTGCCTGCGCCTGTTTGGGCAAACTATGTGCTTGATAAAATCCTTACCGGCAAAAATGTGTTTACCCAAATGGCTGCTTTTGCCCAAAGAAGTCAAATCCCCAATGAAATAGCCTTACAGGCCATGAAGGAGATCGCTTATTTCCAAAGCTTGGTTAAGGGGTATGAGGAGGAAGTATGGTTAAGTTTTTGTGGTGATGTTTTGAAAGAGCAAACCAAAAACTACTATCATGATTATTTGGCCATAGCTTTTCAGGGTTGGCAGGAATGGAAGGATCTGGATATACTTAATAAATTGATTGCCTTTCATCAGGAGTGGGGTTTTGGTAAGCTTTGCCGTTACAGCGTTATTCGATGGCAGGGTGAATTCAAGGGAATAAAAAACCCCGATCCCATCAGGATGGATGATTTGATAGGCTACAAATATCAAAAGGATGCTATTATAAATAATACCTTGGCCTTGCTTAAACATAACAAAGGCAATAATTTGCTTTTGTATGGAGAGCGGGGTACAGGCAAATCGTCCATGGTCAAGGCTGTTGTAAATGAATATGCCGCTTTGGGCTTATGTTTAGTGGACTTGCCCAGGAGCTATATGACGGATATTCCACAAATTATCAATGAGCTAAAAAAAGAGCCTCGTCATTATATAATTTTTTTGGATGATTTATCTTTTGACAGTGTGGATAAAGAATATAAAGAATTGAAAGCCATTTTAGAAGGCGGTATTGAAACCTTAGCAAATAATGTGCTTATTTACGCAACCTCTAACCGCAGGCATTTGATAAGTGAAAGCTGGCGCGACCGTGAAAAGTGGGGCCAGGAAATAAATAAAAATGATACACTTTCCGAAAAGCTTTCCTTGGCTGACCGCTTTGGCCAGACTATTACCTTTCCCAGCCCTGAACAGGAAGAATATTTACAGATAGTGCTCGGTTTGGCGGCAGCAGCAGGCATAAAAATGCCTGAGGAAGAGTTGCGTAGCCAAGCCTTAAAGTGGGCTAAATGGCAAAATATGCCCAGCGGCAGAACAGCCAAGCAATTTGTTAACAGCATTACTTAATTAGATATAAAATATAAAACCTACAACTTTGATTATTCGGACCAAAAATAGGATAAAAACGAAATGAATAAAAAAATATATTATTAATTTTTGCTATAGTCTTCATGGCTTGTAATTTACGTTCACCCATAACGGGTATAGGTCCCTTAGTTAATTTCTTTAAGGAAGATTTGGCTGTATCTTATGGTATGATGGGCTTTATTACTACAATACCACTTTTGATTTTTGCAATTTTTTTCTCTTTTGTAAGCAGCTTAAGCAAAAAATCGGCATGAAAAATTTGGTGTTTATAAGTTTGTTGTTAATTTTAGCAGGTGAAATTATTCGTTCTTATACAAATTTTCATGGTGTTTTCTTGGGTACTTTTGTTATGGGTAGCGGTATTGCTATAGCCAATGTTTTATTTCCTGCTATTATTAAACTTAAATTTCCGCAAAAAATCGGGTTGATAACTGCTGCTTTTACCACTTGTATGGCTGTATTTGCAGGTATTGGACAAACTCTTATAGGTTATATTTTCGATTTAACTTCAAGCTGGACCATACCTATTGTTATATTTATTTTGCTTAGTTTGATTATACTGTTCAACGGGGAAAAGGTAACAAGCGGAGGCACTGTATAGAAACCGGAAGTCTGGTTGAAGTGCCTTGTATCAAGAAAAAATTGTGTCATTCTGAAGGCAGTGAAGGATTTTTAATACCTTTAGCTGAAGCTCAGAATGACATTTTTTATAAAGCTATATATTAGGTTATTTTTAACTGGCATTATAACAGCAAAAATAAGAGCAGCTGATAAGATATTAAATATTTTATCAGTTGCTCCTAATAGCTTAATTTATTGGTTAATTTAGCCCAAAAGTATTTGATGATATACTTTTTTGCCTTTACGGATCAAAAGTTTGTTATCATTAAAATCATCTGTTTTAATAATATGGGCAAAGTTTGATATCCTTTCACCATCCAAATAAATACCGCCATCTTGAATGAGACGTCTGCCTTCACCCTTGGAAGCTATCAAACCAGCTTTTTGAAGTAAGGTAAGTATATCCATACCTTCCGCAAAATCTGCCGCGGGAATGGTGGTATTGGGGAAATTCGCAATTTTACCGCTGCCACCGAATAAGGCTTCGGCCGCTTGTTTTGCTTTTATGGCTTCTTCTTCACCATGGATAAGCTTGGTTACTTCGTAGGCCAGCACTTTTTTGGCTTCATTGATTGCGGAATCCTGTAATGCGCCCAAACGCTGTACCTCATCCATAGGCAGGAAGGTAAGCAAAGCT
>DGYV01000010.1:5016-26739 GCA_002398485.1 Peptococcaceae bacterium UBA4997 | reverse complement strand
ATTGGCATAGGTTTCTACGTTATTGATATTAGAAGGCTTTTGCCAATAACCACGCTCCGCGGGGAAGGGCGGTTTCAGCCTGGGCATACCGCGTTCGCCTTCCAAAGAGGCTATCAAAGCGGTTTCCTCGCCGCAAACAAAAGCGCCAGCACCGGCTTTAATGCGAATATCAAAATCCCAGCCACTGCCTAAAATATTTTTACCCAAAAAGTTTTTCTCACGAGCATGTGCCAAAGCCATTTCCAAACGATAGATAGAAAGGGGATATTCGGCGCGCACATAAATAACGCCCTGGCTGCTGCCTATAGCATAAGCGGCTAAGATCATGCCTTCCAACACGCTGTGGGGGTCGCTTTCCAAAAGGCTCCTATCCATAAAGGCACCGGGATCACCTTCATCAGCGTTACAAATAACATATTTGATTTCGCCTTGTGATTTACGAGCAGCATCCCATTTGAACCAAGTAGGAAAACCTGCACCGCCGCGGCCACGCAAACCAGATACTTTGATGATTTCTATCAAAGCCTTGGGGTTTATACCTTTTATAACTTTTTTAAGAGCTTCATAACCGCCATTAGCTATATACTGCTCGATATTTTCGGGGTCAATAATACCGCAATTTCTTAAGGCTATCCTATGTTGACGGGTCAAAAAGGTCATCTCTTCATCGCTCATAAGGGCCTCTTTTACCACATTATTTTTAAGCAAATGTTCTTCTACTATGGCTTTGGCCTTTTTCTCATCCACTCTGCCGTAGAAATAGCTTGTACCATTATCCTCAATAACTTCTACCAATGGTTCAGCAAAACACATGCCTATACAGCCTGTTTGCTCCAGTACTATATCCAAATTATGTTCGCTAATACCATTTTTCAAGGTTTCCTCAGCTTTACGGGCACCGGCGGCAATACCGCAGGAGCCTAGTCCTATTTTTATACGCATTATTTTGCCGCCTCCTTTGTTTTTTTAGCTATGTCTTGTACTATCTTCCTAGCTTTATCACCGGTTAAATTACCATAAACATCATCATTTATCATAATCGCGGGTGCAAGGGAGCAACAACCCAGGCAAGCCACATGTTTAAGAGTGAACAATCCGTCTTTGCTGGTTTCACCATCTTGAATACCCAATTCATCACTCAAAGCCTGCGCTAATTTTTCCGAACCATTAACATGGCAGGCAGTACCCTGGCAAACCATGATAAGGTACTTGCCTATAGGTTCCAAACGGAACTGGGTATAAAAGGTGGCAACCCCCATAATTTTGGCAGGTGCAACCCCTGTAGCAGCCGCAATTTCCGTTAAGGCGCTTATGGGCAGATAACCATAAATAGCCTGCGTTTTTTGCAGGATCGTGATTAAGGAACCGGAAACCTTGGCATATTCGGCCAATACGGGTTTCAACAGTTCCAAATCCACACCATTTTGTGTTGTTGTTACTTCCATTTACATTAAACCTCCTAATTTATATATGTTGATCATAATAGGCTTTTTTACCTAAATACGCAATCCCCAAAGCATTATCCCTGGCATACTCGGGCGGAGCAAAATATAAAGCCGCCCTTTTTAACAAATTTTCTTCCAGCTTTTGTTTTAAATAAACACTTCCCGAAACCCCGCCCGAAAATAAAATATTTTGTAAGCCTGTGTGCTCCATAGCAGAATTCAAGGTTTTAACAAGTGTTTTTGCTATACAATCAAAAGTTGCGCAAGCCACCTTTTCGGCTTTTTCTCCTTTAGCTATCAAACGCTGGGCTGCGCTTTCCGGGCCTGAAAAAGAAAAATCCCTGCCGCACACTGCCACTTTTATAACAGTAAAATCCTCCTTGCAGCTGCAAGCCAATTTATCCAGCTTTACACCTGCGGGAAAAGGCAAGCCTAAGGCCACACCTACCCTATCCACAAATTGGCCCGCGTGCAGATCGGTGCCCGCGCCCAGTATATTTATTTCAAAACCTTCAGGTATTGTTTTCACTTTTAAGATTTCCGAAGTACCACCCGATAGATGAACAGCTAAAAATTCCTGCTTTTTGGGCATTTTAGCTGTAACCAAAGCAGCCATTATATGCCCTTCCTGATGTGAAAAACAATAAATGGGTACTGCATAAGCCGCTCCCAAAATTTTTGCGGCATTGACTCCTGCCAAAAATACGGGCATGTAAGAATCTGCCAGGTTACGGGGCGCTGTACTTACGGCAACCGCAACCACAGAATTTTTATTCACTTGGGCAAGGACTTGGGCTATTACATCACTGCCTTCCCTGATATGCTGAAAAAGGGCAGCCGATTGAGAAATTCCGCGGCTCCCTTTTTCTACAGCCAAAAGGCGGCGGTTTTCCGCCACCTTTGTACCGTCTAAATCTATAACAGCTACAGAAGTGGTATAACAACTGGTATCTATACCGATGATCACAGACATAAAATCCTCTTACTCTTTGTTATTCTCTTGTACTTCTTTTGTTTCTTCTTGTACTACTTCTTTTGTTTCCTGCTTATTTTTATCTCTTTCGGCAAGAATACTGTCCAATACACCGTTAACAAAAGCTGGAGCTTCATCGGCACTGAAGAATTTTGCCAGCTCGATGGCTTCGTTTATAACCGCATTGGCAGGGGTTTCCTCAGTATAAATAAGTTCATAAGCAGCCAGGCGCAAAATAGCACGGTCCACGCCTGAAAGCCTGTCCACCTGCCAATTATGGCTGTGCTTGTTGATAAGTATATCTAGATTAGTTAGCTTTTCAGTTACACCTTGCACCAACTGCTTGGTAAAAAGCGCAAATTTTTTACTTAAAGCGGCCTCCTCCAGAGTATTTTGGGCAACTTCATAACTATTGCCGCCTATATCCATTTGAAACAACATTTGCAGGGCAGTTTCCCTAGCTGTGTGTCTATTCAAGAATGTATCCTCCTTTGGATGCCTTAAAAATTATTTTTTGGAAAATTTGCCAAAGAACCCATGAAAATCAAAATTACCATCTATTTTTTTACCTATAAAATAACCTATTATTATACAAACAGCCACCAGCAGAGTTCGCCAAAAACCAAAAACAGCCAGCGAAATACCAACAAGCAAGCCTAAAAAAATGCCTATGATCTTGCCCCTGTGATACTGCCAAAGCTCTGCCCAAAAATTAGACCAATCCATATTTAAACCTCCTAACCGTAAAGCCGAAAGTTCTTAATAACTTGCTATATCAACCACCAGAACCTTGACAGAAGCTACAGTAAGGCCACCCATATTTTCCAGTTGATTTTTAATAACAGTTTGCAGATTATTTGCCATTTCCGGTATATTGACTTCCGAATTAACGGTAACTTTAGCGCGTATTTCCACGCCGTTGGGGGTATTATGCACTTCAGTGGTGATTTCGCCCAAGCCGTTTATGTTTCTGGCCGCTTGCTCAACAATACAATTAATGGCGGAAACACTCATTTGCACATTACCGCCCTCTACATTGGTTTCAACAGCTTTAGGCTGAGCTCTTTTATCACTGCGGAAAGCAATGCCTACCATTACCACTACACCAATGATAACTATAAGCGCGCCCACTAAAAGCATTACCCAACCCAAATAGGAAGGCCCGTCCAATATATTAGCAACATAAGTAAGGACAATTTCCTTTTCAAAAGCAGCCAGAATGAGCACAACACCTATTAAAACTACAAAAAGCGAAACTAAAAAAACTACCAGCCTATCTATTGCTTTCATAGTGTACCTCCTCATCCCATTTAAAGCTCGATAAGGGGCTTTTGGCAAAACCAGAAGCCCCTTAAACCCTTAATCTTCTGTTTCTGCTGTTTCCTCCGCACCCGGAGCAAAAGAGACACCCTGTACATTCACATTAACAGCGGTAGCCACAAGCCCTGTCATAGTTTCTACAGCTTCTTTTACTTTAGTTTGAATAAGGTAGGCAACATCAGGTATTTTAACACCATAATCCACAATGATAAAAAGATCTATAGCAACAGTGTTTTCAATTATTTCTACCTTTACACCCTTGGTCAATTGTTTTTTACCAAGCATTTGTGCAAAGCCGCCCGAAATACCGCCGCTCATTCCCGCAACCCCAGCTACATCGGCCGTAGCCAAACCTGCTATGGTAGCCACAACATCATTAGCTATTTTTACATTACTGCCGGAGCCTGTTTCTTCAGAATATTCTTCCGTTATATCGATAATCTTTTCTACCATTATAACACCTCCTTTAAATTTATAGATATTATTATAACAAAACAAACAAGAAATAACAATAAATAAGCACAGTTATTCTGCATTTTTACAGATTAAGCCTTGTTTTTTACATAATTTAGGCAAAATCAAGCCGTTAAAAGTATGAATAGTTTATTTTTTTAAGACAATTATGACATTTTCATAGCCTACATCCGTTTGGCTCTCAACCATTTGGGCAATTTTTTCCACCTCTTCCGGCTCTAAACTATTAGGTTCTCCTTTTATTATAACATTTACCTGAGCCTTCTGCACGAATACCGCAGTTTCCGTATTATATTTGGCATTAAGTAAATTTGTAAGCAACAGTTCATCCTCAAGAGCATCCGTTATGGCTATTATTTTATCCTGGGCGGTTTTTTTAGTTTCGGCATCCGTATTTTTGTTATCGATAAGCTTTGTAAGCATTTCCACCTGTTGGGCGCGCGCGCTGTCCCTCTGCATTGCATAATTCAAAAAATAATCACTGCCGCCTGTTTTTTCATCATCCTTGCTTGCTGCAACATCCCCCTTTTCTTTTTCCGTACCGCTTGCCATTGCTTTATCAAGAGAGGTATTGTCCTGCGTTACTTCTATTTTAGGATCTTCTAGGCTTTTATTCACAGTTTCCATCATATTGTAAGTAGGGAAAAAGGCTTCCTGCAATTGCCCCGCCTGTATGCTTCGGTAAACCAAAGCAGCGCCTAATACTACCACTACCAAAGAAAGTGTAACTGTAAGCTTACGCAAAGTGTAATTTGGTTCCAGATCCTCCTTAAAAAGGTTTTTTGCTTTTCTTCTCATAATTTGCCTCCTTAACTAAATTTTATGTGCCTAGCCCGCAGGGCTTACCTGAATACGGTGCGCGGGAACACCTAAAAGCTTTTGTACAGCCAGGATCAAATCTGCTTTAACCTGTAAATTTTCCGCACCTGCCGCTACTACCATTACCCCCTGGATTTCAGCCTTGCTTTCCTGTATCAAAACAGGCTGGTTTTCACCCATTACCATTTGGCCGCTTTCACTTATTTCGGAAGTGGTACGTATGGAACCGTCGTTATCTTTTTCTTCCACTTTTCGGGTGGTGGTGGTGGCATCCACGGCATATTCCAAACGCTCGCCTTCAGCATAGCTTATATAAACGCTTACTTCGCCCACACCTGCCATTTTAGCCAATATCTCCTCTAAATCATGGCATAAGCTATTCTCTTTATTTGCCACAGTAACATTATTCTCGTTAAGAGGCTCTTCCGCTTCCAGCATAGGGGGTGAGGCATCCCCTCCCCAAAAAGAACCCAAAGCCATTAGAAATATTCCCACAAAAAGACAAACAACTAAAGGGAGCAGGCGTTTTTTTTGTTTGGGAGTAAGGGGAAAAAAATTGCTTTTTACTTCCTCTTCCTCTATTATTTTATTATCCTTATTCTCAAAAAATTTCAGCATAATATCTTTTATCCTCCTATTCCGCTCTTATTGCTATAAACACCTCAATTTGTTCACTTGACAGCCCGTAAAAATTACCGATAGCACTTTCTACCTTTTGCCGCAAAGCCTTTTCATCTG
Source organism: Peptococcaceae bacterium UBA4997 (assembly GCA_002398485.1). Classification (GTDB taxonomy): domain Bacteria; phylum Bacillota; class Dehalobacteriia; order UBA4068; family UBA4997; genus UBA4997. Next base: position 20,970 of record DGYV01000010.1, on the reverse strand, counting down.
CTACGGACTTTTCAAGGCTTAAGATCACATCAATTTTTTCCAAGCTGTTATAATTTTCAAGGCTTACTCTCACCTCCGCATCGGCTACATTTTCCACCAAAAGAGCCAGTGCTTTTATTTGCTTTTTCAAGCTTTCCTCATAAGACTCAGCCGCTTTAGACTGCCATTTGTCTTCTAAGGCAGTGCCCGCACTGATAATACCGCCGCTGGGCACATCCTGATAATTTTGCCAGCTTACAGCGCTTACATCTGCCTTGAATAATTTGCCCAAAGGGTTCAAAACCACCAATATCACCAAAAGCCCCAACACTACTTGAGCAAAAGCTTTGGTTTTCCCCCTGGGCAGCAGAATTTCCCAAAACAAAGATAAAAGCGCAATAATGGTAATATTTCTGACCATTTCACCTATAATTGCTATAAATCCAGCCATAATTACCTCATCATCATCGAAATATCTGAAATTCCCACTGTAATGCTCAACATAAAGAAAAAGAAAAGCCCCAGCCCCGCTACCACAGCAAAGAAAACCAATAAGCTGTTGCTGAGCCCATGCAAAGCCTCGGCCAATGCACCATCACCCAAAGGCTGTACCAATGCCGCGGCCAGACGATAAATTACCGCTATCACCAAAATTTTTATAATAGGTAAAGCGCAAATAATTAATATAACCAGTATACCAACCACACCAACACTGTTTTTGATTAAAAGGGCTGTGCTTAAAACCGTATCAAAGGCATCCGCCAGTGGTTTGCCCACCAATGGTACAAAAAGGCCTGTAGCACTTTTAGCAGCCTTTATAGTAAGACCATCTATAGCTGCGCCTGTTAAGCCCAAAATACCCAAAAAAGCCGTAAACAGTGTAAGCATTAGGGTTATAATACCTACCGCCATATTTTGACAAAGCTTAGCCATTTTGCTTAAATCAAATTTTGGTGTTATATAACTTACCACTACCAATGCGGCACTAAAATATGCCAGCGGCACCACCGCAACCTTAATAATATTTACATTTATGCCTATAGCACCCAAAAGTGCGGGATGAAAAATGCCCACGGAGCTTACGCCACCCATTGCCACCATCAAGGTCAAAAGAGTGGGCAGCAAGGCATAAACAAAGCCCGACATATTATCCACTGTGTTTTTTACCATATCCCCTACCAGCAAAAAGGATTGCAAGGCTATGGTCATCAGTACCAGGTATACTACGGCTCTGGCAATAATGGCTATACTGCTTTTGGGAAACATTTCCTGAAAATTGACCAATAAAAGCGATGCCACTGCCAATACCACAAGCTGTACCAAAAGAGCCGCACTTTCCGTAACCTCATGCCAAAGCCTATGCCATAAGGCATTAAAAATTTTTTGCCAGCTTAGATCCAGCCGCCCATTTTTGGCATCTTGCCAAATATTTTGCAAATTAAAATCATCCACCAAATCATTATTTAAGCTGTTGATAAAGCTTTCCACACCGCTAAAATCAAGATCTGCCGCAATAGCTTCTGCATCGGTTTCGGCAGCACTTGCATAGACAGGACAAGCCATAAAGATCAGGCACAAAACAAATACCAGCAAACATTTTGATTTAATATCCATGCCCCCGCTCCTTAGGGTAATATTTGGGTAACGCCATCCAAAATAGCCGCTATTACGGGTACTGCCAAAATAATTATCATTACTTTGGCGGTAAGGTCTATTTTAGTTGCCATGGCAGCTTGCCCCGCATCCCTGCAAACCTGTGCCGTAAATTCACCGATATAAGTAATGGCAATGATTTTTAAGATGATACCCAAATAAACCTGGTTCAGGCTTGCCTTTTCGGCAAGCAGTGTAAAAATCTCCAATGCCTGTGCCAAACGCGGCAATAACTGCATCAAAATAACAGCACCTGCAGTTACACTTACCAAAACAGCTAAAACAGGCATTTTACTTTGCTTAAGGAAAACTGCCAAAATAGCCGCAGTTAAAGCCAGCCCTAAAATAGGTAAGAATATTTCCATGGTATACCTCCTAAATCATGCCCCTTAATAAAGCTTGAACACACCTTGCACTTCATTAAAAAGCTTTAGGATAATGGGTATAACTTTAATAAGAGCAATGGCAAGGCCTACTATAATAGTAAGGTATGCATATTCCTCCCTGCCTGCCTGTTTTAAAAAAGTATGCAAAATGGTTACCGTAATAGCAAGCCCTGTAAGAAAAAAGATGATACTGACATCCCCCATTACCATTCCTCCTAAATCCATATTAAAGCTTGAATAACCAAAAATTCTTATATACCGCTTTTTTAATGCACTTATATTTATATAGATAAACCCATTGAAAAAAGATATTTTCGTAAATAACTTTTAAAGCCATAATAAAGCTAGAATAATGCCCGTACCCCAACCCAAGCTCTGCCAAATTTTACCCATTTGAGCGGCCATCTCCGCCGCCTTATCCTCACGGGCCTTCAGTTCCAGATTCAAAAGCTTGAGCCTGCGCAGTTGGTCTTCACCGTCCGATTCGCCAAGACCCATGCCAAATTTATGCAAAAGCGCAAAATCCTCACTGGCTAAAGGCAGTTTTGTGATATTTTTTTGCAGCTTATGCTGCCAAATCTGTGCCGCATTTTCACCCGTGCTTACAGACAAAGCAGCAGAGGTTTGCCCTAATAGCTTACCTACGCCCCCGCCCGCTTCTTCAGAAGCTCTTAACAAAGCTTGCGGTAAAGGGTTTAAGCCATAGGCAATTTCCGTTTCTAAAGCGCTGATAGCATAACGAAAAGCCCTTAACTCCTGTTTACGGGCATTCAGCCCCATTGCCACAAGCCTACCTAATGAGCCACAGGCAAAAACAACTAAAACTGCACCCAACAGCTTAAGCATTAGCTTTCGCCTCCATGATATTACGGCATTTTTCATCGTACACTGCTGTTAATACACTTTTGCCACCGATACGCTTGAAAATTATCAGCCTTTGAAAAAAACCCTTTTCTATAAGCTCACCCAGCACAGGGCGAGCTAAAAGCTCCGCCAAACCTGCACCGTGAGCGGTGGCAATTACTTTTATGCCCGTATTCAAAGCCTCTTGAAGCGCATAAACATCCTCTGCCCTGCCTATTTCATCCGTAGCCAGTACCTGCGGCGACATGGAACGGATCAGAAGCATCATACTTTCTGATTTTTTACAGCCACAAAAGGTATCGGTACGGCCGCCTACATCAAGTTGCGGTAAGCCGTTTACCGCCCCACTTATTTCCGAACGCTCATCGGCCAAGCCAACATCATAACCTTTTAGAAAAGGCGGCTCCGCATTAGATAATTTTCGCACTATATCCCTTAAAACTGTGGTTTTACCGCCCCCTGGGGGTGATATAAGCAGGGTTTGTGCAGGTGAGGCATCTGCTAAAACTAAATAAGGAATCAGAAAATCGGCCGCACCCTCCACCGCTCTGGCTAGGCGTAAATTAAGGCCGGAAATATTTTTTACGGTTTTAAGGCTGCCGCCCACCATTACCCCTTGCCCAACCAGCCCTAAACGATGGCCGCCCGCTAAAGTTATATAACCCTGACGTAATTCATCTTCCAAAGCATAAAGTGAGCTTTGGCTAAACAGGCTCACCAAACGGGAAAGCATATTTGGACTTATGATCAAGCCTGCTTGTTTATTGCGCGTAATACCATTTGCCCCCAACCAAAAGCTGCCTTCATTCAAACGCACGGCACAAGGTTGGTTAACCCTAAAGCGTATTTCTTCCAAGCTTTGCCAGTTCAAGGGCGTTAAATGGCTCATGGGTCCACGCAGTTCAGTTATCATATAGGGCATGATCTGCCCGCTTAATTTTTCTGTTCCAGATGTATGCTGTGCCATCTTGTCCCCCCTTTTTTAGTATAAATATGCCTGCAAGAACTCCAATAGAACACAAAAAGCGGCTTGAGGAGTTTGTTAAATACAGACAATAAATCTATTTTTTTATACTTGTAAACAATGAATAACAGCAAAAACCTTAATTTATAAAAAATTTTGTCCTATCCCCCTTGCCTCTTTACCAGAAGAGAAAAGGACAAGGCAAGTTAATAAAATATATCACATGTATTTATTTATAGATTTTTTAACGCTTTAGAAAAAATTTCTTTCTAAACGTAAGTGAAGGATGTTAAAGGTTCTTTGCTTATGCTCAGAATAACAGAAACAATTACAACACCAAATAAGTTGGGCTTATAGGTTAGCCTGTTTGATAATAAAATTTTAAAAATAAAAAACAGCCTTGCAAAGCCATATGGCCTGCAAGGCTGTTAGTTTTTTTACTTATTTGTACAACTTATTTATACAAAATTTTGATTCTTTTTCCCTTTTGGTTCAGTTATTCTTTATCTGTTTCTTCAGCCTCTTCTGCTTCGCCGGCAGGAACACCTTCACCGTTATTTACAAATACTACGGCATCGCAAACGGGGCAAACAACTTCGATCAAATCCTCGGAATCCAGAATATCCTTATCGAAGCAAACTACTTCTTTACATTGAGGACAAGTAACTTCTACATAGTCATCATCACACTCGCAGTAGTCATCGTCATCATCGCAGCAGCAGCAGCCCTCCTCATCATCATATTCGTCTTCTTCATAAAAATCATCTTCCAAGGCTGCTAAATCGTCATCCATTTCCTCAACATAATCGATAAGCTCATCCTGCTCTCCAGCCAATTCATTTATTTCGTCTACTACATCACCCAGAACATCCAGCAGTTCTTTAATAAGCTTACCTTCTTTAGAACTTTCCTTCAATTCCATACCTTTGGCAAGACCCTGTAGATAAGCCACCTTTTCTTTCAATTCACTCATTTGCGAAACCTCCCTTCAAATTTGAAAAACTTTTTTTATTTACCATGATAGAGTTTGAAAAACTTCGCCAAATTATACTATTGGCAAATCATCCTCTTGTAAAACTACACTCTTTCAATATATTCGCCTGTTTTAATGTTTACGCGAATAACATCGTCTTCATTAACAAAAAAAGGTACACGCACAACTGCGCCCGTTTCCAAAGTAGCAGGCTTATTGCCGCCTGAAGCTGTATCACCTTTGATACCCGGTTCTGTTTCCACTACCTTAAGTTCTACCTGGCCGGGGAAATCAACCCCGATGATATTGCCCTGGAAGAATAATACCATAACGTGCATGTTTTCTTTAAGATATTTAATCTCACTGCCCAATTGTTCTTCATTGATGCTTATTTGATCAAATGTTTCAATATCCATAAAGATATAGCCTTCACCATCGTTATAAAGGTATTCCATTTCCCTGCGGGTCAAATGTGCTTTAGGCACTTTTTCGCCTGCGTCAAAGGTGCGCTCTACCACACCACCTGTTTTAACGTTTTTTAATTTGGTACGCACAAAGGCCGCTCCCTTACCCGGTTTAACGTGCTGAAAATCAACAACCAGATAAGCAACGCCATCCAATTCTATGGAAACACCATTTCTAAAATCATTACTGGAAATCACTATGAAATACCTCCTGATTAACATTAGATTTATTTATAAATTGATGCTTTACACTATATTCTACCACAAAACGCCACCTACAAACAACCATTATTAATTCAAAATCTTTTAGTTTTTGTATTTTCTGTTTTAGATGAGGTGTTTTTCCAGCCACAACAATATATCCTTATAAACATCTTCCTTATTAAGTTCATTGAGCATTTCATGGCGGCCATCTTTATAAAGCTTTAATTCCAAGTCCTTCACTCCCGCTTTTTTAAGACGTTCATAAACCTTCCCCACACCTTTACCATAAGCACCCACTGGATCCATTGCTCCGCTTATCATATAAACAGGCAGTGCTTTTGGCACCTTATGCGCCCATTCCAAAGTTGAAACGTGTTTAAGGAGTGTAAATAGATCTATAAAACCACTTGTGGTAAAAGTAAAGTTGCACAATGGGTTTTTAGCATAATCATTGATTATGTTCCTATCCTTAGAAAGCCAGTCGTAACCGCTTTGGACATCATCATATTTTTTGGTATAGCCCTTGAAAGCAAGACCACTTAAAAATTTACTGCGGTACTTTTCGCCATGGGAGTTTTTTATTCTACGCGCCATCAACAAACCGATGTCGGCAAGCTTTTCGCCGCCGCTGGTTCCGGAAATAATGGCTCCCGCAAGGCCTGTGCCATATTTTGTTAAATAATCACGAGCTACAAAAGAACCCATAGAATAACCCAGCAAAAAATAAGGTAAATCAGGATATGCCGCTTCCGTAAGCTCCTTGGTTTTGCGCAGATCCTCCGCCAAATAACGCCAACCGTTTTCATTAGCAAAATAACCCAAGGAACCCTTGAGCCTGGCACTTTCACCATGTCCTAAATGGTCATTGCCACACATAATAATGCCATTAGCATTCAAAAAAGCTGCAAATGGTTCATAACGGTTTATATATTCACACATACCGTGAGAAATTTGCAAAATAGCTTTGGGGTTTTCTGTAGAGTAAATGTAATAGGTTATTTCATCTGTTCCATTGGTGCTTAAAAAAGAAGCTTCTGTTTTTTTCATAAAAAGTACTCCTATGCTAAGCCTCGCTGCATTCAGGGATTTCAATGGTTTGAGGATCGTTTTCATTCTCTAGGAGCATCCACTCATCAGCTGCAAAATCACAATCCGTGATTTTTTGGGCGGACATCTTGATATATTTGGCCTCAGCCGTAACTGCAACCTCTCCGTTAGGTAAATAGATTTCACCTGTTCCTTCAACCAGCCTGTGCTTGATATTTGTGATACGGCCAACTGCTTTTAATTCCACACCTAAGGGAACAGGCTTTCTGTACTTTGTGGTAAGCTCTATAGTTACCGCCCAGTTGCCCGGTTCAAGGTTTTTTAAACCTCTTCCGATCGTTTCATCCAAAATAGCTGCCGATAAACCACCATGCATCCTGCCCGGATAGCTTTGGTGTTCCTCCTTAGGAGTAAAAACAGCAACAACTTCATTATTTTCCAAATTATAAAAACGAGCATCCATGCCTAATTGATTTTCAATCCCGCAAACAATACACATCCTGGAATTATTTTGCTTGCTTACAACTTTACCCTGCATTTAAGCTTTGCCTTCTTTCTTCTTAATGCCACTATTTTAAAGTTTAGTTACATTAAAAAACCAGCATTGATATTAAATTATTTTTATTTTAACATATCCCCAAGATATTGTGAAGCGAAAAAGCGTTCCTTTGCTTTTTGTATTCTTAGTTCTGATTTTGTTTTTCAAACATAATTTTTAATTTATTTACTGCATTTAATTTACTTTAGTTAATTCTTTCATTAATTCGTCCTCAGTTATACCATATTTATAAGAATTTCTATAGCTAAATAGTTTATCCATAATCGGTGTATATCGTTTACTATCATCCAATATTTCTATAGTAGCACTTTTTTTATATTCCAGCTTCTTTAGCCAATAATATGCATCAGTACCTAAATAAGTATAATCAAAGTCTTCATCATTCCACCATTCATCTTCTATTACATTTGACAAATTATTTGCGACAATAAGCCTATATTGATTATAAGCTTCACATATTTGCCAATAATCATCTTCACTTATGCCCCACTGTTCAATAATTGAATTGATTAGCTTACGGTACTCCTGCTCTTTCATTATTTCTTGCTTTAAATCATTAAGCTCATTATTTACCTTATCTTTGGTAGGTAAAAGCCCAAGAGCTTGTGCCTGGGAAAGCATAACTTTTTCCTCTACCAAATAGTTAAAAATAAAGTTTTCATCCGCATAAGTTCCAAAGATTTCCCTCATTTTCTTACGATAATCGATTTCATTTTTGGTAATAGGCCAAAAATTCACTGTAGCCACCACAACCACATCATCAGTTAAATCTCCGTTAAAGAGCTGAAAAACGGGTAGAAAATATTTTTCTTGAATAGAATCAATTTCTTTTTTTATTGCAAGTTCTTTTTGAGCCTCTATTTCCGCAATACGCTCTTGTTCCTTATGTTCACAAACCAAAAATATTATAATACCAAGCAATATTACAGCAAATATAATGATTCCTGCTAAAAGTTTGCTTCTATTCCTATTAGTTTGCATATAAAATGGCCCCTTTTTACAAAAAAATTTTATACTCAAATAATGAATACAAAATTTTGTATGTTTATTCTTTTATCATTATATGCTATATTCCAATTTTTTTCCAGGTACTCTTTTTAAATAATCATTATGAAAATAATTTATTAAATATAATGGCCTTAAAGCTTACCTGTAAGGCATCTTCTTTCGCCTCTTCTGTTTGTTTGATTTGAAGGTTTAATAATTTAATTTAATAATCATAATATATATTATAATAATGAAAAAACAAGCATAAGCAAAGCCTTTTCAATAGAATAATATTATAATATCAACAATTATAATTCAAATTCTTGAGTTACGCTTTATACACTTAAAGCCGCCCAAAGGCGGCTTTAAGTGCAAAGTTGTTAAAAATGGATTTTTTATTATTTCTGATAGACTATTTTTCCGTCTACCATGGTGAGAACTACCTCCGCATCCATGATAGCCCTCGGCTCTAAGGTAAAAAGATTACGGTCCACAGCAATAATATCAGCTAATTTGCCGGCTTCTAAACTGCCAAGCTCATGATCACGGTGCGCCATATAAGCAGAACCTAAGGTATAAGAGGCAAGAGTTTCCCACATTGTCAATTTTTCCTGCGGATTCCAACCACCTTCGGGTTTACCATCATTATATAAACGCGTAACCGCACGGTAAATACCTATAAAAGGATTGATAGTTACAACGGGATGATCCGTACCCAAAGCCAAATGCACATTATGGTTGAGCATGGATTTCATGGCCCAAAGATAGCGTTCTCTATCTTTACCAACTACAAAGGGGTAAGGGCATTCTTCGTAAGTATCGGTAAGAGCCATATGCGGCGGCTGCATGGATGCAACAATGCCAAGCTCTGCTAGTCTTTTAAAGTCATCGGGGTGTGTTAAATCAAGGTGTTCAATAGAATGACGTATATCCTTAGTACCATTTAGAGCTCTGGCCTTGGCCGCAATATCCAAAATGCAGCGAATAGAGCCATCACCTACAGCATGCAGGTGCACGGGAATATCAAGGCTATCCGCTTTGATAAAAGCTTCCTCCAGCAAACCCAAATCACATACCATCATAGGAGGTGTTTCAGGTTCATCATTATAAGGCTCTACCAAGTTAGTGGTATGAGTAACAATAATGCCGTCAGCAAATTGTTTCAAACCAAAGTGATTAATTTTACCTCCTTTATATTTTTTACGCAATTCCTTGGTAAAAGCAAAATCATCATAAAGATCGTTGGCAAAGTTAACACGCATTGTCAATTTGCCCTGCTCCTCCAAACGCTCCAAGCCTTCCAAGCTGCCTAAATTAACTCCGAAAAACGGCAGCATATCATTACAGGAAGTTACACCGTTTTTAGCAAAATCACCCATCATATCGGCAATAAGCTTAATTTGGGTCTCCAAACCAAAGCTATAGGCATATTTGGTAAACAAAACCATAGCGCCTTCATCTATATAACCTGTAGGCTCGCCATTTTCGTCCTTATGAATTGTACCGAAAGGTGGATTTTCGGTATCCTTCGTTATACCCACTATTTCTAAGCCCTTGCTGTTAGTCCAGGCGGCATGAGCATCGGCATTCAGTAAAAATACAGGCATATCAGGGAAATATTTATCCAGTTGTTCCTTTTTAGGGAAGTTTTGATCTTCCCAGAAAAAATTATACCAACTGAAACCCAGAACCCACTCGCCTTCTTTATAATTTCCGGGATGGGCCAGGTAAAAATCATAGGTTTTTTTTGCACATTCTTCAGCGGATTTGCAATCACTTAAATCTACATTGTTTATGTGCAAGCCACCCATCATAAAATGAACGTGGCAATCATGGAAACCCGGCATTAAAAGCTTATCACCAAGCTCTGTTATTTTGGTATTATCATCAATATAACAAGCAATTTCCTCTTTAGTGCCTGCCTGTAAAATATAATTATCTTTAACAGCTATACCTCCCGCAAACAATGCACTGCGCTCCGGTGAAAAAACAGCATTACTGTATAATACATGGTCTGCTTTTATATAGGCTTCTGTTCCTGCTGAAAACATACCAACACATCCTCTCCGATTGGGAATGAACTTCCCTTATGTATAATGTCAGTATATGCTATTCAGTATACTTTAGGTCAACAGCCTATTTTTTAAAGTTTTTGCTAAAAACCATTCTAACCTAGTAGTAATAAGGCTATATTATATTAAAATGCTAAAACCTATAGTTAACTGCATGTTTTAAATTTTTTTTTAATCAAATACTAGACAAAAAGTCGAAAAATGTATATAGTAAAAATACAAGGAGGTTAAACCAATGAAAATAAGTCAGCTTGCTAAAAAATTCAACCTGCCTACCAATACCATACGCTACTATATGAGCATAGGGCTGTTGGTTCCCAGCTCCAAAACCAAACAATATGATTTCAGTGAACGTGATGTTAAAGACCTGGCACTAATCTTGAAGCTGAAAAACTTTCTGTTTTCAATTAACCAAATCCAGCAGATTTTATCCTTGAGCCGTATTAGCAATTTTGAAGATAAAGGTGATGTAAAAGACTATATAAAACTTTTGGAAGAACAAAAGGATTTCCTTTTACAGCAAAAAAACAATATAACAGAAACCATAAAAAATATCGAACAGGAAATCAAGGATTCCGCCAATATTGCCAATAAACCTGATAATATAAGTGGTGTACACCTGAATTTTTTGGAATATCTTTATTGCCCTCACTGTAATAAACCACTTGATTTGGATGATGCTTCTATTCAAAAACAGCAGGTTATTTCCGGCAAGCTTAACTGTTCCTGCGGCTATAGTGCCAATATTAAAAATGGCGTAGTTATAACCAAGGGGCGTAATATAAGCAACTACGATTACCCCGATTTAGACCGCGGTTTCTACAAGGGCATGACACCCTCTACCGTAAGCCTTTTCCAAAAAGCCTATAACTGGATGGCTGAAAACCTGAATAGCATAAACCTTGAAAATAAAATTATTATGGAAACTCATATTAACGCCTACTTTTTTCTTTATACCAATTTCAGCCTTTTCGATAAAGACGCGCTTTATATAGTTATAGATAAATACCCTGAAATAATATCTTTATATAAAGAAAAAATAGAAAATTTGAATCCTGATTTGAAGATTCTTTATATTGCGGACAGTACCCTACATTACCCCATCAAAAAAGGCTGTGTTGATATTTATTTAGATTTTTTCTCAATCAACGAATACTCTATTTTTAACAAAGCTAATCTTCTTGATAGGCTTAAACCCTACTTCCATAAGGATACACGCCTTATTGGCACATATATGTATTTTGAACCCAATTCCAAATCCCTTAAACAGCTTTCCCATGAATACCCCGAAAACTGGGAAAATAATATGCAAAAAGCCTACTTTATGGATTACCTGCCCAAGGCCAATTACCGTATATTAGCCGATGAAGATGTAGGCTTTACCTTGGAATCGGGCAGCAATATAGCTTTTACCTTCCATGTACACGGTGAAAAATTGGGCTTTTACTGCTACTATTGCAATAACGATATATGATCATAAAATAATAAACTCCGTTCGAATATGTATTAATAAAATACAAATACCTAACGGAGTTTATTATTTTAAATTTTTATTGTACTATTTCTGTTTAAGTATCTCAAATTCTTGTATGCCCATATAACCGGGTGCAATTTCATATTTATTAAAAATAACTACGGAATTACCGGCTTTATTAATATAAAAATTCTGGTTGGCACTTATAGTGGTAAAACCATCTATACCTTCACTGCCATCAAAATATATATTATCAGGGTCTTTGGCTCTTTCGGCTATTTCTGCCTTTATTTGTTCATTGGCAATTGCTATATAATCCTTACCCAGCATATCCTCTAAAGTAAGTTCTTTATTATTTAGTAAATCGATATTAAAAAAATACTGTTCGGTATAAACATTGGCTCTGGTTTCACTGCAATTGACCACAAACGATAAAATTTCAGGGCTTTGATTATATATAGTATAATCTATATCAATAACTACAGGCATATACTCATCAATATCGCCTCCTGTTTCCAAATAGGCCTTTTGTTCTTCAGCCGCGCGTTTTTCCGCTTCAGCCAATACAGCATCTGTTTTAGCCTTGATTTCAGCATTTATTTTTGCCTGTAATTCCTGATCTGACATTTGGCTTACTTCGGGTATATTGGCATCTATTTCGGCTTGGCTGTCATGCCGCTCATAAGTACGGAAAGTAAGAACCTGGGCAATATCTCCCAGTACGGGTATATCACTTGCCGCCAAAGCAAAAGCAGGGCTTAAATTTAATCCTGCTATACCCATCAATACTACAGCAAGGGTAGCACAGGCAGTTCTTTTAAGCCATTTTAAGCTGTACTTCGGTACTTTGTTTTTAGCAATAACAGCATGCACCTTAGCATCATAGTAGGGCGGAACCTTTATAGATTCATATAAGTCTTTGGTTTTCCGAATATCATCTTCCAATTTATTCATGATCACACCTCTTTCTTATAACATTTTTGTAATTGTTCCAAAGCTAAACGCAAGCGGGATTTAACAGTATTTTCATTGGTATTGGTTATCTTGGCTATTTCTTGGATTTTACAATCTTCAAAGTACCGCAGTACTATCACCGTTTTAAGCTTGGGCGTTAAATTGCTGATAGCCTTGTATAAATCAAGTTTTGTACAGCTTAAATTATCCTCGCCCTCAAAATCTGTATCATTCGTAGCAAAAACATCTTCTACAGCCACCAACTTTTTATTGCTTCGTAAATATTGTAAACTTTCATTTACTACAATGCGGTAAAACCAAGTTTTTATGTAGGCAGGCTCACGCAGGCTGCCGATATTTTTAAGGGCTTTGGCTATGGCCTCTTGTACTATGTCCATGGCACCATCAGAAGTTTTGGCATAACAAAAGGCAAGGCGATAAAATTTATCTTTATTTTCCATAATAAAATCAACAAAAAACTCATACTTGGCTTGATTAGTAGCAGCGGCAAACTTACTCTGATCAGAAATATTTTGTAACATATTTAGAACCTTTTACCTTTCGTATATTTTTGCTATAGCATTTTGAATACAATATATAGATGTTTCAAGAAGACAAAAAGTTCACAAAAAAACTGCCTATAGGCAGTTTTTTAGTTTAATACATCAGTTATATAATAATTTCAAGGTTTTATAACTTTGGTTTATAAGCCCTACGGCCCAACCAGTAATTCTTTTCGCTGAATTCACCCGCCTGTAAGTTTTCATAATAGCTCATCATTATGTTCATACGGGAATCCATCAAATCCAAATGGTGCAAAAGCTCAGCCTCGGGGAACATGGGTTTTTGATAAGCCCCCCAGGTTTCATCATAATGGTGGGAGATTATCATATGCTTCAAAAGCATTAAACATTCGGGTGAAATATCCACACCGCAAGCCAGCTCATCCAGCATATCCACACCTATTATCATATGCCCCAAAAGCTGACCGTCTACAGAGCGGTCCAGCACTATACCGTTTTCATTGCTTTGGTATTCTTTAAGCTTACCTATATCGTGGATTATAGCTCCACTTATTAAAAGTTCCTTATCGAGCCCATAAAAAGCTGCACTGCCCTCACCCATTATAACCATACCGTAAATATGGTACAAAAGCCCTGATTTCACAGCATGATGCACACTTTCACCACCCGGATAATACAGCAACTCCTGTTCATATTGAGTCAAAAATTTCAAAATAATGGCTTTCAGTTCGTGGTTTTCAAAATCATCCACCATGGTTTTCAGCCTTTGCCAAAGCTCTTGTCCTGAAATAGGAGCACAGGCTATAAGATCATCTTCTTTAACTTCGTCAACGTTAAAATCTATTTTGCGCAAAAACGGGTTGGCGGTTCTATCATATTTTACGGTCAATTGAGGTTTAGAGTTCCATTCACCCACCGCACCCCTTATTTTTACAGCATCACCTGTATTTGCAGGCAATTCTTCGCCTGTGGCATCCCATATTTTTACATCCACTGTACCGCCTTTGTCGGAAAGCACTATATCTACATAAGGCTTTCCGGAAGCTGTATAGCGGGAATTCAGTTCTTTAATGAGCCCATAAATATCCACCACTGTATTATTTTTAAATAGGCTCAAGCCTTTTACATCCGTTACGGGTATATCAGGATTTATCATTTTATCACTCCCATTCAAGCATTTATTTCGGTTTTATTTTTATTTTTCCTGCTTTATTAAGGGTTTTGGTAAAAAAACACTTTTGCTTGTGCCTTAAAAAACCATTTTTTTACTTGTTTTTAGCAGTTACAAATATTATAATATTATTAAACATCTGACCTATGGATTTTATTCACAGGGAGGATACACAAAAACTAACCAAAAGGATTTTCCGATTGGGAAGGGTAAGCGTAAAAAACGCTTTATTCATTATACCCTTTTCCGTACGGAAAAGGGTTTTTGTTTTAAGGGAGGGCTGATAATGGCAGGCAAAAGACTGGGTGTCGTGGGCATAGTGCTGGAAGACAGCGCACTTGCCAAAGAGGTAAACGAAATTTTACACCGCTATGCGCACATAATAAGCGGCAGGATGGGGTTACCCTACAAAGAACGTAATGTATCGGTGATTTCCCTTATAGTAGACGGCACTACTGACGAAATAAGTGCTTTAACAGGCAGTTTGGGCAAGCTTCACGGAGTATCCGTAAAAAGCGCGCTTACCAAAGAATAAATATTTATTAGCAATAAAGGAGCGATAACAATGGCATATGACTTAAAATCATCAAAAGCGGAAGAATTTATCAACGATGAGTTGATAGTAAAAACCTTGGCCGAAGCCAAGGAAAAAGCCAAAGATAAGGCTTATATAGAAAGCCTTATTGCCAAAGCGGGCGAATTCAAGGGTTTAGAAGCGCCTGAAGTAGCAGCTTTAAGTTATGTAGAGGATAAAGAGCTGTTAGACAAAATGTACAAAACTGCCGAAACCATCAAAAACCATATTTACGGCAAAAGGGTGGTTATTTTTGCCCCACTTTATATTTCCGATTACTGCATAAATGGCTGTACCTACTGCGGTTATTCCCATAAACATAAAATAAAAAGAAGCCGGCTTACAGATGAACAGCTGCGTGAAGAAGTTGAAGTATTGGAAAGCATGGGGCATAAACGCCTGGCTTTGGAATATGGTGAAGACCCCGTGCATTGCGATATAGATTATATCCTTAATTCCATAAAAGTTATTTATGATGTTAAAAAAGCTCACGGTGAGATCCGCCGTGTTAATGTAAATATTGCGGCAACCACTGTGGAAAACTATAAAAAACTAAAAGATGTGGGAATTGGTACTTACATTTTATTCCAGGAAACCTACCACAAGCCCACTTATGAAAAACTGCACCTTTACGGCCCCAAAAGCAATTATGAATGGCACACCACCGCTCATGACAGAGCTATGCAAGCAGGTATTGACGATGTTGGCTTCGGTGCTTTATACGGGCTTTACGATTGGCACTACGACCTTTTGGGTACCTTTTTCCATGCCGCTCATATGGAAGCGGTTTTCGGCGTAGGCCCACATACTATATCCGTGCCTCGCATAAAACCTGCCATAGGCACAGCTATGCAAGACTTCCCCTATGCCGTACCGGATGAGGATTTCAAAAAACTGGTTGCCATAATTCGCATGGCAGTGCCTTATACTGGCATCATCATGAGCACCCGCGAAAGCCAGGAAATGCGCAAAGCCTGCCTTAATTTAGGGGTTTCCCAAATTTCCGCAGGTTCCTGCACAGGTGTAGGCGGTTATTCCGCTTTGGCAAAAGGCAATACCGAAGGCCAAGTGGTACAATTCAAAATTTCCGATGAACGCACGCCCA